>NZ_JAPZLD010000005.1:0-327936 GCF_030182635.1 Amycolatopsis ponsaeliensis
ACGGTGTGCTCGGCTGCTCGGCTGCTCGGCTGCTCGGTTGGTCGGCGCGGTCGCGGTGGTCGTTCCGGACGGGAACGGTGTGCTCGGCTGCTCGGCTGCTCGGCTGCTCGGCTGCTCGGTTGGTCGGCGCGGTCGCGGTGGTCGTTCCGGACGGGAACGGTGTGCTCGGCTGCTCGGCTGCTCGGCTGCTCGGTTGGTCGGCGCGGTCGCGGTGGTCGTTCCGGACGGGAACGGCACGGCGGGTCGAAGCTCGGAGAACCTCCAACCGCCTCTATGCTGACCTCACTCAGTTCGCGGGCTGCTTGAGGGCATCGATATGCGAGCAATCGATGAGAGCGTGGCGGCACGATCGCCAGTCCCGAGCATGGTCTTGCTTCTCAGCAGCGACGGTTAAACGACGATCAGCCGAAGGGTTCCAACACATGCCCCGTAACAATCAGGGAAGCAAAGGGCCGAGGGGCACCGGAACGACCGTGGTCGCTAGCCCGCCCGTTATTCCCGCGCTGCCGATCCCAGTTGCGGGAGTGGCAGGCTCTCAGCCCGGCGGCGCGGGCGCCCTGAAGTCCTTCGGGATCGGAAGCCTCGAGAAAGAAATCGAGCAGAACCCGGACCGGTTCCGCATCATCGACATCGAGCTGACGGAGATCGTCGACAGCCCGATCAACCCGAAGCACCGGCAGGAGCTGGACGAGGACAGGCTCTCTGACATCCTGCCCAGTGTTCGCGAGTTCGGGGTCATCTCACCGATCCTCGTGTGTGAGCGCGCAGAGCTGATCAAGAACTCGCCACAACTCGACAGTGACACTGAGCAAGGCCACTACGTCATCCTCGCGGGACACCGGCGGCGGGCGGCCAGCACTCTGGCGGACCTCGAAGCCATCCCGGCGATCGTTCGCAACGAGTATGCGACTGCTCGCGCTCTCGCGCAGATCTTCCTGGTCGAAAACTCAGGCCGGCTGCAGCTGACCGAGCTTGAAGAAGCTGAGGGGTTCAAGCGCCTTTACGACGACGGGCTCAGCTACCAGGAAATCGTCGACACCGTCGGTGGCTCGGTGAAGAGCAAAAGCCAGGTGAGTCGTCGAATCTCGCTTCTCAAACTCACTCCTCTTGGCAAGGAACTTCTGAACACGCGGCAGATCACCGCGGATGGAGCACTCACGGTCCTTGCCGAGCTTCCCGATGACGAGAGCCGCGATAGGGCGTTGACCGCAGCCACAACCGGCGACATTGATGAGCGGCCGAGCCTTAAGGCCGCAGTAAAGCAAGAAGTTCGACGGCTGAGCGAGATTGCTGAAACCAAAGCGCTTCGCGAGCAAATCCAGCAGACCGGCCTGCCGGAAATCGACCCGAAGGAACACTGGGGTGACGATGGCTGGCAGCATCGCCTAGCTACTGACGAAGAGATCGATAGCGCTCGGGCAGAGAAAAACCTCGCCGGAGTCGCGATCGTCGATGGCGCGCTGCAGTACTTCAGCGTCGACCTCGCACCGGCGGTCAAGGCTGCCGTTGCCGAGTCGGAGGCGGCGAGCGACTCGGGAGAAAGCGACGAGATCGAGAGCGACAACTCGACTGCAGGCGCCTCCAAAACGAAGAGCGGCAAAAAAGAACCTGCACCAGTAGATCTGGAGCAGCAAAGGATCGTGCAAGAGCGCCGCCAAGCCCATCATGATTCGGCCGCTAAGCGGAAGCAGGCATGCCAGAAGATCGTCGCCGACTACAGCACGTTCAAGGACAACCAACGTCACGCGCTGATCGAGATTCTGACCGACGGGGTTCTCGCTGGCGGCGTAGACAAGGCGGTCCTTCGGCGCAGCGAGGTTGCACAGTGGACTGGGGCATCCGTCGCTACAGAGTTTGACCTGGGCGAGGTAATCTCCAGCGACCGTCCTCAGGCAAGTCGACTTGCCCTGGCTGCGACTCTCGCATCGATCGAGGCGCAAGCAGCAGACGAGCGCTACCTGGGCGGCCGGCCATGGCCCCCAGTCGTGGTCAGGTACATCACGCGGCTCGTTGAACTGGGATACCACAGCCTCTCGCCCTACGAAGAAGACAAGCTCCAGAACCTGTGAGCACCGTTCGACTCCTGCGTTCCAGTCTGGAACGCCGACCTGCTTGAAAGGGCCCCACAAATGACGGAAGCCACCTCTGTGATGAAGGTGTCCGCTCAAGAACGCCTCAGCCAAGCAGTAGCCAGGTACATCGAGGAGACGCCGCTTACAGCCCCAGTCGAGTTCGGCACTGTTGGGGAAGCCGGCTCGGCGGGCAAAACGACCGCGCTCGTAACCTACGCTGCACTGCTTGCTCAGCTCGGCTTCGAGGTCGAGGTTGTCGATCTCGACGGACAGGGCAATGCGAGCAAGCACTTTGGGATTGGCGTGAGCGACGGGCTCGATGACGGTGACAAAGGTGATGGTCTCTTGGTACTGGGCAAGGAGTACAGCCCAGGAGTGAAGTACCCAGCACCCCTTGTACTTGGTGACGCGCTGCTGCGTCGCAAAGCTCAGTTTCCCGGCGAAGACGAGCCTCGTGCAATCACCCTCGATGACATTCGCCGGTGCGCGTACAACGAGTCCGGGATTCCGGGGTATGGAGTTGTCGTTCCGAGCAGCGATGCGAACACCATTGCCTGGCTCAAGCGGATTCACATCTATCCCAACGGCCCCTCCTACGTTACAGGCGAGAAGATCGACTTCTATCGCGACGAAGCCGAACTCGCCGCCTCAGACCCGCTCGCTGGAATGCTCCTCAGCCGCCGCATGGATAAGGTCCAGTCGGCTCCTCACTTCCGCGGCTACGACTTGCACGGAACCAAGTCGATGTCCATGATGTCCGCACTGGTAAGGCTGAAGCGAGCGATCAACTGCGTCCTTCTCGACGACAAGACAACAGGCGTTGACCTCACGCATCTGAAAGAGACGATCACTTCAATCCAGGAGTACAACCCAGATCTCCGTCTGTCGATGATCCTGCCTTGTCGAGTGAAAGCGTCATCCCAACGCGGCAAATTTGGCCAGGAGATGCTTGATCGGCTCCGCAAGCGCCATGGCGAGATCGTTCCTGACGTCGAGATCCGTGAAGCAGTCACCGTCAGCGAGGCCTACAACGGGCGCGAACCGCTTCCGATGTGGGTGCCCAGGGACCCGGTGACAGACGACTTCCGGAACTCCCTCGCTTGGGCGTTCGAGAACGGGGTATTCGCGCCCTAAGCCCCAACCAGCTTCGAGAGATCACCGCAGTGGTGATCGACGCACAACACCACACCGATAGACATCGCGATGCCGCGGCCTTGATTCCAGAGGCCGCGGCATCGCGATGTCTGGGATGTCTCTGCTCCCCCACGCTTGCCTGCAACCACCTGGCGGCGAAAGTGTAGGTGGCTGACTTCCAACTCTCGGACGTAGCGTCCTGCCACGAAATTCGCCATCACTCCCTGCCACTCCCCCAGTCTGTGCGGGTAGGCACCACCCTGGCTGATGCGAACAAGTAGCCCGCAGTCGAGATACTTAGCCCCGGAGGCTCTCCTCACGTTGCGCGCGCGCACCCGCCCGCCCGCGCGGGCGCGCGGGCGCGCGCGCGCGACTATACAGCACTGACGGCAACATTGCTACTGCGGACAATCCGGAATCTAGTGCGGCGTACAACCCCCCAGCTTCGCCACTGGCTAGCGAAGAGGGCTCCAAGAGGGTCCGAACGACCCGAGAGAACCTGGGAGGCTGCTAGCGCATCTGAGAGCGACACGCCGAGGGGGGTTGTGATCGCGTTGAGGGGCGAGATGTTGTAACTTCTCGGGTATGACGTTGCACGTTCCATCCAAGGAAGCACGAGGAAAGCTCACGCAGCTCCTTGATGCGGTCGAGGCTGACGGTGAGCACGTCATGATCTCGCGCTGGGGCCGCAAAGCCGGCACGGTGATGGTCCCGCAATCTTGGTATGCCCGAGCGGAGCTCGGGCTGAAGATGCTTGAAGCCGTCCAGGCCCTGAAGGGCGGACATGAGACGAATGACGTAGTGCAGGTGTTGGCGATGTTTGCTGAGTTACCTGCCGAAGAGGAGGTACAAGAAGCCTCGTAAACACCACAGAGGCGGCCCCTCTAGGAGAGGCCGCCTCGGCGGATGTAGTGGGGAGACGACTGGACCTCGTCTCCGCTTGCGTCCAACAAGGCCGGTTGGGAAGCCGACCTAGCTGAACCACGCCCCAGTTCACCGCTGGTTCGTGTCACGCACCCGAGTGGTCTGCTCGGGCCAATTGAACAGGACTTTTAACTTGTCTAACCCCGAGTCACCACTCGGGCAGCTTTGGCATCCCTCAAGGGGGCCTCTGCTGTGTTGAGTGTACCTTGTGCACGGCTGTCACTCCAGCGTGGCGGCCGAGTGTTGCCCGTGTGGGCTAGTTTCTGCTGGTCAGAGACATCTGACTTCGACTGTGATCTCTGCGGAAATGATCATCGGAGGCGAAACCAAGCTCCGAATTTCCTTCCGCACTCGCGATTCAGGCGAGTTGATGACGTCATCCAGCATGGGTCGGCCGGGCGATGACGGCGACGTTGTTGGACGTTGTCCCTGATCAGAGCTCCTCGAAGGGATCGACGGGCCACCACTCCCCCGGTGTTGTCTGGAAGACGCTGAGCGCCGGAATGGTGGCGCCGGACCGCCGGCGATCGGTCAAGGTGATGGGCGAGAGCGGCAAGTACCGCCGGTGGCCTGTCCCACTGCAGGCGAAGCTGCCGAGCCGGCCGACCGCGGCGCTGTTGTTCGACCACGACGGCCGCACGCAGTGGCTTGGGATCGATCTGGATCCCGTGTCCACGAGTTCCGAGACGACCTTGGCCGCAGGCGCGGATGTGGCGTCGTTGCTGATCAGAGCCGGTTTTCGGCCGATCGTCGATCGGTCACCTCGGGGAGGTGTTCACGTTTGGGCTCGGTTGGCGAGGGCTGAGCCTGTGGAGATCGTGGGGCCACTGCTGCGTGCGTTCAAGTCGTGGATGGCTGAGCGGCACCCGGGTGTGCAGCTCGACCTGGCGCCGATGTTCAACCCGAAGCAAGGCTGCTTGAGCTTGCCGGCCTCACCATGCCGGGGCGGCGGTCACCGGGAGTTGGTGACGCCCCTGTCGGCCGCGGTCCAGGCGCTCGACGGCCCGGTGTCGAGCGGCGCGCTCGAGCGCCTGGCCGTCGAGCTCGACGTCGGCCTTGGTCAGTTCGACTTCGCTCCCCCGCTGATCAGCACCAACAGCGAAGACGAGCCGGTCGTGCCCTCGGCTTCAGGGCCTCGGCCGCTCAAAGCAGCTGCGCTGGAGTACCTGACCCGCGGCGAGCTCGGCAACTACGCCGGCCGCAGCGAAGCTCGCCGCGCGGCGATCCTCCACGTCGTCTGGCAAAGCTGGACCTTCGTCGGCCTTCGCGAGAACGTCGAGAACGGCACCTTCCGCGGTCTGGCCGACGACGTCAACCGCCCCACCAAACGCGGACTGAGGTACCTGGAGCAGGAGTGGAACCGTGCAGCCGAAGCTGTCCGGAAAGCCCTCGCCGAAAGAGCCGAAAATGCCGCAGAACACGAATTCCGGGATTCCGCACACACTTACAGTTTTTTACACGGGGGGGTACCTAAGGGGACTGGGGGAAATTCGCACTGGACGCACCGCTGGCTGCAATCGGCGGAGGGGTGGGCTCGGCAGAACTACCAGGGATCTCGGTTCTTGACCGTCGCTGCTGTCCTGCATGGGATTGCGTGGCTGGCGTTGCTGCAGAGCGACTCGGAGTCGGATCGTTTGCGGGTAGCGGAGCTACCCGTGCGGAGCCTTCGGCTGGTGACGGGGCTGATCGGCATCGAGACGATCGCCGAGGTGCTGAGGGACTTGCAGGACGCGGTCGGGTCGCCGGTGCTGCTGATCGAGTCGGGCGCGGGTACGGCCCGGGGCAGCCGGTACTACCTGCGGCAGATCGCGTCGGCTGAGACTGAATTCTTGCAGGTCAAGCAACACTTGGGCGCACTGGCCCCGGTGTGGGCGGTGCTGGGGCTAGCTCCGTGGCGGGTGTACAGCGTGCTCGAGCGCAGCGGCCGGCAGAGCACGGCGGCGGAGCTGGTGGAGCTCTCCGGCCTGGGCAAATCCGCGGTGTACGACGCACTACGGCAGCTGCGCGAGCACGGCCTGGTCGAACTCAGCGGGATCGCGGTGGGCGCGACCTCGGTGGCTGACGCTGGCCACGCGGTCGGCGCGGACCAGCTCTATGCCGACGCGCTGCAGCGGATCCGTGTCGAGCGCGAGCAGTGGAAGAAGCTGCTGGCCAGCTGGCAGGACGCGGCAACCGTCAGGTTTGTGGCGCCGGAGGACGTTCCCGGCCCGGCCGAGCGTGATGACTTCGACGACCTGACGGTTGCCGAAGCCCTGGGCCCGGTGCCGTGGGAACTGCTACTGGATCGCGAGCCGCCGGAGGATCCCTACGCGCGGACGACGGTTGAGGATCGGGTTCTCGATCTCCTGGAAGACATGCTTGGAGCGGTCGAGTTGGGCCCGGAGCTCCCAGCTGAGCTGCGGGCGATGGAGGCGTTCGAGCGAAGTTCGCCAGCAAGATCCGGCCACTCCGTGTGATCGGCAGAGTCGACGGGAGCGGGTTCACTTCACCTGTTCACTTCACCCCACCGGGAGGGGGCTGCCCGCGTGTAGGCGCAGGCGAGAGGGGGTGGGGCAGGTGAGGTGAACAGGTGAAGTGAAGTGACACGAAGACTCGCAAAAACTACAGAGCGTGAATGCCTCGGTTTGGTGGGCGGGTCGGCCCGAAACGGGGTGGACGTCAGCAGGCGACTGCGCGGTCCTGATCGGACGCGCAGAGGTCTATCGACTTCGGCCGGCGGTGGCAGGGGGGTGCCGGGTTGTGCCGTTCCAGTCTGGAACGGCACCCGGGGGCGGAGGCCGTTCCAGACTGGAACGGCTGTGGGCGCGAAGCGGCGTTCCCGTCCGGAACGGCATCGAGCGCGAGGTGCGTCGGCGGCTTGGCACGTCGAGGCGATCGGAGAGGAGTGGCCGCGGTGGGGAATCCGGGGATGGCGGTGAACAGCTCGCCGCGTCGAACGAGCCGATGGCCCGGACGGGAGCCGTCCGGGCCATCGGGGTGGTGATCGTTTCGGCGGTGCGCGGCGGCGCAGAATTTACGGCGTGATGAGTTGCCGCGTGGTGACCAGCTCGGTGGCCAGGTGCATGTTGGCCGCGGCCGCGGAGGGTGAACGGCGGCCGAGACCGCACGCGGCGCCGAGCGCCACAACCCGGCTTCCAAGAGTGCTGATGGCGATCTGGGCGGCAATAGCGGTCGCGCTGGGATGGTTTTCCGCGACAATTCCAGGAATGACGCTGATGCCATCCTGGAGGTTCTTCAGCGGTCGGTAGAATTGCGGATCTGTCGGAGGCTCCGCATTTCCGTGGCACATGGGGATGTGGACGGGGGGCATTGGCTGGTCTTGGCTGATGAGTGCGGTGTTGAGGGCGTTCAGGAATAGAACCGCGGCGTCGAGATCTGTCGGTGTGAAAAGCGGCTGGTGTTCCAAATCGCCGTAGCACAAGTGCAGGATCCAGCTTGCCCGGCCGGCCGCCGAGAGTACTTCGGCGACCTGGTGCACGAGCTGAGTCGTCAGCGCTGGCCACTCCTCGCGTGGGGTGCGGTGGTAGCTGGCCAGGACGGCGGGGCTTTCCAGCTGCAGCTGCAGCCGCTCGCCCCAGGTGTCCACGAGGTCGACGACTTCGCTGATCAGGGATTTCTGCATCGCCGGCATCCATTGGTGCGCCGCTGCGGGTGAGCCTGCCGCGAACATCGCCCGGTCCAGCGAGTTCGGCACGCTGACCTGCACCCGGGCGGGAACCGGGCGGGCGGCGGCGAGCCGGTCGTGGGCTGCGATCGCGTCGGCGGTGTGCTGGTGACGGCCGAGAGCGAGGTCGTGCGGGTTGAGCTCGTGGCCCGGGCGGATGCGGTGCGAGGGGATGTCGTCGTAGCCGCGGCTGGCACCGGGTCGGACCTGCTCGAGGGCGTCGACGTGAACCAGCTGATCAAGCCAGTCGATGATCCAGCGCGAGTCGGGCTCGAACGGCAGCGCTGTGAGCGTCGCGCCCGCGCTGTGGTCGAGCAGCCAGCTCATCGCGCGGTCCGGATCGCCGCCGACCGCGGGCGGGACCGAGCCCACGAGATGGAGCGCCAGCGGGGGAGCGGGCAGCGGGCGACGTGCGTCGTCGGCGGGTGGTGCTGCAGGTGACATCGGAACTCCTGGTCTGACAACAGGAAGCGACGCTTCTGATCGATGAGAAGCCGCTGATCAGAGGCCGTTTCGGGCCTGCTACCTGCGGCGTCGCCGACCTGGCCCAAGTGCGTCCGGGGCGGTCGGTGTGACTGGGAACCCTCTTGATCAGGAGCGAGAGCTTCACGTAACGTGGCAACAGTAACGTTACTGTAGAGACGTAACTGATTGGAGGGAGGGGCCGTGATCAGCGAAAACACGATTTCACCCGCCGCGGGCATCGCTCGCACGCCGCGGCCAGAGCTGCTGGGAGCGCCAGCGCGGCCCCGAGACCTGCCGAGTTGCCCGACCGTGCGGAGGAGCACTACCCATGACGACGTTGTTCGCTGAGCCGGAGGTCGTTCCGCCGCGCATCAACGGGCACCCGCGTCCGGAAGCCACGGACCTGGATGCCGACCTGCAGCTGCCTCGGCAGAGGTTCTTCCGCCGGTCGCCGGCCCCGCCCACGGGCGAGACCAGGCGCGTGCGCAAGCTGCGCAAGAAGCTTGCCGAGCACACCGCGATCAGCACCTTCATGGACGACCGGAACTGGACCGAGGCGGACACGCCCCGCGTCCTGACCGAGCGTTCCAAGGCCGCCGAGGCGGCGAAGCTGCAGAGGCTGCTGCACGACACCAACCGTCGTGCACTGTCGACCGCGCGCTGGCGCACCGCCATCACCTACGCCGCCGGCGCGGGCCTGGTGCTGAGCCTGTTCGTGTCCACGGCGAACGTGCACGACACCGTCGCCGGTGGCGCTCCCGAGGGCAGCGGCAAGTGGTGGTTCGCCTGGACAGTCGAGCCGGCCATCGCCCTGCTGATGCTGTCGCTGTTCGCCTTCCAGGCGTTCATGGCCACCCGTGGCGTGCACGTCGACGATCCAGCGGTCAAGCGAACCGAAAAAGCGTTGCTGGCAACCACCTTCGTGCTCAACACCTGGCACCACCTGCCGTTCGTGGCCGACAGGTTCGACTTCGTCGAACTCGTCAGCCACGGGGTGTGGCCACTGCTTGCGGTGCTGATCGTGACCTGCGTGCCGCGGATGTGGGCGTACTTCGGCTACCTCGACCACGGCGGCCTGCTGCCCGCGGATCCGCACCTGCGGGACAAGCTCGAAGTCGCCCGGCAGTGGATCGCAGACGGTGTCCTGCCAGTCAGTCCCGGCAGGAAAGAACTTGAGCGGACCTACCGCGAGCACGGCATGAAGGTCGGCACCGGGATGGTCCAGCGGGTCCACCGCTGCCTCAACGGCCGCACCGAACTTCTCTGATCAGCAACGACCGGCCAACCCAGGAGGTGAACCAGATGACCACCGAAACCACCGACGTCACAGACGAGTCCACCACGGACAGTGCAACACCGTTGGCCCGCAACGTGTTCGAGAGCACCCCGCTCCCGGCCGAAGACGACTCGGCATTGGCACAGGAGCCGGAGGCCACGACCACTTCGGCAACGACGGCGGCGGAGAAGGGCAGGGACGGCAAGGCCGAGACCACGACTGCGTCGCAGGGAATCTCGGCCTCAAGGTTGCTCGGCTGGTCGGCTCCCGTTGTGGCGCTCGTGGCAGGCGGCGCGATGTGGGCGGTATCCCCGCTTCTCGCGCTCGGCGTGTTCGGCGGAACCGCGGCGGTTGGCGGCGCCGGGCTGGTTGCGCACCGGATGATGCGCAACCGCAAGGGATCCGGCGCCCGGACATCGTCGCCCTCGCCCCGGGCCATCGGGCGGGGCCGGGGACCGCTGTCGCGGTCCCGGTCCGGCGCGGCTCCACGCGGGAGCAGCGGGTCCGGCGGCCGCGGCCTGACCGGCCGAGGCGGTGGCAGCGCGCGGCGGCCAGGACCAGGCAGGGCCGCTGGTGCTGGCACGGGACGCCGGTCGTTGATGAGCAGGTTGACCCCGGCGCGTGCGCGTGCCGCACGAGCGTCCGCGACACCCGCATCAACGACCGGACGGGCCGGGCGACGTCAGGCCAGCGGCGCCGCGACCGGTGGCACCGGACGGCGCAGGTTCGGACGGCGCAGTTCCGGCGGCGCCGCCGGGAGCAGCGGAGCGGGACGAGGACGCTCGGCGGCCGGCCGCAAGGCCACGTCCGGCGGGCGCAAGGGATCCGGGACCGCCTCGACGTCCGGCACCGGACGTGGATCCGGGGGACGCGGCAAGTCCGGCTCGGGCAACAAGAACACGGGACGCCGTCACCTGTGGCCGTTCCGCGGGCGCGGCAAGGGAGCCGCGGCCGAGGACGCCGGCGATCGTTCGCGTGGACGACGCCGACGTCGACGGGGCCGCGGGAAACCCGGTCAGGACACGAACACGAACCCGGAGACCAAAAAGGACGACACCGCTGATCAGACAGGACGCCGACGCCGCCGATGGTGGCGTCGCAAGCGGAGCAAGGAAGCCGAGGGCGCAAAACCGCAACCAGACAAGTCCGGCTCGGACAGTGAAGCCAAACCGGACCCGGACAAAGGCAACCGCACCCGTCGCCGTCGGCGGCGCCGCCGGGGCAACTCGGCGCGCGACAAGGACTTTCCGTTCGACGACGCCGGATTCTCCAATCCGCCGCTCAACCCCGCTGATGAGAGCTCGCGACGGAAATCGCGCACCGGCAAGGAGAAGCCGGCCTCGGCGCCGAAGGACACGCCAGCCTCGGAGCAGCCGCCCGAGGCACCGAAGCCAAAGGCGGCCCCGAAGCCGGTTGAGGAAGCCGACTTCGACGACCAGGGACACCCCGCCACACCAGCACCACCGCGACCGCAACCCGCAGTCGCGACCGGAACAGATGGAAGGAGCAGTGCGATGGAGACCGACATCGGAACGACCGGATTGGCCGCCCAGGAAGACCCGTCGACCCACACGACGACAGCGTCCGCGTTCGGCGACGCCGCGGACAACGCGCGGTCGTCGGCGACCCAGTTCACCGAGAAGGAGCGGAACCTGCGGCTGCAGGCCGGTCTTCTCTCCGACAAGCCGGACATGGCCGAGGCACAGCAGCGCTTCTCGCAGGAGGCCACCGCCGCGGGTGAGACCGCGGACCTGCGCACCGGCATGGCCGCGGGCTACGACGCCCTCGGGGCCGTGAGCCGCGGCAAGGCCAGCTAAACCCCATGGTCCTCGAGCGGGGCCGCGGCCGCGAGCTGACTCCTCGCGGTCGCGGCGCCCTGATACATCGATTGGAGGTAGAAACCCGTGCTCCCGTACAAAGTTGTCTTCACGTGTGGCGCAGGCGTGTTGACGCTGGCGTTCGGGATGCTGCCGGCCATCTTCGAAGCGCCGCCGCTGGCCGCCGTCGCGATCACAGCCGTGTTCGCGGCTGTGTGCGTGCTGATCGCGGACCGTCTGGTGCACGGATCCCGCCTGACCCGGGGATGGTCGTACAAGGTCAAGGTGCTCGCCACGCGCTTCATCGCCGCGGGTGCCACGGTGTTCGTTGCGGCTGTGCTCGTCCTGCAGCTGATCGGGATCCGGTGGTGGGCGGTCTGGTTGATGGGCCTGGCCGCGACGATGCTCGTGGAGACGGGCGTCGCAGCAGCACTGGAGTACTACTGGTTCCGGCTGCAGCCGAAAGTGAAGCCGGAGTCCGAACCCAAGCCGGAGAACTCGGTGGGAGCAGCTGCGCCGTCGGGCGTTACAGCTGTGTCGCACGAGGTTGTGCGCACCGCCGGCTCAGCGGTGACCGTGCTCGAGCGGGCCGACCTCCAGCTCGATCACACACAGCTGCTGTTCAAACGCGCGCTGACCGAAGCCGGGTTCGGATGGCTGGCACAGCAGGGATACAAGCCGATTCACGACTTCGGCGCGAAGTTCCAGGTGCAGGTGCCTCCAGAGCGGCTCGCCCTCGCGGGCAGCGACACGAGCAAGGCGTCGCTGCCCACGTCGGCGGCCGAGCCGATCGCGATCGCGCTTGCCCACGTGATGCGCATGCCCTTGCAGTCGAAGTGGGTGAACATCCGCAAGGAGCCCGCCGCCGGCGCCTACTCGATTTCCGTGGTAACCCAGGACGTCACCGGCCGGCTGTACCCGTACGAGGACTGCCTGGAGTGGGCTTCGCTGCGCGACCCCGCGCGGGTCGGATTCGGCCTGGACACCGAGCCGGTTTTCCTTCCCCTGCGCCAGCACGGCCAGCACATCGGACAGACGCGGTCGGGAAAGTCGTCACTGATCAACACCCTGATCGCCTACATCACCCGCTGCCGCGATGCCGTGCTGTGGGTGTGCGGCACGGAGAAGCTCTACGACCTGGTCATGGGTTGGCTGGAGATCTACCTGGGGACCGACTTCGACCTGCCGTTCGACTGGGTCGCCAACGGCCCGCAGGACACGGTGGACATGCTGTGCGCGGCGATGGGCGTGGCGCGGTACCGCCAGTCGCAGCCGCTGTCGCAGCGCACCGCCTGGCCGACCGTGATCGTGCTGATGGACGAGGCGTCGTTCGCGCTGCGAAACAAGAGCGTGCGTGGTGTCTACAACGGACAGAGCTACTACGCCGCGCAGATGGGCGCGATGATCGGCCAGGGCGCCGGTTCGGGAGAGGTTTTCCTGCACTACGCCACGCAGCGCGACACCAACGATCAGCTCGGCGACCAGGGTGGCGACCTGCAGGCTCAGGCGGGGTTCACCACCGCGTTCCGGATCAAGGACCTGGCCACCATCGGGCGGCTGATGGGTGACTACAAGCTGGAAGTCCCCCGGCACAAGGGCGAGTTCTGGCTCGACGACGGCGACGGCAACTACCCGCAGCTGGTCAAGGCTCCCTACATTCAGGAGGTCGACCCCACCAAGGACAAGCTCCACAGTGGACTCACTCTGTCGGACGTCGCCTGGGCCCGGCGGAATTTCGTGCGCCGTCTCGACGCGGGCTCGGCGGCTGCCGCCGGACCGAAGTACGCCGCACGCCACACCCGCTACACCCCGGCGTTCCAGGCGTACCTGACCGGTGCTCCGTGCATCGCCCCGGCGCGAGCGGTCGGACCGAGCGAACCGCTGAAGCCCACGACCCCAGCCGCCCCGGCCCGGCCGACGGAGCCGTTGACCGGCGGGGCCGGCGGCGGGCTGGCGGTGGCGGTGGCGGTCGAAGCCTCCCCGGAGGCGGTCGCCCGGCTCGCCCAGATGGCCGGAGTCGACCTGACCAAGATGAGCGCGGCCGAACAAGCCGGATTCGCCACAACCGTGGCCGAAGTCGAGCAGCAGTACGGATCCTTCGACGCGTTCCTGCAGGCGCAGACCGGGACCGCGGCAGCGACGCCGAGCCCGGCGCCGCAGTACACGCCGCAGCTGGCGCCGAAGACGCGAGCCGATCGGATCGTCGAGATCGTGGCCGACGCCGATACACAGCCCGTGCGCCGTGCGGTGATCCTCGCCGCGCTGCGCGCGGACGGTGACCCGGTGACGTCAGAGCCCAGCTTCCAGAACGGGCTGGCCAAGCTCGTGGACGCCGGACTGCTGATCAAGGTCGACACCGGGCTGTACGCAACCCCGGATCGCCACGACAGCCGCGAAACCGCATGACCGCGCCACTGAACCCAGCCCCTCACCACCGATGGGAGAAAGCCATGATCGAGCACCGCCAGCGTGATGTGTACGACCGTCTCGATGACGACCTGACGCAGGAAATCCTGAAGAACAAGGGACTTCGGGAGTCTCACGCCACCAACCCGGATTACCGGCGCCTGTTTGATCGGCGGGTCAACGCGCTCACCGGGACACTGCTGCGGTTCCAGGAGAACGTGCCCCGGCTGCGTGAGATCGACGACGAGCTGAAGCAGGCCCGCGACGACTTCGCCGACGCGCGCCGAGACGAGGCCTCGGTCGGTGTGGGCCGGCTTTTCCTGCTGGGGCTACTGACCCTGGCAGGGCTGACGCTCGCGCTGGCTGGCCTGTTCGGCGGATGGGTGTGGCCGATCACGCTGATCGGAGCGCTCGCCGCCGGTGGTGGCGGGTTGCGCCTGTACGTGCGAATCCAGTTCAAGCGCGACTCCGCCGACGACCGCGATGACGCCGCAGGCGACGTACAGCGGTTGCTCGCCGAGAAGCGACAGCTCCTGCCGCAGCTGCAGCAGGAGGCCCAGGAGGCGCCACTGCCGGTCGCGCCCGACGGCACGGTCCCGCTGTTCGCGCGGCAGGACACCGGCGACGCCGAGGACACGGTCCTCGCGGCGCAGCGGTGAATCCCTGCAGCACCACCGTGTCCGGAGCATCCGCGACCACCGGATGCCCCGGAGACGGGGCCCCGCCGTACCGAGGAGAGGACTCGGTTGTGACCACTGTCGATCGTCCCGATGCGACCTACATCCCCCGTTGCCGCGACGTCGTGCTGTGGGTGTGTGGCACCGAGAAGCTCGACGACCTCGGCGCGGGCTGGCTCGGGATCGTCCCCGACGCGCGCGGCGAAATACCCGACGACGGCGGTGGATTACTGAGCCCGCCGCGGCGCCGCACCGGCTGATCAGCACCGTCACCAGCGCCAGCGCACCCACCCCGTCCGGAATCCCACGATCCCAAGGAGAAACCCGGTGACCACACCGACCGGCCCGCAGCCGCACATCGTCTTGCAAGGCCCCAGCGCCTCCGGCAAGACGACGACCGTCCAGCAGATGATCGGCGACCAGCTCGCCCACGACGGCCGCGTGTACGCCTTCACCCCGAGCCGGTGGCTGAGCAACCTCGCCGCGACAGGCCTGCCGGTGCAGGTGCCCGGCGACACAGGAGAGGGAAGCTGGTGCACACCCAGCCTGGACTTCCTCCTCAACGCCGCCCGCATGGCCGTGACCGAACCCGACGGCAACCTGCTCGTCGTGCTCGACGACCCGGACCCCGACCTCACTGTGGACCAGATCGCGAACCTCGTGACCACCCTGGGGGCGACCGGCGACACCGGCCTGCGGGTCCTAATCGCCACCCAGAACAGCGAAGACTTCCCGAAGATGGTGCACGCCGCGCTGGAAGAGACCGCCGTCCTCCTGCGGACCCCACTGCCGAGCCGAAGCCGCGGCGTCACCAGCCCTCCGGAACCGGCCGCGCCCAGCGCTGCCCTGGACAGGGCCGCGCTGTCGGAGGCGCTGGCGGTCGTCGGCCAGGCGGGCCGAGGCCGCCACACTCTCATCATCGGCGAGGCGGGCATGCTACTGACCCACACGCTGCAGTCCGAGCTTGCCGCGCTGCCCAGCGGCCTGCTGTGGGCGCACACCGCGCGCCCCGACCGCCTTCGCGATGTCACCGCACACCTGGACACCGCGCACGCTGAACTGTTCGTGCTGATCAAGCAGGCCGCGGCGGTCGTGATCGACCGCGGCGACCGGCAAGGCCGCAACGCCGGCACCGAGGCCGACGACACCACGATCCTGGTCCTCATCGACGGCGCGTTCGACGAGAACACCATGACCGACTGGCCCGCCAAGACGGTCGAAGACCTGCAGGTCCTCCTGGAGTACGGGCTGCAATGGAACGTGCGCGCCGTGATCACCGTCCCGGATCGGGCGCGCGTGCCGGCGCTGCTGCTGGATCACTTCGAGCAGCGGCGCACCACCACCCGGATCGTCGACCTGCCGGCACTCACCTGGCCGGAGAACGTCGAAACCGCTGATCGCAGCCGGGAACTCGACCGGCTGCTGCGCGAAGTTCGCGCGTGGTTCGAGCAGCGCTACCGCCCCGGATGCCACGTCACACTCGAGTTGCCGCCGGAGATCGCTCCTGGCGACTTCCGCTGCCGGGTCGTTCCACAACACGCCTCGGCGAGCGCCTGAGTCCTCAGCTCCCATCGGCGCCGTCGGCCCACGGGCGTCCGTGCCCCACGGGCCGACGGCGCTTAAGTCGACGACGAGCAGGGCCCACGCCTCAGCGGGCCTGGCGAGACCGGTGCGCCAGTGCTAACTCGGCAATCGACGGGACGGCGAACACCCAGCCACTGATCAGCATGATCCCGGCGCCGGTCTCGAAGCGGACCACAGACACCGACAGCAGTCCAATGAGGATCCACACCACCACGTCGGCGATCAGGTACGCGGCAACGAAACCGGTCGGCACGCGCGACCCGGCCCAGCGGAACACCAGGGTGATCAGCAGCAGGCCGACAGCGGCCGTGATGACCGCAGCGGCACCCGTCACCCCGGCGTCGCCGAGCTCGGTCCGGACCGCGTCGGCAACGGCGGGATTGCGGCCCAGCACTAGCAACGTCACGCCCCAGGCCACTACAGCGATCACCGCGCAGACCGAGGAGGTCGCGCGGCGCACTGTCAGATTTTGGTTCCCCTCCACCGCGGCCACCCTACGCAGGGCCGCCGGATCCGGTGATGCGTGCCGCCACCGGCGCACAGCATTCGGTAACCGAGCTGTGACTCTAAGCCCTGGTCATCGACGCGATCGTGGCTATATTGCCAGGGGTTGAATAGCACCAAGCAGTGTTCAGACCGGGGGAGAAGATGACGGAGGACGAACCGAGAGCTGCTCGGCCTGCCACTTTCCGCGATGTCTTCATCGTCGGGGAGTTCCGTGTCCTGTGGCTGGCGCATCTGCAGTCGGTTCTCGGCGACCAGCTCGCCCGTGTCGCTTTGTCGATACTCGTGTTCGATCGGACCGGTTCGCCCGCCTGGGCGGCGATCACCTACGCCATGACGATCCTGCCGAACCTGGCTGGGGGAGCGCTGCTGTCCGGCCTGGCCGACAGGTTTCCCCGGCGCGCAGTCATGGTGACCGCGGATGTGCTGCGGGCGGTGCTGGTCGCGGTCATGGCACTGCCCGGCCAGCCGATCATCGTGATGGTGGTGCTGCTGGCCGTGGTCCAGGTGCTCTACGCGCCGTTCACCGCCGCGCGCAGCGCGGTGATGCCCGCGGTGCTCGAGGGTGACCGGTTCATCGTCGGCACGGCGGTCATGCGCACCACCGACCAGCTCGGTCACATCGCCGGCTTCGGTGTCGGCGCCGCGCTGGTGACCGCGCTGGGGACACACACGACACTGGCGGTGGACGCGGGCACCTTCGCCCTCTCGGCGCTGCTGCTGGCTCTTGGCGTCCGCCCGCACCGGCCGCCGGCGTCCGGAACGCAGGCTCGCGGCGCGCGGGCCTGGTGGCACACCCTGCGTGCCGGCTTCAGCCTGGTGACCGGCGATCGCCGCCTGCGCGCGCTGGTCGGGCTGGCTTGCGTGTCGGGGTTCTACGTCATCCCGGAAGGCCTCGCAGTCCCCTACGCCGCGCAGATCCACGGCGGCACGCTCGCGGTCGGGCTGCTGCTGGTCGCGAACCCCGTCGGCGCGGTGCTGGGCATGCTGACGCTCAAGAGCGTGCGGCCGGATCGGCGTCTGCGGCTAATGGGCCCGCTGGCCGTAGCAACGTGCGCGGTGCTGATGCCGACCGCGTGGGCGCCGCCGCTGGCGGTGACCGTCGTGTTGTGGGTGGCCAACGGGTTCTTCTCGGCCTACGACATGGTCGCCAACACCACGTTCGTGCAGATCGTCCCCGACGCGTCCCGCGGCCAGGCGATCGGCCTGGCTGTCGCGGCGATGCAGACGGCGCAGGGTGTCGGCGTGGTGATCGGCGGCCTGCTGGCGCAGGCCATCACCCCGGCGGTCGTGATCGGCCTCGCCGGCCTCGGCGGGACGATCGCGGCGATGACAGCCTCGGCCGCCTGGAGCAGGACGACGCCGCTCCTGCCCCGGACAGGGCAGGGGCGCGGCGCGACCAGCACCGGCACGTAGCCGTGCCGGCCGTTCGTGCTCGAGGCGGGAGGGGTGGGGAGAGGAAGAGGTCAGTTCCAGGTGTTGTTGCGTCGCCAGGTGTTGTTGCGCACGAGAATCACCTCCTTCGGGGACGTGACGCTGCCGAGACTGGCCGGGCTCAGTTCCAGGTGTTGTTGCGTCGCCAGGTGTTGTTGCGCATGAGGTTCACCTCCTCTTCGCCACCGCGCCGGAGAGCTGGGCCATCCGGGTGGTTTTCATGATGATGCGTCAGCAGGCTGTCACGACCCGCACCCGCAGCGTTACGCTGCCCAACTGTGATGTGTGGACGTGATCATTGCTGGGGGTGACGGCCGGTGTCTTCGCTGGTCGGTAGGCCGTGGCGATGGGCCAGGTCCTGGGCAGTGTGGTCGTTGCCTCGCCACGTCCTGACCTACGTCCTCGCCGTCGACATCCTCGCAGTAGCCACCACCGGTGCCATGGTCCCGGTGCTACCGGTGACCCGCGCCGATGGCGTGGCAGCCATCATCCTCGGGATATGCGCGATCGCGCACATCGAGCTCTCCCGCAGCATCGAACGTGCCCGCAAGCTCACCTCCGGCGTCGGGCCGTTCGTCGACAGCCTGACGCTCTGGGACTTCGCCGCAGTGATCGTGCTGCCCCCGGCCGTGGCCAGCGGATTGATCGTCTTCACCCACACCATCGCCTGGCTGCGGGTCTGGCGCGGCCGCCGCCCGCTCTACCGCTGGGTATTCAGCGACGCCACCGTCCTGCTGGCAACCCAAGCCGCCGCCCTCGTCCTGCTCATTGGCCCCGCACCGCACCCCGGTGTGCCCGCAGGACTCGGCGGGCTCGCGATCATCCTGGTCGCCGCGATCGTGCGCTGGTTCGTCAACTACGCCCTCGTCGTCGGCGCGATCCTCATCTCCTCGCCCGGCATGCGCGCCGGGCAGGTCATCGGCGAGTTCGGCGAGCAGATCATCGAAGCCGGCGCGCTCGGCCTCGGCCTCGGCGCCGCGGGCCTGCTCAAGTTCAACCCGTGGCTGCTCGCCGGCATCGTCATCGGCCTGCTCGCCCTGCACCGCGGCGTCCTGCTCGCCCAGTACCGCACCTCGTCACGTACCGACGATAAAACCGGGCTGCACTCCGCAGACTGGTGGCACCAAATCGCTGAGCGCACCCTGGACCGCGCTCGAATCGACAACGTGTCGCTCGCCGTGCTGATGATCGACCTCGACCTGTTCAAGAAAATCAACGACACCTACGGACACCCGGCAGGCGACGATGTTCTGCGAGTTGTCGCTCATGCGATTGAGTCAGAGGTGCGTCACGATGACGCCGCCGGACGCTGGGGCGGCGAAGAGTTCATCGTCTTGCTGCCGGGCGTCGACGGCCGCGAACTCGGCGCTATTGCCGAACGAATCCGCCGCCGCATCCACGTCTTGGTCATCCCCATCACCACTGATCACGGCCCGACATCAGTCACCGATTTGACCGTCTCCATCGGCGGCGCCCTGTGGCCGTCCGCCGGGCTAAGTACCGTCGACGACATGGTCCTTGCCGCGGACTCGAACCTCTACGCCGCCAAAGACGAGGGCCGCAACCGCGTCAAGCTGCCCGACGGCCTCGATCTGCGGACGGCCGACGACCACTCGGAACCGCACAACAGACCGGCCGAGCAGCCGTAACCGGTTGGGTGGCGCAGGGCGGCTACGAGGCAGTGCGATGTTCGCGCCGACCTCGACGTAGCGGGCCAGACTGTCCTCGAGTAGTTCCTGCAACGCCGGATGAGATCCTCAGGCAGCGTCTTGTGCTCGGCGGCGATGAGGTCCTCGAGCGAGAGCTGGGCTCCTGCTTCGTGCTCGGCCGGGAAACGGAATTACACGGTGTTGCCGAACTCTTCGGGATATTCGGGGGGCACCGCGTGGCCGGGGTCGAGTACTGCGACGAGTTCGTAGCCTTCGGCGGGCAAACTCGGCAGTTGTTCGGTCACTGCGGCGTGCTGGGCGCGCACGTCGCTTTCCGGCACGACCCGGGACCGCAGCAGTTGCTGCTCGAGGCACCGCGTCAGGCTGGGCAGGACTACCAGGGCGATCGTGGGCAGCTGGTGCGCGACGGCAATCCGCTGGACCGCGGCGCGGCGCTCGGGCTGGCGGTGGGTGCCGTCGACGACGGCACCGCGCCCGCCGGCGCAGCATTGCCGGAGTCGGCCGTGGGCGCGGGCCACCGCCGCCGCGCCGACGATTCGGCCGTCGGCTTGTTCGCGGTCGTAGGACACGATCTCCAGATGGGGGCGCTGGGCAGTTAGCTCGCGCGCCACCGTGCTCTTCCCGCCCCCGGCCGGGCCGACCATCAGCACCACGACAGGCCCGCTCAGCAGGCTCTCCAGCGTCGGGTTGTTGAGCCGGACGTCGGCGCGTACCGGGTACCTCGTCATGATCCTCATCATGGCGCCGCTCGTCCGCGGTGATGTCGCGCTTATGTCGCGCACGACAACTGCCCGATACGACCGGCATCGAGAAACGTGCGCGACGACCTGCGCGCACTCGTCCACGGCGATGCCGGGAGCACGCACACTCGGCGCCCCATTTCCACTCGAAGGAGACCCGCCACAACCGGGTGGTTCACCAGTGAACCGGTACACTGGTGAACCACTCTGGAGGGACGGGTATGGCCGACGATCTGACCTGGCGATTTGAAGTGAAGATGCGCGATCACGACGGCTGGGTGCCGATCACGCGCTACCTGCTCGGCGCCGACGAGCCGCTCTACGGCGACATCGTCGACACCATGGAGATGATCGGCATCCACCGTGAACCCGCAGACGCCGCCAAGGACGAGCTGGACGAGGCGCTCGCCGGCTTGGCCGCGTTCGGCCAGGGCCGGGGGATGACCGGTGCGCGCATCGTGGTGTGGGACGACGTGGGTGCCGAGGGTGATCCTGCCGTTGTGCTGGAAGCAACGGCTGATCAGCTCGCGGCCGGACGCTTGCGGGTGTCCACCATCGACGTCGACGCCGCTAAACGCGAGGTTGAGGATGCGCGGACCCGCGTGCGCAACGAAATTATCAGAGCGGCGACTGTGGATCGCCTGGGGCGCAACATGATCGCTCGCAACGTCGAGGGCGCATGGGCCCGTCGCTTGGTGCTGGGCTTCCTCGCCGGGCACGACCTCGTGGAGGCGATCCGGGACGCCCTTCCCGAGTCTCTGCGTTGGGCGGCGCCGGACGGCTACTACCCCGAGCCGGGGGAGGAGTACCTCGGGCCGTACTTCTGTGGCCCCGTCCAGATCGACCTCGAGGCCAGCGGCCAGGTCTATCTCCGGCTGCTCAACCCCGACCGCCCCGGCGCCGAGGAGAACGCCTCGCCGCACCGGAACGAATCAGCAGACCCGGAGGGCACCGCGCGTGAGAAGCCGGCACGGATGCACCGCCTTGCCGAGACGGTGTTGTCCCGCCTGACGAGCGCCGGAATCCACCTCCAAACCGGTGACCGCTCCCCAGCCGCTGAGGAGCATCTGGTGGCCGGCACCCGACTTCTCGCAACGGAGGCTTGACGGGCGTCGAACCAGGAACAGCGACCGCGTACAGCATCATGGTGAAGCGCCACCGGATCACACCAAGCCATGACGCAGAAAGGATCCAGTGATGTCACGCGAGTGGACCCCGTGGACCGCAGCCCTCGCCTGGGGCGAACTGCTGACGCTCTGGCACATCGACCACGACGAGGGCACCTGGGCGAGCCAGCCCGACGGCACCGAACGCAAAGTGACAGTCCTGATCGGACGCTGTGTACGCGTCCTCGAGGCCCAAGCCGGCGGCCCGCCCGCCTCACATCCGGACAGCTTGGAGACGTTGTCGCTGGCCGCGCTGGCCACGATGCTCGGCGATGCCGCCGAGCTCGAACGGGCCTGTGCCGCGGAATTCGGCCCGTCCTCGGCCGACGAGCTCGGCCACGACGACGACAGGGAGATCACCGCGCTGCTGCACCAACGAGGGCCGGACTGGGCGGCGCTGACGAGCCTCTGCGCGCACGTGGGGACCGCACTCGCACGCGCAGAGGGCGCCGGCCTCACGAAAGCGACCCTGCGTCGGCAACGCCGCGAAGCCGAGAAAGAGGCCCGGAAAGCCTACGAAGCCCAGATGGACGAGGCGATCGCCAGCGTCTCGACGTGGATCGGAACCTGACACTCCGACGCGTTCGCGCTGCCGCAGACGAACATCCAGGCCGAGTTCCTGGCCGACAGGAAGTTGGCGTCGGCGGACCGGACAGCGGTCGGTTGATCCGCGAGCCACTGATGATCACTCAGCGGGCGACGAATGATCACTGGTCTGCGCGGACGCCTGCATCTCGGCGTTCTCCGCGTCCAGTTTCCGGGTCCAGGCGGCGACGGTGCGGGCGTAGGACCACGGCCTCCACCTGCTCAACGCGAGAATCGTGTAGCTGCCGGCGAGGCACTCGACCACGCCGAAGTAGTGGCGGTGGAATTCTTCGGCCATCGGAAGCTGGGCAGCCAGGGGACGGCGTGCGCTTTCCTCCGCGATGACCCCCGACGTTTCATGCAGCAGCACCAGGTAGCTCAACGTCATGAGCCGAGCGTCGACGAGGCCGAGCAACCGCCCCACCAAATCGCGCTGACGAGTGCTCAGCAGGTCGCCGAGCTTGGCGAGATCAGCTTGCAGCCCGCCGGTGACTTCACCGGCATCCTCTAACGCGACCTTTCCCATCCCCCACGCCAGACCAGGGCTCGCAAGCAGCACGACATGCCGGGTCTCGTACGGCAGGACCACCAGTTTCGCCATCAACTTGCGCCGCTCGCGATGCAGCTCGAGAACCCGGTCCTTGCGTGCCTCCAGCCGGGGCTTCGCCGCGAACTCGATCAGCATCGTCACCAGGGCCGCGGTGACCGCGCTGATGAGAGCCGTCTGTGCCTGATTCACCACGCCACGCTACCGGCAGTGTCGACGCTGACCGGTCCGGCCGCTAGCGGGAGAGGCCCATGCCGGTCGGCACGCTCGCGCGAGACGGTGCATGGGCGGTCGCTGGTGATCCCTTCACAGTACGACCATTTGGACGTAACCTCTCTGAGGTCGAGAGGGCACCGACAGTGAGCAGTCGCCGGGGGAGGGGTCCCACCACCATGCGCGAAATCGCCAGGCCAGCCGGACAGTACGGCGGCGCGAACACCGCGTCGCGGTGGTAGAGCGGGGCAGTGCCACTACGCGAACGCGGGATCCTCAACCGCGCACCCGCACGGCCGACCTGGTCGGCCGTGTTCGGCAGCCGGGGCCGCCCGGATGATTCTGCTGCTGGCGATCGTGCTGGGCGTGCTCACCGCGCGACGCCAGTGTCGGCGCCGAACTCCCCACTCCGCGCGGATGCCGAATTTGCGCCGGGCCTGGAGCGTCATCGCCGTTGCTGGCCTCCTGGCTGTCCACCTGTTGGCCACTGCCCTGCCCGCCGTCGCCGCGGCGTGCGGGGAGGCGCCGAACCCGCAACGGCCTGGATCGGGCTTGGTCGGCGCCCTCGACCCGGCCGCGCACGGGACCAGCGGCAGTCCCTACGCCGACTACGGCTACGCCGGGCTGGTGTGGAACACCTACGAGACCGACTGCGGCCCGCTGTCGGGGCTGACCAGCCCATCGCTCGGCTTCGACACCTGGGCCGGCGGGCAGCTGCTCGACATCAGCAAAGGGATCGTCGGCACCACCAACTCCCTGCACTACATGGTGGCGGACGGGTCGCTGCTCACACCCATCTACAGCGCGGTGAAATCCGGCGCGGACAAGACGTTCACCAACATCTACACCCAGCTGTTCGCCCTCGCCGCGCTCCTGCTGTCCCTCGCCCTGGTGCCTCGGATTTGGAAAGGCGACTTCGCCGCGGTCAGCAAGCGCGCGCTCTACGGGCTCGCCGGCGCCTGGATCGCCGCGTCCTCCATCGCGATGCTGGCCTACCTCGGACCCATCGACCACGCCATCGTGGCGACCACCACGAACATCAAGAACGGCTTCACCGAACAGGAAAACGATCCCGCCGCCCGCGACGCGCTGCCCACCGCGCTGCACGAGCACGTCATCTACGACAGCTGGCTCCGCGGCGAGTTCGGCAGTCCCACCGCTCCACAAGCCGGCCAGTTCGGCCGTCCACTGCTCGACGCGCAGGCGTTCACCTGGACACAGCTGCGCGACGGCTCGGAAGGCAACCAGCAGGCTGTTGATGCGAAAAAGGCCGCATACAAGGACATTTCGACGAAACTCGGCCCGGCAACCGGCTACTTCACCGGCGAGGCCGGCTCGCGCACAGGCGCCGGACTGCTCTCCCTCGCCGAAGCCGCCAGCATGTCGAGCTTCCCGCTGCTAGCCAACGCCGCCGTCCTCGCCGCCCAGGTACTCATTAGGCTGTTCATCCTCACCGCGCCCCTCATCGGCCTGGTCGCGCTGCTCAAGCCCGATGTCCTGCGCGCCGTGGTGAAAATCGCCGGCACCGTCGGCTTCCACCTCGTCGTGATCTCCGTCCTGGCGGGCGTGCACTCCGTCGTGATCCAGGCGCTGCTCGCGGCGGACACCACCCTGTCGGTCTGGGTGCAGATCCTCATCGCCGCCATGGTTACGACGGTCCTCATCGTGATGGGTCGTCCGCTGCGCCGCCTGTGGCAGATGATCCACCTGCCCGCCAGCCTCGCCGCCAAGGCCGTCGGGATCCCCGGCCAAGGAAGGCTGGCTCTGCTATTCCTTCGCAGGCGACTTCGTTGGCCGGCGGCAGCGCCGAGCTTGCTGGAGACACTGCAGCGATACCCGAACGCGCTCGCCGAGGCACTGGGGTCAAACCCGCAGGACGCCATCGGTCGCCCAGAACAGCAGGCACACCTGCTGCTGGTTCCTCGACAGAGACTGGCCGCCGACGGGTACGCCCCGACCCCGTGGGAGCTGTCCAGATTCGCTGGGGGGAGACAGCCTGAGTTCGCCCTGGCGTCCCAGAATCCTCAAAGACCACGAACTCAACTCGGCGCCTACGGTGCCACACCTGCAGGGGGGCGCACTGCCGCCATCGGAGGCGGCGGAGGTGGCGGATCGACCCCGCCACCGGGAGACCCGCCGCCTCCGGGTTCGCCCGACGGAAGCGGCGACCGGAGAATTATCGAAGGCGGAGGGGGATTTCGCTATTTTGCGGAGGCGGGGGACAGGGTACAACACCTTCCTCCCCGCGCGCCGCGCGAGAAATCCCACGGATTCACGACTAGATACCCCAATTGGGATCTCGTCCTTTCGGGAGAAGGTGGGCGAGATGCCGTTTATTACGACCGGGACCCGTGGGAGGAGCGGCAGAGGTACAAGGCTGTCTTAGAATGGGTAAACCTTCAGCGTCTCCCGGACACAGTGTCAAAAGACGACAAGGAAATATCTGCGGCGCATGTGGAGATAAAACTACTGGCTATGCTCTCGATAAAAGTAAGTCAGATGCACCCGTGGGAGCGTCCCGATAATGTCGTCATTGTGGTCAACAACAAGCCGTGCCACTACTGTGACAAAATGCTGCAAGAAGTCTCTCGAACGCTGCCTTTTTCGGTTACGGTGTATGGTACTGACGAGGACAAGGGCCACGAGCCCGTCGAACGTCACTACGAAAGGGATGCTGAGTTCTGATGGATGACGTCTTGCCTGAGGCTGTCGAATACGACATCACTCAAGTCGCCGATCTTGATGCGCTCTTGCGGACCTTGCGGGCAGAAAACGAGAAGCTGGAAGATCCGGACATGACGGGGGGCCGATTCTGGAGGCTGAACGTCGGGCCCGACGCCACAGAAGGTCTGCGTGTCGGCGTTCGCGGCGCAGTCGGTTCACTTGTCTGGTCAACACCGCGGGAGTCATTCGTGCCGACGGTTGGGATGAACGAGGACCTCGCCAGTTATCGTGACATCAAGGGCTATGAAGCTCCTCGGCCGCCTCGCAGTGAGGTGCCCATAAATCTGGTGTATGCCACGGTTGCGGAGTACTACGCTTCCCATCGGCAGCCTGTCACCGTGCAATGGATGGCTGAACCCAGCCCCCCGCGTCTTCCGGGCGAACCCGATAGCTATATGGACGGTGCCTGGATTCCGGAGTAGATCCACGGGCCCCGCACCGCTCGACCTTTCCTCGGTGCCAGTTCAGCGGCCGGACAGAGAGTCGGCGCACTGCTTGCCCTTGTCGATCAGCTCCCGCTGAGTCGCGGCGCGGTCCGGGACACATTCGGCTTGGGCGAAGAGGTGCCCGGTGAGCGCGGCCGCGGCGTGGATCGTGCCGATGGGGTTCAACGGGGCGATCTCGTCGATCGGTAACTGGCGACCCTTGGTCACCGCATCCACGATGGTCATCATCGATGCCACGGCGTCGAGCTTGTGCTCGGCCGAGCACAGGTGCTGCAGCAGCGAACGCGCACCTGCCACCATGTCCGAAGGGCGCGGGTCGAATGACGATTGCCGGCACCACTCGATGCCCTCACCGAGGATGATCTTCGCGACCTCGCCGGCGTCGGAAGGCTTGATGTTGCGCAGCTCGTCGACGCAGAGTTCAGCCCAGCTGCCAGCCGCGGCCTCAGTTTCCTTCAGCATCCGCGTCACATCACGGCGGTTTTCGTAGTCCTGCTGGGTTTCGTCTTCCCTCCGCGCTTCCGTCACCGGAACGTCGAACCCGCCCTGGTCGACGAACGCGACGTAGTTCAGCAGGAACAGCGTCGCGTGCAGGGTCTGATCCAGCACCCGCTGCGCCCAGCGTCCCTTCCCTCCGGGGGCATCTCGCTCCGGCATCGGCTCATCGGCGGCCATCCCGGCGACTTGCTGCGGCTGCGGCTGCGGCTTCGGCCGATCGTCACGGTCACGCCGGTTGCGGTTCCCCTTGCCCATGCGCCGACGATAGCGTCACGCGGGTCGCGGGCCCTGCGAGCCACGCGGCGACAGCGGCTTGATCATCACGTCGAAGGTCGGGGCGCCGGGCAGCGGATTTGTCTTCTGGGCCACAAGCCTCCAGCCCCACGCCCGGTAGGCGCGTTGCGCCGGCTCCGCCTCGGGCAGCACGGTCAACGTGGCTCGCTGCTCGCTCCGGCCCTCGAGGAGCTGGTCGTGCAGACGCTGGCCCACTCCACGCCGTCGCCACGGGTGGAGGACCAGCAGCTCGACCAGGGCGAAGGTTCGGCCAGGGGTTTCGGTGACCAGCTCGGCGTCCACCGGTGTGGTGACGGTGCTCCACCACGGCGTGTCGGGCCGCAGGGTGACACCGAAGGCGAATCCGACGATCTCGTCGTCCGCGCGCGCGACCACAAGATCGAATCCCGGTGCCACCCGCTGGCCGGCGAACCACCGGACGAACATCGACGTGTGCTCTTCTCCCCAGAGATAGGGCGGTTCGGCGTACACCTCCGAGTAGATCGCGGTGAGAGCCGGGGCCAGCTCCGCGGCACGCTCACCGGCCCGGTCGATCCGCACGAACGTGTCACCAGCAGAGGACGTCACAGCACCCCTTTCGCCGTGACCGACTGAATGTAGGCGGTCAGGGCGTCGATGAATTCCGACACTTCGGCCACACTGCCGTAGCGAAGGTTCAACGGGCCGGCGAGACCGGTCAGCCACTTGGTCACCACGGTCGACCTCATCCCCTGCGCTTGCTGCACCGCGCGCAGGCCGATCATGGCCGCTTCGGCCGGCTCCTGCTGCGCGAGGCGGATTCTGCCCAGCCGCAGGTCGTCGAGAATGCGGCTGCGCAGGTAGCTACCCTCCCGGGCACGCACAGTGTTGATGACGTGCTGCTCCGCGCGACCTGCGTATGTCGCGGCGCGCGCGGGACGGGTGTCGACCAGGGCGAGCTCGGTGTAGGCGTTGGCCGCCAGACACTCGACCTCGGCCTGATCGAGGTAGTGCACCCAGTCCGGCCGATCCCGGGTCGAGGCGCCCTCGAACGTCTCGACGCAGGCATCCACCGCGCGCAGCGCCGCTGACGCCTGCGCGGGACCCAGCTGCGCGCAGGCGCGGGCTTCCAGACCGAGCAGTTCCGAGCGGACCAGCGCGCTGGCGTTGCGCGGAAGGCGGGCCGCGGCTGTCCGGACCAGGGACACGCTGTCGTCGTATCGGCCCAGAGCGGTGGACATCTGCGTCATGTCGCCGACGATCTTGGCGCCGAGGTCGGCCGCCTCGACGTGACGGCAAGCGTCGAGAGCGAACAGGTAATACCGCTGCGCGAGGCCGAACGCGCCGGTGTCGTAGGTCATCCAGCCAGCCAGCTGCGCCAACTCCGCCACCACCTGCAGCAGACGCCGGCGCGTGGCCGGCGAAGCAGACTGACTGACCGCCTCGGCGACGGCGTTGAGCTGACCGACGACGGCTTTCCGATGCAGGCCACCGTTTCCGGCCGCGTCCCAGCGGCGGAAAAACACCACCGACTGCTCCAGCCCGGCCAGTTCGTCATCACCCAAGCGGTCCGTCGGTACCTGCACCAGAGGCAGCGACGCCGTCCACTGCTGCACTTGCTTCACGAGCTGCTCGCCGGTCAGCAGCGACAGGCCCAGCAGCACCGAGCGCCTGGTCGCCATGTCCTTCGCCGTGAACTCCTCGATCCTGCCAACCGTGTCGGCTGGCGAACCGTCCAGGGCGTCAGCCGAGTCCCCCAGCTGTACGGCCAAGGGGCGCCTCGTGTCAACGGCGACGGCAGGAATGCCGGCTTCGAGCTGAGCCGCGCGATGACCCTGCAGGAAGCGCTCGCGCACCTCCTCGCCGACCAGTCCCAACGTCGCGTCGAGGATTTGCTGCGACTCCGGCACCGGGCACACGGTGACGCCCCGGGCTTCCCACCGGTTCACGGTCCTGACGCCGACGTCCAGTTTCGCGGCGAACTCGCGGATCGACATACGCATCGCCTGCCGCAGAAGCGCCGCTTCACGCCCTGTCCATTGTCGAACCTGCACCATGCCCACACCTGTATCAGATAACCGATCAATAACGGGCCATGGCTCGTCGCGGCACCACGGCGGCACCAGCGAGCCATTCCCGCGGTCGTCACATTCCGACAGGCTAAGCCCCCGCTACTCGCTGTAGGTCATTTTCCGTCACCCGTTGCCCGAGGGGAGCGCACCACCGTTGCAGGTCACCACCGCAATGCACCACCCGGGCACCGTCGACGACGAGCTCAACGCGTCCGAACGCGTCGGTCCAGCCGCGGCGGAGCCGCGACCTCAGGACAGCCGCGACGCAATTCCCGCCCCGCGCGGCATGCCGGCCTCCACCGCGTCCGGTTTCCCCGCGGCCGGGCGGAGCCGGGACGGAGTGCCCTTCGACCCCACGAAGAGCGCTTCGTCCCGCGCTTACCCGCCGAAGGACCGGCCACAGGTGGCCGATCTGCTCCTCGCGGCGAACCACGCCGGGGACATCCAGCTCGACCCCGTTGTGCGCGATCGAGCCACCATGGAGCTGACGCTCGCCGCAGCGGTCCTCATTGACCTCACGATCGAGAAACGCATCCGCATCGAACCGCCAGGATGCGTTCGCATCATCGCCGGAAACCCCGGCGATGACCCGCTGTCGCACCGGGTCGTGCACGATCTTCGCCGGATAGCGCAGCCCCGATCGGTGACCGACAGTCTTTACGTCCTGGCCGACACCGTGACACCGCTGGTGTGGATGCGGCTGGCCCACCGGGGCGACGCACAACCTCGGCACACGCGATGCCATCGCCGCCCACGGTTCGACTTCGTCGGACTGCGCGCGATCCGCCGTCCGCACCTCTACCTGACCGCGGCCGCAGACCACGACCCCATCGACACCACCGCGGCGTCTCTGTGGCGGCTGCTGACCCTCCTGAACCTCGACGACGAGAGCACGGACCTGATGCTGAGCAACACCACGACCGCGCGCTTGAACGCCACCGAACCCGCACCGCAGGTCACGGCGATCCTCTCCGTCGCCGCCCTCGCGCTCCACGTGCACGCCACCGCCCTCTGATCCACAACCCCTCCGCCCGGGAGCTTTCCCTGTCATGCACTCATCACCCCGCCCGCCCGGCACCGCCGGTTCCGTGCGCCTGGGTGCCGGACGCCACCGGATCTCGGCCGCCGGCGTCGTCGTGATCACGGTGAGCGCGGCCGCGCCCGCCGCCAAAGTCATCACGTTCACCACCGGCGGCGCCGCGACGGCCGGCTTCGCGATCGTCGTCGTGATCGTCGGTGCGCTGGTGATGCTGCAGGGCGTCGGCTACCTCGCGGCAGCGCGCACCCTGACCGATGCCGGAGTCCCGACAGGGTTCTACACCGTCGTGGCGCACGGCCTCGGGCGTCTGCCGGGAATCACCGCGGGGTGGATCGCGGTCGCCGCCTACACGGCCTTGGCGGCGGGAATGGCCGGGATGGCCGGGCACGCCGTGTCGACCGCGGTGGCCGCCGACGGTGGCGGTGACGCGATGCCGTGGCAGATCGGTGCCACAACCGTCATTCTGGTCGCCGGCACCGTCGGAGCCTGGCGCCTGGCGGCCGTGCGGGCCGTTCTCGGCATCGTTGCCGCGCTCCAGATCGCCGCCATGGTCTTCCTCGCCCTCAGCGGCTCGCTCCCACACACCCTGCTCGGCGACCAGGCGGCCGAAGCGACAGGACCGGCGCCACTGATCCTGGGCGCCGCTGTCTTCGCCGGAGTGGAAATCAGCGTCATGTACGTCAGCTCCTGCCGTGCCGGGCACCGCGGGATCACCAGAGCCGGCGTCACCACGCTCGGCTTGCTCATCGTGCTGACCGCGGGGACCACGATCGCACTCAGTTCCGCGGCCAAGAGCGACGTCGCGGACGCGGCGACACCCAGTGCTGGCCCGCTGATCGCGGGCTGGGGGATCGTCGCCGCCAGCGCCGCCGCTGCGACCGTCGCCCTGCACAACGCGGCAACGGCGTACGCCGTCCAACTCGGACGCGATGCCGCGGCACCAGCTGTACTCGGGACAACCAGTACCCGCCGCCACCGGCCCGTCATCGCGACCGCCGTCCAGACCCTGCTCGGGTTCGCGGCGATCGGCACCGCGACCGCCACCGGCATGGACGTGCTGACGTTCTCGCGGGTGACCCTCGTCAGCGGAACCGTCGGCATCCTCGTCCTGCTCGCAGTCACGGCCCTGTCCGTCACCGCCCAGTGCGTCACCCGGTCGGATCGGGAGTCGCCCGCCGCGCGCACTCGACGCCGCCGGATCGGCACCTCCAGCATCACCGCAAGCGTCCTGCTGACCTTTCTAGCCCTGCTCGTGCTGTCGCGCCCCTCGGCCGCGCTCGGCGTCGGGCCGGAGTCGTGGCTGCCCGCAACAGTTCTCGCGGGGTACGTCGTCGTCCTGGTCATCGCGACCGTGTGGGCACTGCTGATGCGGCGACGGACCGAACTCTACCGCCGCGTCGCCGGACTCGGCACCGCAACAACAAGAACGCGCCTGTAGCCAGCGCGGTGACAAAGAGAGCAGCGTCCACTATGGACAAATTGCTGAAGTCGATGCGCCTGCTCCCTTTGCCCACGCCCCAGATCGTCGAGCATCGTCGAGATGCCAACCAGGTCCCGGCCCACGCCGGGAAACCCAGTGATGAAGGAAAATGAGGTTCCTTGAACTCCACGACACGAACACCCAGGCGCACGAGACCTCGTGAGGCAGGCCGGGCGGCGACAGCGCTGACCGTCGCCACGGCCTACAGCGACGCCGCGTCCTTCCGGACGTTCACCTACGACGCGGCGTAGCCATGCTCGGGTCGGCGCCGGACTTCACCAGGGAGCCAGGCCGACGCCGACCCGGGGGTAACGCGGGACCCGCCGTGCACGCGCGCCGCCGGTTGAGAAACCCGGGATCAGGCGAGGTACTTGCCTCACCGCGTGTCCGGGTAGCCGATGGCGCGGCGTCCGACGTGGACGCTGCGGGTCGCGTGGACACCGAAGGCGTGGCCGCAGCCATCTGGCTGCGGCCACGTCTCTTTCGTCTGACACGACCCGATGCTCGTCATTAGCCGGTGTCTGATGCATTGCGCCGCAAAATATTCCCGGATCCGCAAAGGACTCGTCTCGTGACCACGCCTGCTCGACCGTCCACTAGTGCCGATCATCACTGGCGTCATTTCGCGAGGCGGCAACCCGGACGTCGCCTCCATCGGCATCGCCACCCGCCTCGGACCACGCGACATCGCCTGGATCCACCAGCGCCTGGCCGCCGCCGCACCGTCTGCCCCAGCGTTGTTCACACAACATCGCCCACTGCTTCCGGGAGCGTCCCAGGGCCACGATGAACCCGGCCAGCTCGGAAAGAAATCCACAGTGGACGCGAGCAAACCCATTGGGTCACGACAAATGCGGCGTGGTCCGTTCGTTAATCGACCGGACCCACGAGGCGCAGGCGGCGACCGGGTGGGTCCGGATAGGTCATCGCGTGCAGCAATGCCTGCACCGAATACGCCGCGACCGTCCTGCCCGGCCCATGCAGGCTGGGAGCCCAGGCACCGGTCTGGTGCACGGAGACTGTCCTCAACGCGGATGTCAGCCGAGTCTCGCTCTGCTCGTTGTTCGGCCAGGCAAGCCGCTCGACCACCAGGTCGAACACGTCGCGGTGGGCGATGTAGTTGTCCTGGTCATCGAGCAGGTCCGAGCGTGCCAGGACGATGAGCACCAGCGTGGCGTCATCAAGGGTCTCGGGCATCGGTGTTCCAGCGTGAGCCAGCGAGTCGAGATGCCGACGCAGGATGGCGCACACCCACTGCCGCGGGTCGCTGCCGGACCGTGCCGCCGTGTACTGGATCAGCATGGCGAGGTCGTCGGGGAGGCTGAGCTGCACGACAGGGCTCCTTCGGGTACGTGCTGGGCGCTCTCGCTCCTGCGGAGCGACCACTGATGACCGCTTCTCCACCCGGTCGTGAGCACCAGGAGGTTGATCCAGTAACGCGCCGTCAGTAACGTTACTGTCATCGGGGTCCGGTGAACACCCCGACTACACCGCCCGGCCATCACGGAGGCCCCCGGCCTCGAACAGCGTGGCTCCGCCGCTCCTGAAATCGACGAACATGCCCAGACCACGTACTGAATTCCACGCCTGCCAGGCCTGCGTATTCGCGCCCCGGGCCGCGCGGCGTCGCGCAGCGTGGATGCAGGCGTGACGATGGCATCGTGGGTTCTGGCGACACTGATGACCGTCGCCGCGCTTCCGGCCGCGATCGTCGTCCTGCTGGTGGCGCGCACCCGCCGAGCGAACCAGGGATCCTCGCCGCCACCGCGACTGCAGCTGTCCAAGCCGCAGACCAGGCTGCTCGCCGAGCAGATCGCAGTCCGCAACGAGCGCCGTCGTGCGCTGGATCCGGAGGCGACCGAGATTCTGTTCCCACCGTGGCTCATTCCGGCATCGTCGGACGACGATGCCGATGACGGGCCCGCCGCCGGCCACGCCTGATGAGCTCAGGCGCTAGCTGGGCAACCCAGATGCGCATCCTCGCTCCTCGGATCCTCGCTTGAATACCAAGCCTGTGGTACCCGCCTGCAGCCTCCGCAAGGCGCAGAGTCAGGAAGGAGCGTCCGGTCGACCCAGTCCTGTTCGCTGAGCTGGAGCGCCGGGCATGGTGTGGCGGCGCTCCAGCAGTTTCGACGCAAGATCGCCGAGGTCGAATTGGCCGATCTTCAAACCCTGGACGGCTTCGACCAAGTCCAGGCCGTCAGCATGCTCATCAACCGAGGCGAATACGGCGCAGCATCACCGGCGACCTGGGCAGCCTGTCCGCCACCCTGGGCCACCGGATCTCCCAGGTCGAGCGCAGAACGCGGACAGGGCAGACCCGCGTCTGACGACGAGCAGCCTTGCCAGGCTCGGATGTCCGCGCGTGACCTGCCCGATCAGGTCAGGAAGGCGGCGGCCCGAGCCGCCACGACCGGGTGATCAGCACCGGCCGCACGTCGGAAAGCCTTCTCTGCCACATCGGCGCGACCCCGCAGGTGCGCGCTCACCCCGACCTGGAGCGCATCGGCTGCGGGGACCGTCGTGATGATCGCGTCCCAGGTCTGGTCGTAGATCGGCCGCGTCGGATTGCCGCGACTGCCATCGTCGGCCGCGGCGACGTAGCTCATCACCTGCCACGTGTCCTTTTCCTTGCCGGAAAACAGAATTCCGCTGCTGGCGCCAGCGGGCGCCAATGTCGCCCACTCCAGTGCGCTGGCGAACCGACGCTGTCCTCGGGGAGCGACGCTGGAGCGGGGGAGCAGGTTCTTCAGCTCGGTCTCGCGGACACCGCGGTGCAGACCCGCGCGGCGGGCGTCGCTTGCGGCTTCGACGAGCATGCGGCCGTCGGCTGCTGCGGCGCCTGCGGACTTGTAGCGCTGCAGCAGGACATTGCCGCCGACGAACGCTTCGCCCACGCTGGTGCTGAAGTCCAGGTCAGGTCGCTGAGCACTCAGCTGCTTGCGCACGTGGTGTTCCAGTTCGAATGAGACGGTGACACGAGCGGCGTACTCGAGCAGCACGACCCGGCCGTTGGCGGTGACCGGGGATCGGTCGGCGAGGATCCGGTCCACCCAGCTGGTGTTGATGCTGGCGATGATGAGCGCGCGGTGGGACACCGCGTCCAGGACACCCGGGGTGAGCAGCAGCAGATCAGCCGGGGAGAGGTCGTCAAGCCAGATCAGGCTCGGCTGGGTGGGGTCGAGCCGCTCGTCGAAGTCCGTCAGCGCGGCGGGGGAGTTCACGGCTGCTGCCACGTCGAGGGCTGTCCAGGTGTGGATGAGGAGGGCGTCGGGGTGACGGCGCACGGCTTCATACATCGACCGTGTGACGCCGGACAGGGGAGCGCCGTCGAGGAGGACGAACGGGTACTGCCGCTCGCCGGTCCGCAGTCCGTGCCGTAGCGCCTCCGTGGCGTCGTCGAAGCGGCGGCCGGCGGACTCGGTCACGATGAACTCCTCGGGCTGGGGATCCGGCGGACGCCCCAGTATCGCGGGCCGTCGGCGACGACGCGGACGCACCTGGCACGGGAGGCTTAGCCCGCCTGGCACGATCGCACCCATGCCCCCAATCCTCACCGAGCCTGTCGGCTAACTGGCCGGCATGAACCCCGCGGTCCGCAACGTGGTCTCCAGCGCTGGGTAGCTGTAGAAGTCGCCCTCACCCTCGGACGCCCGGCACTTGGTCACGAAGTCAACGAACGCACCACCGCGGACTGACCCCAGGTACGCGGTCGTATGGAAAAGCTGGACCGCCAGCTCCGGCATGGCTGCCGCGAGCCGGCACTCGCTGTTGTCGAACCACGAGGTGAGTACCTGCTGCAGCGTCTCGGGCGTGAGACATGAGGCATGCTGGACGACCAGCCGTCCGACCTGTTCGCCGGTGCGCCAGCTTCCCGCGGCCCGCAAGAACTCGATGATCTTCGGCACGAAGAAGCCGTTCGGCCGGGCGGCGATGACGGCCATCTGGTGATGCATGCTGAGACCGTCGAATCGGGCCTGCAGGATCGGCAGCCGGGCTCGCGCGTAGGCGCTGCCGACCAGCCCCAGGCTGAGGGCGACCTCGGCTGGCAGTGGATCGAACTCGCCGACCGAGATAGGGACGTTGAGCAGGTTTTGGAACCGGTCGGACAGGGCCTGGTCCACCGAGGTCCAGAAGTAGTCCTGGTCGGCCATCCGAACCAGCACGCGCAGTTGGGTGGCGGCGTCGAGCAGCGCGAAGCGCTCCCGGGTGTCGCCGACGGCATCGCGCACCACCTCGCGCGCGCGATCAGCAAATGCGAGCAGCGCGACCGCCATTCGATCGGCGTGCGCGGCAGCGGGCATCCGCCCGTCTGGGTCGAGCTCGAGCATCGCCGCCTTCGCGGCGACCTTGATGATCGTCGTGCGCGTGGCGTCCCGGACCCGGTCGTGGAAGGTGGCCTGGATGTGCGGGAGAGACGGTACGAAGAGCGGGTCGCAGATGTAGTTCTTGAACTCCTCCAGCAGCGTGCCACCCTGCGTCGGCGGGTGGATCAGCAACGTGGTCAACGCGGCGGCGAGATGCCCGCGGGCGATCTCTGGCCTTGGGTTGTAGACCTCCCCGGCCGCGCGCAGCGACGGATGTGCGCACAGGTGACGATCCTCCCGGATCCGGTCCAGCTCCCGCTTGCCGACGGTGTCGACCAGCTCGAACTCCACGGCCTTGTCCACCAGCGACGCCTCGATCCGCTGCATGGCGCGCACCCCCTCGCCCGTCAGTCCTTTTGCCTGAGCGTCGGTGACGTCCTTGCGGAACGGCTCGGCCTTCTTGTCGCCCTCGTCGGCCAGCCGGATCAGCTTGACGATGATGTCCGCACTGACCGCCGACCAGGTCGCAGCGATGCTCGATCGGATCGCGCCTGCGTTGTAACACCGCCACGCCTCGGCGGCGAGCGGCCGCACTTCCGGGCTCCACACCTGCGCGACGAGCGTTTCCAGATCAACCGCCACCGCTGTCCCCTCTCCGGCCTCCGGCTCTCGCCGAGGCTGGTAACCCTACGGCCTGCAGCCCAGCCCGAACCTCACGGTTTTCGCCGGCCTTGCCTCGCCGAAGCACGCGGCATGACACGCTGTATGCCCAGCTCAGGATAGTTGGCAAATCAGCTGCCACCCGGCAAGGTGGACGAGGTGAGCCGAAGCAGCGCGATCCGCAAGCTGGCCAGGATGCTGCAGGTGAAGACCGGCGTCCGGGTCGAGGCGACCTACGACCAGTACAGCTCGCACAAGACCGCGGGCTGGTATTTGACCTGGTGCGACGGGCCGACGATCGACACGATGCGCCGCCGCGCGACCGCGGCGGCCCGCGGACTGGCCGAGGTGGACACCGCGCAGCTGCGACTCCGGCGCGAAAGCACCGATGCCGCGGAGGTCGCGGCGTTCCTGGCGTTCGTGCTGCCCCATCCGGCGATGGTCAAGGAGCCGCCGCTGGACGCGCTGATGAGTCACAGCACCACTGACTTCCCCGGAAAGATCGATCAGCAGGTGTGGGACATGGCCCGGTTCGCGCTGGCGCAGCCCGAGCTCGCGGACACCTACGACAAAGGCCGCAAGGCGATCGACTACATCGTCAAAGTCGGCCTCAACGGGCTGAGGCTGGACATGTGGCTGACCGGAGCCGGTCGGCAAGCAGATTGCCAACCTGTGCCACCAGCGGTGGAGACTGATGTCGTATCCGGCAAGGTACGCCGTGACCTGGAACGGATGATCGACACCGTGCAGGCCGAGCTCGTCGGCGGCAGCGCCCATCACGACGACCCGCGTGTGCAGCTGCTCGTCGCCGAGACCAGCCGCCAGCTGCTGCTGGAGATCGTCGACCAGCATCAGCGGCGAACCGCCGCGCACGCCCTGGTCGACGGCGCCGGCCTGTCCTCGCTCAGCTCGATGATCGGCCTGGCTCCGCGGACGCTGGGCATGCGCTGGGGTAAGCACCTGGACTCGGACCTGGCGCCCCTGACGTGGCTGCGCGACAACGCCGCGGCGTGGGCTTCCGCGTGCGCGGCCGCCGGCGGTGCCCTGCGCGGATCACGCGGGTTCTACCCCGACCAAGAAACCCGCCAGGACCTGTGGATCCTCAACGACGCCGACGCAACCCGCGGATGGCGAGTCCTCGTCCAGACCCCCGACGCGGCGCGCCGCGTGCTCGCAGTGACCCGCAACCGCCAGCCCGCCGGCACCGAAGAGGCACTACGGGACCTCGAGGCTCAGCTGCAGGCCCATGATCAGGCGCAGCCGCCCGGTAGCCGCGAACGCGCACGGCGCCGCACTCCATCCATTCCCCACGCCCCGGCCGCGGAGCCGGCGGACTCTACGCCAACTCGGAACGACGGGTGGGGATGAGGCCGCGGTTCGATGAGCCGCAACATCCGTGACGCCGATTGCCTGACTGAGCATGGAGCCGCTCCCTCCACCATGGAGAAGCGCATCCGGTCACTACCTGGCCGCCACAGTGGACGGTGCGCTCGAACCAGCGCATCGGTGAACACGCGCCCGACCGGCGAAGTGGATGCTCTCGTCGGCGAATCCGCGCCATGCCTTGTTTGCGCGTCCGCTTTCATTGTGGTGCCGACGGACGGGCTCGGGTGTCTTCCACAGAGGATTCGCGCGAGGTGCCCAGCGTGACGGCCAGATCGGGGGCCAGCACAAGAGAACTCGGCATGTGACCTGCGAGAACAAGGCCTATTGTTGTCAGCCGGTTGGCCTAATGTGGAGTCATGTCCGCCCAGCGCTCGATTCGGGACGCGGCCGCATCGGCAGGCCAGCTGCCTGCCGATGTGACCACGTTCGTCGGGCGCAAGAACGAGCTGGGGCAGGCCAAGCGGCTGCTGTCGAACGCCCGGCTGCTCACGCTCACCGGCTTCGGCGGTGTCGGCAAGACCCGGCTCGCCCTGCGATTGGCGCAAGAATCGCGCCGGGCGTTCCCGGGCGGTGTGCGCCTGGTGTCTCTGGCGGCGCTGGCCGAGCCGGAACTGGTTGCCAGTGCTGTTGCCGAGGCCTTGGGCGTGCGCGACCAATCCGCCCGGCCGCCCATGGATGCGCTCATCGAGCACCTGCAGGACCGGCGCCTGCTGCTCGTCCTGGACAACTGCGAGCACCTGGTGGACGCGGTCGGTGTCCTCATTGGCACGCTGCTGGGCGTCGCGCCGAATCTTAAGATCATCGCCACCAGCCGGGCCCATCTCAACGTGCACGGCGAGCATGTCTTCGTGGTTCCGCCGCTCTCGGTGCCCGATGAGGACACGCTGGAGTCCGGCCACGCCGTGCTCACCGAGTTCGAGGCCATCCGCCTGCTGGTCGATCGTGCCACAGCCGCCGGATACCCCGTATCCGACGACAATCTGCGCGACCTTGCCCGGCTATGCCGCCGCCTGGACGGCATCCCGCTGGCGATCGAACTGGCCGCCGTGCGACTGAAAACCCTTTCGGCACAAGAGATCCTGCGCCGACTCAGCGATCGCTTCCGGCTGCTCACCGGTGGCGATCCCCGCGTCGTGCCCTCATACCACCAGACTCTGCGTGCCACAGTGGACTGGAGCTACGCGCTCTGTTCGCACGCCGAGCACACCCTGTGGGCCCGGCTCTCGGTGTTCGCCGGCAGCTTCGACCTGGATGCCGCCGAAGCCGTCTGCGCCGGCGGCGGCTTTGTCGCCGACGACGTGCTCGACCTCCTTGCCGGCCTGAACCAACAGTCGATCCTCACCGTTGACAACAGTCGAAGCTCCGCCAGGTACACCCTCGTGGATACCGTGCGTGAATATGGCCAGGAGCGGCTCGACGAACTCGGCGACACCGCGCGAATGCGACAGCGGCACCGCGTCTACTACGAGAACCTCGTGGTCGACGCCTCAACGACTTGGTACTCCTCCCGTGAGATCGAACTGCTGACGCTGCTCAAGGCCGACCTGCCCAACATCCGTGCGCTCATGGACAGATGCCTGAGCGAGCCGGGCGCCGAGGTCTCCGCGATCACTGTCGCGATCGCGCTGTCGCGGGTTCGATTCTGGTTCTTCCACGGCACTATCGGCGAAGGGCGGATGTGGCTGCGACGGAGCCTTGAGCAGATCAGCGCGGGTCACCTCGAGCTGCGCCGCGTCGCGCTGGCGTGCGCCGCGTGGCTGGCTCTGTGTCAGGGGGAGCACGATGACGCTGACACGATCCGCGGCACCTACCGCGAACTCGGGCCCGGCGCCGAGAACGGGTTCGCGGAGGCCGTTGTTTGCTTCGCCGAAGGAATCCGGCGATGGCTGGTCGATGCGCACCCCGACGCCGTGGCGTTGCTGCTGCAGGCGCGCGACCTGTTCCTGCGGCTCGGCGCGCACGGTGACGCGTACATGGCGGACCTGTTCGCGACCATGGCAGCCGGCTTCCTGACCGATCGCGACACTGCGCTGCCGGCCAGCGAGGACCTGCTGAACAAAGCTGAGGCCAGCGGGGGAATCTGGTCGATTTCCTGGGCTCGGTGGGCGGCGGGATTCGCCGAACTGAGGTTCGGCAACCGGCAGCGAGCGACCCGCATGTTGCGCGACGCGCTGAGCCAGCAGCGGGCGATCGGCGACCAGTGGGGCCCGGTGTGGAGTGTGGAAGCACTCGCTTGGGCAGCGGCGGCGATGGGCGAGTTCGAGTATGCGGCCTGGCTGTTCGGCGCCGCCGACCAGATGCGGAAGCTGACCGGAGCCGTGATGTCCGGCCTGCGCACGTTCGCCGAACAGCGAGCCGTAGCCGAGCGGCTGGTGCGCAGCGTCCTGACCCCGCAGCAGTACTCCGCTGCGTATCGGCAGGGAAGCCTGCTCACCTGGGACGAGGCCCTCACCCTGGCTTTGCACCGTCGGGCCCCCGATCCGCGGCAGGCCGCGTCACGGTCGACCTCGAGCGCGGGCGCGACGCTGTCGCGACGGGAAACGGAGATCGCGAAGCTGATCGCCGAGGGACTGAGCAACCCCGACATCGCCAGCAAACTCGTCATCTCCGCACGGACGGTGGAGAAGCACGTGAGCAACATCCTCACCAAGATCGGGTTGAACAACCGGCAGCAGGTCGCGGCCTGGGTCGCGACGCCGGGCAATTTCCCGGCGAGGGGAACCACGTAGTTCCGCCCTCGCCGCTCGGCAAGGGATTGGCCTGTGCAGTGCTGCAAAGTTTGCCCACTCGAGCCCTGCACAGGCCAGGTCCTCACCCGGTTCCGCAGTGTCTCCGAGCCGCACACTTAGGTCGCCGAGCGTGCGGCTGACGGTCACCACGTCCTCCCCCGATCAGTACGAGGACTGCGTCCAGTCTGTGCCGCTCACCCTCGAATGGCATCCGGGGACTCACGTAGGCGAGCACGTACTTCATCACCACGTAGTGACGGCTGGTGATCGCGCCCGGCTGCGGGTGTCACCCGGTCAGCGCATTTCGAACGCATCCGCCGGGCGTCGCGACCCTCGAGCACGGCTACGCCGCGCGCATCACGAGAGTTCCGCTTGCCAGTGGCATCGACCGGCGCGATGCCCCGCTCCATGGGTACTGCGCGACTCCCGAGCCGGGACGGTGGTGGCCGCGTGCCGCGCCGGTACGATTCGTCACGACAACTCGCACCCGGCCCAGGACGTTGGCACTCATGCATTCCGAGATCGGCTGGTGGCAGCGCCGCGGGAATATCGTCCAGGTCACCTATTTCCCAGGTGACAAAGTTCGCCCCGGACACGAATACGAGCCCGACGACAGCCCTGATCACGTCGTTGTCACCATTTTCGCCGAAGATCAGACCGGCGAGGTGATAGAAAACCCTCGGGCTGCCCGCTCGATCGCCGAGGGGATTGGAACGACCCTCACCGACGCGATCAGGAATCTGCACCCGACGCAGGAATTCTCCCCGGCTGCGAGTGACCCTGATCGGCATGTAGAGCCGCCATTCTGAGATTTTCGGCACGGGTGAGCGTCCCCTTGGTGGTTCCGATGACCCGCCAGTAAACGTCGCGATTCCGTCTATTCCGTGACTGCAAAAATCTGCTGCTGCCGTCAATGCGGTGCCTCAGGGTTTTCGCGTCCTCCAATTGCGGCCACGATTTCAGGGGTGCGGACGTGACGTCGCGCCGGTGCTTCATGGTCCGGCTTCGCGCGCGGCAGTTGGGCGCGCGCTCGGCCGCCTGTCGAACGCAGTCACCTCGATCACTCACGCGAATGGGTGACGCGCGTCCCGGGGGTGACCTGCTCTGGCCAGGGCGGATCGGACCCGGCGAAGTTGCACCTTGCGTACAGTAACGCGCACTCAGTAACGTTACTGCGCCCCGCTGTCAGTCGATCAAGGAGCCGTGGTTCCAGCGCCGACGAACGCTTCCACGAGAACTGGGACACGCCCCAGCCCGCCACCGGCCGATGCCGCCGATGCTCTGTTCTCCCTCGAAGCCATCACCAGCGGGCACCCGACGATCGGCGACCGCCTCTACCAGGTGGAAGCGGTTCAATGCATCGTCCTGGGCCTGCGCGACGGCGGCCGCGGACAGCTGCGCGCCGCCTGCGGCACCGGGAAGACCCGCATGTGCCAGCGCGCCGCCGAACTGCTCTGCCCGAGCGGGGGAGTGGTGGTCGTCGCATGCCCCTCGGTCGCCCTGGTCGCCCAAACCCTGTGGGAGTGGTCTGCGACCAACAGCGACCACATCGCCCTGGCCGTCTGCAGCGACGACACCGTCGCCGATTCGGCCACCGCGGTTGCCGACCTGCCCGCGACCGTCACCACCGATCCCGCCGTGGCCGCGGACTGGCTTCGTGCCCCGACGACAGCGGGACTGCGGCTGATTGTCGGCACACACCGCTCGGCGCACGTCATCGGCGCCGCCCTGCAGGCCGCGGGGACCGCTGCCGAACTGCTGATCGTCGACGAGGCGCATCGAGCGGCCGGACGCATCGACAAGCACACCGCGTTGGTGCACGACGACGAGCACCTGCCGGCCACCCGCCGCCTCTACGCCACCGCCACCCCCAAGGTCATCGGCGAAAGCGCGGTCCGGGAAGGCCGCGACGGTCCCCGCCGCTTCGCCAAGCAAATGGTCGGCATGGACGACGAGACCACCTTCGGCCCGGTGCTCTACGACTACCCATTCTCCGACGCCATCGACGACGGCTACCTCGACGACTACCGCCTGGTCGTGATGGGCGCGACACGTCAGGAAATCCGCGAACACCTGGCGGGGCTCCCGCGCGGCGCGGTCGCCGGCAACTCCACGACGTCCCTGCACACCGCGATGGTCCAGACCGTCCTAGCGAAAGCCGCGGCCCAGTTCGGCCTGCGCCGGGTGCTCACCTTCTGCCGCTATCTCAATGAAGCCGCGGACTTCGCCCGCACCATGAACGCCACCCTCGCCGGCCTGCCGGAGTCGATGCGGCCCACCGCACGCCTGACCACCTCCTACGTCGACGGCGGCATGAGCACCACCGAACGAGAGAAACGCCTGCAGCTGCTGGTTAACCCACCCGAGGACGGCTGGACCGTCGTCACCAACGTGCGGTGCCTGGCTGAAGGAGTCGATGTCCCGACCATCGACGGGATCGTGTTCACCCACCCCAAGCAATCCGTGGCCGACATCGTGCAAGCCATCGGCCGCGCTCTGCGTCGCGACCCGGGCGGCACCGGCACCGCTACCATCCTCGTGCCGATCCTGCTGCCCGACGAGCCCAGCGACCTCGACGAGACCGACCTCGCCGACTACCGCCTGCTCTGGCAGGTCGTGCGCGCCCTGCGCGCCCACGACGACAAACTCGGTGTCACCATCGACCGCGCCGAGCACGTCCGCAACAACGCGCGTTACTTCTACGACGAGCAGCAGCCCTTGGAACATGTGCTGGTCACACTGCCGCCCGGCTACGACGACGGCACCTTCCTGCACCACCTCACCGCCCGGATGATCTCCTCGGCCCGCAGCCCCTGGTGGGACAGCTACGCCGCGCTCGAGCGGTTCCACGCCCAGCACGGCCACACCACCGTCGACGCCGGCCACGTCACCGACGACGGCATCAAGCTCGGCGCGTGGTGCGAGAACGTCCGCACCGCCCACCGCCAGGGCCGCCTCGCCGCCGATCGCATCGCCGCCCTGGACGAACTCGGATTCGACCTGTACCCGCGCGCCGCGGAGTGGGCTGCCGGGCTGCGCGCCGCCACCGCGTTCCACGACCAGCACCAGCATCTGGAGCCGGTGCGCTCCCTGCGCGTCGAGGGCGTCGACTTGCGGAGCTGGCTGGACAAGCAGCGCGCCCGCCGCGCGGCCGGTGAGCTGGAACCGCCGCGACAGGCTGCGCTGGACGCGCTGGGGATGCGCTGGCACGACGAGCCGGAGACGTTTGAGGACCACGTCGCGGCGCTGACCGAGTACCACGCCCGGCACGGCCACATCGCCATCGCCCCGGATCCGAACACCTCGGACGGCCGCCTCGGATCCTGGCTGATCTCGGTGCGGATCGAGCGCAAGAGGAACAAGCTCACCGACGCCCAGATCGCCGCGCTGGACGCGCTCGGGATGCACTGGATCACCCCGAAGGGACCGCATCCGGTGTTCCAGGCATCGCTGGACGCGCTCGGGATGCACTGGCACGACGAGCCGGAGACGTTCGAGGACCACGTCGCCGCCCTGGCCGACTACCGCCGGCAGCACGGACACATCACGATCGCCCCGGATCCGAACACCCCGGACGGCCGCCTCGGCGCATGGCTGGAGGCCGTCAGGATCCAACGGCGGGCCGACGCGCTCACCGGCGAGCAGATCGCCGCGCTCGACTCGCTCGGAATGCGCTGGAACCCCCGGCCGATCCCGCAGCCGGTGTTCCGCGCCGCCGCCCCACCAGGCTGATCACCCACCGAGCCTGAACCGCTGCTCCCGTCCGACCTTCGGCACAGCCCGCACACCGAGGACAACCATCGCGTGGCACCCAGCACAATTCGACGACGAACCCGCGACACCGCAACAGCCGGCCAGACGGCGTTGTTCACGACCGGCCCGGCAGGCGATGCGCCCGCGCGTGCGTTCAGCGACCGGGCCTACCAGCGTGACGCAGTTGCCCGCGTCGTCGACGGTCTGCGCGGCGGCGGCCGCGGCCAGCTGCGGGCCGCGTGCGGCACCGGCAAGACGCGGATGGCGCAATGGTCGGCTGAACGGCTGGTGCCCCACGGCGGGATCGTCGTCATCGTCGTGCCCACCGTCGGCCTGGTCGCTCAGACCCTCGCAGCCTGGGCCGAGAGCGACGACGACCACCGCGCGCTGGCGGTCTGCAGTGACGACTCGGTCGCCGTCGAGGACCAGGCCAGTACCGAGGACATCCTCGAGCCGGTCACCACCGACTCCGACGTCGTCGACGCATGGCTGCGGGCGGGCAACACCGCAGCCGTCCGGCTCATCGTCGGCACCCACATCTCCGCGCACGTCATCGGCGCCGGCCTACAGAAAGCCGGGATCGCGACCGACCTGCTGGTCATCGACGAGGCGCACCACAGCGCCGGCTCGGTCGGCAAGGCCACCGCCCTGCTCCACGACGACGAGGTCCTGCCCGCCGTCCGCCGGCTGTACATGACCGCCACCCCGCGGATGTGGGAATCCGGCAAGGCCAGCGACACCGCCGTCTACAGCATGGACGACGAGCACGTCTTCGGCCCGGTGCTCTACCACTACCCGTTCTCCCGGGCGATCGACGAGGGCTACCTCGACGACTACCGCCTGGTGGTTGTCGGTGTCACCCGCGCCGAAGTGCTGGCGGTCCTGCGCAACTCCGAACGCCACCTCGGCGCCCGAGGTCGTCTGCCCGACGAGCACACCGCGATGGTCCAGGCCGCCACCGCTCGCGCCGCCGCCGAACTCGGGCTGCGCCGCGTCATCGCCTTCTGCCCGCTGGTCCAGGATGCCAAGCGATTCGCCGATACCTTCCAGCAGACGATCGACGCGATCCCACCTGCGTTGCGGCCACGCCGTCCCCTGCATGCCGCACACGTGCACGGCAAAATGAAACAGGCCCAGCGCCGCGAGATCCTGTCCCGCCTGGCCAACCCGCCCGATGACGGCTGGTCGGTCATCTCCAACGCCCGATGCCTGTCCGAGGGCGTCGACCTGCCGACCGTCGACGGCATTGCTTTCACCGCACCAAAAAAGTCACCGACCGACATCGTGCAGGCCGTCGGCCGAGCGTTGCGCCGCGACCCCGAGGGCAGCGGGATCGCCACGATCATCGTGCCGATCCTGCTCGCCGACGACGATGCCGCTGCCGACGACGACACCATCGACGCCGGTAGCTACGACGTGCTGTGGCAGGTCGTGCGCGGCCTGCGCGCCCACGACGACATGCTCGGCAACGCCCTCGATACCTGCCGCGCCAGCCACTTCACGACCGAGTCCGGGCTGGATCGCCTGGATTTCATCCTGCCCGACACCCACACCGCCCAAGCCCCGAAGTTCGTCGAGCACCTCACCATCCGGCTGGTCAAATCAACCACGTCGAAGTGGTGGGACGGCTACGCCCACCTCGCCGACTTCCATGCTCGCTGGGGCCATTCCCGGGTGAACCCCGGCCACATCACCGGCGACGGCTTCCGGCTCGGCAACTGGGTCAGCGCCACCCGGGTGGCCTACAAGCAGAATCGGATCGGCGCCGACCGCGTCGCCGCGCTGGGCAAGCTGGACTTCATCTTCGATGCGCGCGCCGCGGACTGGGAACGCGGATTCAGCGTCGCCCACGCCTTCTGCACCGAACACGGGCACCTGCGGCCGCCGGCCACGTTCCGCCAGGACAACGTCAGCCTGTCGGCCTGGCTGGGATCACAACGCGCCGCCCACGCGCGCGGCACTCTGCCGGCTGATCGCAAGGCCCGCCTGGACACCATCGGCATGCACTGGCCGAGGAAGCAGAAGGGCCACAGCCACACCCGGGAGGAACGGCTCGCCCAGGTCCGCGACTTCTACACCGCACACGGGCGGCTGCCCAGCCAGAAGTCCGACCCGGCGCTCGGCGCGTTCCTGACCAAGATGCGCACGGCCTACCGCAACGGCACCCTCGAACAGCCCGTCATCGACGCGCTCGACGAGATGGGCATCGTCTGGGACACCGCAGCCGTCATCGAACAGAACTGGGAGCGCGGACTGGCTGCGGCGACCCGGTACCACATGCTCTACGGCCACCTCGACGTCCGCCGTTCCGACCAGCTGCACTCCCTCGACGAAGACGAAGGCTTCGATCTGGTCGGTTGGCTCAAGCTCCGCCGCGTTGAATGGCAGAAGGGCAAGCTCACCGACGCCCAGATCACGGCGCTGGACGAGCAGGACATGCCCTGGCGTCCCCACCAGGCCAGGTGGGAACACAGCCACGCCGCGTGCGCCGAGTTCTACGCCGAGCACGGGCACCTGCGGGTGCCGCGCAACCACACCGTCCACAACGTCCGCGGCGAGGAATACCGGCTCTGCACCTGGATCGACACTCAACGCGCGAAGCGGGACACCCTCACCGACGACCAAGTCCTGATGCTGGACAAGGTCGGCATGGACTGGGACCCGCTCACCTCACGTTGGACAGCCAACCTTGTTGCGCTGCAGGAGTTCCACGACGAACACGGCCACCTCACCGTTCCCGAAGACCTGGTCAACGACGACGGCATCAACCTTTCCTCCGTCCTGAGCGTCTGCCGCACCCGCCGGCGCCAGAACACGCTGCCCGCCGACCGCATCGCCGCCCTCGACGCCCTGGGCATGGACTGGGAACCCGGCAGCGCCAGGTCATGGGACCGCGTCATGGAGGCATTGCGCGCCTACTACGACCAGCACGGCGACATCCTCGTGCCGGCCGATCTCACCACCAGCAAGGGCACCGTCGTCGCCGACTGGCTGACCCTGCAGCGTAAACGCTATGCCGATGGCGAGCTGTCCAGCACTCAGATCGCCGACCTGAACTCCGTGGGCATGATCTGGCAGAAGCGCGTCAGCCGATGGGCCAGGTCCCTGGCCGCCCTCACCGCGGTCCACGAGCGCTACGGCACCATCAACGTCAGCTACGCCCAAGCCGAACAAGATCCTCAGGCTCGCCAGGTCTACACCCTCGTCGTGCAGTACCGCACCGCCCGCACCAAAAACAAGCTGTCCGAGGACAAGATCGCCGACCTCGACGCACTGGGCCTCGACTGGAATCCCCTCTCCGCCCGCGAACAGCAGTGGCAAGCCGCCTACGAAGCCGTCCGGGTCTTCCACACTCAGCACGGCCACCTCGACATTCCCCCCGGCCACAGCATCGGCGACGGCGCAGACCTGGACAACTGGCTGGCCTACCAGAAAGCCAAGCACGGCCGCGGGCAACTTCCCGCCGACCGCGCCAAACTCCTCGACGCCCTCGGCATCGAATGGCCCGCCCCCAGCGACCCCTGGGACCGCGCGATCGCCGAGCTCCAGGACTACATCCGCACCGTCGGCCCGCTCTCGGCCCTGCGCGCCGGCCAGCAGACTGCCAGCGGCTTCCACATCTACGGCTGGGTCGTCAGGCAGCGACGCCGAGCCGAACAAGGCGACCTGCCCGCGGAACGCGTCCAGCATCTACGCGATCTCGGCGCGCTGACCCGCCGGCCCCGCACGCGCAAGACCACCGCGGCACCCAAACGGACGCCATGGTCCGAAGACCTGGCCACGCTCCGGCAGTACCACGCCGAACACGGCGACATCAACGTCAGCCGTGATCGCGAGCCGATCGTCGGCGCGATCGTCGCGCGAGTCCGCGCCGCCCGCCGCGCCAGCACCCTGCCCGCCGACCGCATCGCCGCCCTGGAAGACCTCGGCATCAACTGGGAACCCCGCCACAGCGCCAAGCAACGCGGAATCTCCGCCGCGCGGGCCTTCTACGCCGCGCACGGCCACCTCCTGCCTGAACCCGGCCACATCGAAGGCGACGTCGACCTCGCCGGGTGGATCAGCGCTCGCCGCTCCGCGCGCGCCGCCGATCAGCTCACCGATGCCCAGATCGCCGAGCTGGATGCCCTCGGCATGGTCTGGGACCTGCAGCAGGCAACCTGGGACAAGGAGCTCGCCGCTGCGACCGCGTTCCACGCCGAATACGGCCACCTCAAAGTCCCGCACAATTTCGAGTGCGCTGACTTACGCGGAAAGCCCTACCCGTTGGTCCGGTTCCTGAACCAGCAGCGCAGCCACCGTCGCGCCGGCACCCTCCCCGCCAACCGGGTCGCTGCCCTCGACGCCCTCGACATGGGCTGGAACCCCGTCCAGAGCCGTCAGGAGACGCACCAGGAGCTGTGGGAAACCCACCTCGCAGCCCTGCGCGAATACCACGCCGAACACGGCCACATCGCCGTGTCAAAGTCCCAGACCCACGACGGCGTCGACATCGGCCAAGCAGTCCACCGGGCGCGCCGCCAGCACTCCGTCGGCGACCTCGCGGCCGACCGCGCCGCGGCCCTTGACGCCTTGGGCATGGTCTGGTCACCCAAGGACACCGCCTGGCGACAGATGATCGAGTTCCTGACCGCCTACCGGGCCGAACACGGCCACATCCGCGTTCCCGACGACGTACGCACCGCGCCAGGCATCCTCACCGGCCGCGGCACCCACTCAACTGACGGCGTCGAAGTCAGGGGATGGCTGGGGCGCCAACGCACCAATCGCGCTGCCGGTGAGCTCAGCGACGCCCAGATCGCCGAGCTCGACGCGCTGGGGATGATCTGGGAGCGAGCCGAGGCAACCGAAGAGACCTGGCGCGCCCACTTCGCCGTCGCTCAGCTCTTTCACCAGCAACACGGACATCTCAACGTTCCAGCCGTCAAACCCAGCCAGGCCAAGGAAATCAATGCCCTCTACAACTGGGTCTGCACCCAGCGGCGCCTGCACCAAGAAGGCGGCCTCGGCAGAGACCGGGTCGCGCTGCTGGAATCGATCGGCATGCAATGGAACCCGGTTCCCGCCAAACAAGCCGAATGGCTGCGAATCTTCGGTGAAGTCAAGGAATTCCGCGAACAACACGGCCACTTCTCCTTCGGGTGCGCCGACGCGACCATGATCAAACTGGGAAAGTGGCTGACCCATCAGCGAAATCTGCACGCCAAGGGAGAACTCCGACCCGACCGGGCCGTGCTGCTCACTGAGATCGGCATGGATTGGCGCCCGGACCATGAGCGCGCATGGAGTCAAGCCGTCGCGAGGTTGCGCACATACTGCGAAACCGAGGGAAATCCCAACGACATGCCCGCAAAGTATAAAAGTCCAGACGGTTTCGGGCTCTACTACTGGCTCCGGCGTGCCCGCACCATGGCCGATCGTGGAGATCTGCCCGAACCCGCGGTCATCGACCTTGTCTCCTGCGGACTGCGCATCACGGGCCGCCGCTCATGCCAGAAACCGACGACCCGGTGACGACGCGGGACGGCCGTCGTGCGCCGCATTCAGCGGCTCACCGAGAGCGGATGCCATGACCCGTATGCCCGACTGCGGCCTGACTCCCTTCACAGGAACCGTCGTGGCCCGAAGATCGCGAGGCCGACGCCATCTTCGGCGCGCGGGCCCGAGGTCAACGTGGCGGACTTGACGCCACTGGGACGGGCCTTGACACCAGCCGCTGTCGCGCCGCAGTGATCCGCTACAGGGTGGAAGCCGCAGGTTCGACACGGGCGCAGCCCGCGCGACACACAAGGTCCGAGGCTGGGAATCCAGATCTTCAGCGCCCGATTGCCCACAACGACCACGATGGGAAGAGGCCGACGACGTGAAAGAGCCGCACCGCCGAGCACGCATCGCGACGCCCCTGAGCCGCCGCGGCCACGCCGAGGTGAGGATGCCGGCGTACAACGCGACAACTTTGCCGGGGAGACCGCGAACCATGTCCAGTTTCCCATTCCTGTCCCTGGCCGGAATTCCCCAGGTAACGACAAGTCACGGCGTTGCGAAACAAGAGCCCCGGCGTAACAGCCATTGCAGAGCCCGCGACTGTCCGAGGACCAGGACTTGCCGCACCGCAAGTTGGGCAACGGCGAGAACACCTTGCCAGGAAGGACAAAGCTGGTGCATTCGCCCGTCGCCGCCGCGCGGCATTCGCATCGACATGTCTTTCCAGTTGAGTCGCGAGTCGGTGCTCCTGGAAGGAACTGTGTCGCTGTAATTCGAATTTGAGAATTGTCCGAGTAGAGATATTTCCCTGATGTGAGGGGGGCGGGTGAACAACGCAGCCGAACGGGAAATCCGAGTTACAGCCGAGGCTCAGCCGACGGCCGGATGCCGACAGGCTTGCACACTGGTCGTCCTGCCGGACATCGCCACGACGCGTGCAACGAATGGTGGTGCGATGGGGCGCTCCGGCCCGCACACGGAGAAGAACGAGGACCGCAACGAGGTGCTGTGCAAGCACCTCGAGCGCCTTGACTGGTCACTGCGAGGCTTCGCCCACCGAGTCAGAGAACGGTGCGAGGCCGTGGGTGTGCCGCACACAGTCAGCCCAAGCACCGTGTCACGCTGGTGCACGACCAACGCAAAGCCCGGCGCCGAGCTCGCGGCCGCGGTGTGTCACGTCCTGTCCTCCGCGCTGCGCAGGCACGTGACGCCCGAAAGCCTGGGCTGGTCATCCGACACCACGAGGATCGCGGCCGAATCCCTGGAATACCGAGACGTCGCCCACGCCGTGCGCATGCTCTCGAAACTGTGGACCCTCGACGCCATGCGCAAACGCACGGTCGTCAAGAGCGCGTTCTCCGCGAGCGTCTTCGGAACCGCCTCCCGCGAAGCACTCGTCATGCCCCCCGACGCGGTCACTTCCGGCCGCGGGCCGTACAAGGTCTCCGCGGCCGACATCGACCTGCTCGATGATCAGACCCGCCTGTTTGGGAAACTGGACGCCCAGTACGGCGGCGGCAAGTTCAGAAGCGTCTTCGCCTCCTTCCTCGCCACGCACGCCACCCCAATGCTCAACGGCTCCTTCTCCACGCGGAGAGGACATCGGCTCTTCGGCAGCGTCGTGGACGCCGTGCTCACCGTCGCGAGCATGGCCTACGACGATCAGCTTCCGGGTCTGGCCCAGCGCTACGACCTGCAGGCGATGCGCCTGGCCCAGGCGATCGGAGACCGCGCGCGCATCACGCGCGTGCACATCCACCAAGCTCGGCTGGCCGCCACCCAAGGCGGCCGGGACGACGTCCTTGCCCATGCCCGCAGCGCAGTCCTGGCGGCAGCAGGGGCACCACAGCTGATGCGCGCGTACGCCGCGATCACCGAGGCCCGCGCATGGGCACTCAACGACAGCCCGGCGCAGGTGCTCGATGCGGTGTCGCGTGCCAGGGACCACTTCCAACGGGCCCGGCCATCCACCACTCCCGACTGGATCGCGTGGTTCGATCGCCCGGAGCTGGAGGGGCAGGCGGCGTGGGCGTTCGCGGTGGCCGGCTTGGCCGAGCCCGGGACGCAGGCCTTGAAGGAAACGACGGCGTTGCCGTCCAAGCGCACGCGCGACGCCGTTGAACTGCTGATCACCGGCGCCGAGCTGGCGAGGTTGCGCGGTGACACCGCCGAGCACGCCTCGCTGACGAATCGAGCGTCGCTGCTCTCCCAGGACCTGCAGAGCCGGAGGCTCACGGAGCGGATCGGCCGGCTTGTCACCGGCGAGCCCCTCCACGACTTCTAGCCACCCACCGCCGGACGAGGGTGAGAGTCCCGGGTGGCTCACCTGGTGCGTTCCGACGGCCTTGCGGCGGCTCACGCCCTGGTGAGCGGCAACGTCGTGCATCGCAGGGACCCGGGCACCTTGGTGACTTCCGAGTAGTCGACCGCCAGGACCTCGAGGCCGCGGTCGCGCAGCTCGCCGGAGATCCGCTCGCTGCCTTCGGCGACGACGACGGTGCCGGGCGCGATCGCGAGAACGTTGACCTGGACGTCGCGAGCTTCGTCGTCGGTGACGTGGATCAGATCGAAGTTCTGCTCGAACCAGCGCTGCTGGGGGTGCGCGAAGACCGCGGCGTGGATGAGCGCGATGCCCGGCGCGACGATGTTGAAGTGGTCGTCGAGATGGACGATGCCGGGGACGGCGAAGGGCACCGGGATCACCTCGCGATCGATCCCGGCTTCGCCCAGCGCGTCCTGCAGTGCGTCGATGCCGGCGCTGGAGGTCTCCTCGCTGCGGCCGACGAGGACTGAGCCGGTGTGCAGCATGACGTCCCCGCCCTCGATCGTTCCGGCCGATAGACGTGCGACGTTCGGGACCTGCGCGGCCAGGCGCGCGAGTGCGTCGGCTTCCGGCTGCCGGTGCTCGGAGTTGAGCCTGGCCAGGAACAGGGTGCTGTCGATGACGAAGCCGAGATCACGGGGATAGTGCTGGACCGAGCATCCCGGGGCCTGCTCGAGCAGGATGACTTCGACGTCCCGGTTGCGGAGCAGTGCGATCAGGGCGTCCTGCTGCGCCCGGACCAGAGACACGGTGGGCTGCGACCAGGTGCTGGTGGTCATCTGCCGGGCAAGGACCGGGTGCACGTCATCCCCGTCGAGAACGCGGGTGAAGTTGCCGGCGTAGCGCATCGCGACGCACCGCAGAACACCGAATTCGGTCGTGGCGGCCGGGCTGAACACGATGCGGCTCCTCGTGAATGTGCTTGTGTAAAAGGGAAAGTGGCACACGTCGAGCCGATCGCGTCATGCCGGTGGCGGACACCGGCGGGCCGGATGGGCGACAGCAGGGCTGCCGCCCATCCCGGGCAGCCGCGGCGCTAGCCGACGGTGCTGTGCCGCGTGTCGGGGACCTGGGGCAGCCAGGACACCGCGTCATCCCGGAACGACTGGTTGACCGGGCGCAGGTCGTCGGCGGAGTCCAGCGCGCTGAGGGTGATGGCGATGCTGTCGCCGTCGTCGTCCAGGGCGCATACCTGGGTTCCGCAGTTCGGGCAGAACCCGCGCTTGGTCTCACCTTCGAACGTGTAGTACCAGGACGGCTCACTGCCGGCCCACCAAGAGAATCCGGTCAGCGGGAAGCTCACCCACGACATCATCGGGCCGCCGCCGAGGTGCTGGCAGTGTCGGCAGCTGCAGGTGTGCGGGTAGTCCGGTTCACCGGTGGCGCGGAACCGGAGCTGCCTGCACAGGCAGCCGCCGGTGCGGGCCGCGGTGTCGACGTCGGTGGTGTCAGCGGTCATTGGTTCATCTCCTGCGAGCGGCGGATCAGTTGGGCCCACCAGTCTGCCATCGCCTCGAGGATCTGCAGGAAGCCGTCGAGGGCCTGCGGAAGGTCGATGTGGAAGAGTTCACTCTTCTTGATGAACTGGGCGAGGCCTTCGATGTGTGCTGCTTCGACGCTGAGCCCTGCGACCTGGGTGCCCTCGTGGTCGTCGTCGAGGTGGAGCCGGTAGTAATAGTCGAGCTGCGGCAGCTCGCTGCCGCTGGCTTGGATCGTCAGCAGGCCGTACCGGTCGGTGATGTCCCGCAGGATCTCGGTCTCGGCGATCGCGACGGCCTCGGTGGCGTAGTAGCTGCCGGCGATGGAGCTGGGCATGTGCGAGCCGACCATGAACTGGTGCAAGGCGACCAGCGTGAGGGTCTCGGCCGCCGGGACGTGGCCGTTGACGAGCAGGCCGAGGTCGGCCAGCAGCGCCCGGGAGTACAGCACGAAGTGCGCCGGGATCTTCCCGCGCTCGCCACCTTCTTCCAGGTGGTTGCGGCGCAGTTCGTGGGCGAGCTCGGGACAGAAGCCCTCGACGGCGGTGGCGGCCTGTTTGAGGAACTGGGCGTTGTAGCGGGCGAACACCGACAGTTCCTCGATGTACATCCGCGCCTGGGCTGCGTTGAGCTCGCTGGCGCCGACCTGGTCGGCGATCTGCTCGTACACCCAGTCGATCATCGGCGCGAGGTGCTTCTCGACAAGGTCCTGGCCCGAGGTGAAGGTCCCCAGAAGGGCACCCTTGACGACCTCACGCGTCTCCGGATGGACATTGAGGTAGGCGTGAACGTACGACGTTTCGGGGGTCATGACGCGGATTCCTCCTGGTCGGTCGGGTGGATGGCGATGCGCAGCCCGCCGGTGGCGCCGAGGGTGCAGATGGCGGCCAGGACGGCGTCGTCGGCGGGCAGGGTGATGCTCTCGCCGGCGTTGAGGGCGGCGACCGTGTCTTGGCCCAGCGACGTGACGTCGAGGTCGATTTCGAAGCCGCGCAGGAAGACACCGTCGTCGGTGACGAACAGCTGGTAGGGGGCGATGAGGGACACGGCGGCGCCCGGTGTCGCCTGCCGGGGGTCGAACGCCGCGGCGGCGTCCCGCCGGGCCAGGTCGTTCTCCGACAGTTCCCAGCCGCCGTTGCTGAGCACGGTGTGCCAGCGCTGGCGGGCGTGGCGCTCGGCCGCGTCGGTGACCCGGTCGGCGGCGGCGAGCAGGAGGTTGCGGCCGAGGCCGGCCAGCTGCTCGGCCACGGGCGCGCTGCCCGCGGCCGCGGCGGCCATCGGCGACGGCTCGCTCAGCGCGTCGTCGGGCCCGCGGTCGGCCAGTAGCGAGGCGAGCACGTCGGGGATGATGTGCTGGCGCAGGATGGCCGCGTGCGGGTAGGTGTAGAGCGGAATGGCCACCGAGACGGAGAACTGGTCCTGGGTGCCGACGTGGAAAACCCGCCGCGGCAGGAACAGAGCGTCGCCCGGTTCCAGCACGAAGTGCTCGCCGTGCTCCAGCAGCCACTGGTAGTCGCCGTAGAGCGGGTCCTTGCCGCCGGTCAGCTTCTCGTACTCGTCGGCGGGCCAGGTGTAGAAGTTCTTCGGGTTCGGGCCGAGGTGGATGAGGAAGGCGTCCTCGTAGCCCTCGTGGACCCCGAACGCCGTTCCCGCGTAGTTGCCGGCGAAGGCGACTTGCTCGGCGCCGCCCAGCGGAAATCCCCACCCGTCGACGAGCGTGCGCAGGAACGCGCCGAGCCCGGCGGCGAGAGCGGGGCTGACGGTCTCCAGGTTGTTGATGACCAGGCTGAACCGCTCGGCGCCGACCAGGTCCTGCATCCAGGGCACGAAACTCGCCCCGTCCCAGGCCGGGGCGGTCAGCACTGCCGGCAGAAGGTCGTCACGACGGTCCTCACCGACGTAGACGCGGGCCTTGGCCTTAATGTCCAGATGCGCGGCGTGCGCCCGGCGGATGGTCTCGAAGCCGGCCAGGACGTCGTCCGAGCACGCGGCCGCCTCCGGAATGATGCCCTTGAACAGGTACGGCGTGGTCCGTGTCGTGGTGTGCGCTGGGAACTCGCCGGTCCAGAAGTCTGGGCCCGGGGGCCAGGTGTAGGTCTTCACTCGATCTCCTGACGGTCGGATGGGGGCGTGCGTCGAACAGCTCGGGAACGGCTGAGGCAAGGGTGCGCGCGGGTCCGCGGCGAAGTGCCGGGTGCGATCAGGTCATGTAGTCCTCGCAGCCACCGGCGCGCACGGTGTCGAGGGTGAAGCAGTGGAAGCCCCCGCCGAAGAGCCGGCGGTGCCGGTGACGGACCGGCGCGACGGTGAAGCCACGCTTCTCCAGCAGAGCGACCAGCTCCGGGTAATGGGAGTTGACGACGACCGTGTCCTCGTTGACCGATAACACGTTGATGTCGATGTACCGGCTGGCGATGGGCACGACAAAACCGAAACCGCTGTAGTCGGGTTCGGGTTCGTCGGTGGGCGGAGGATAGATCACGTCCCACGACCGCATGGCCTCCGGCAGAAACTGCAGGTACTCCGGGGAACGCAACAGCAGCAACCCCGGACGCAGAGGCACGACCACACTGTCGATGTGGTTGTCGGCGATGCCATCGAGGAGATGGAACCGCAGCTGCGGGATGTTCTCGCGCAGCCAGCGCAGCGCCAGCTCGTGATTGACGTTGGCGACGTTCACCAGGACGTCGCGGCCCAGTCGCATGCACTGGGCACCGTCGAAGATCATCTCCAAGCCCAGGCCGTCGATACTGAGGGCCGCTTCCCCTTCGGCGGCGCGGGAGACGTCGACACCCCGGCGCCGGAAGTAGGCGTCGTCCAGGGAATCACGGGTCAGCGCCGGCCGCGGCATGCTTAGCCAGTTCGAGCCGCTCGCGTAATACCGGTAGAAGATCGGCTTGAGCAGGTCGTTCTCGAAGACTCGGGCGCGCACGTGCGGCGCGGTCTCGACGATCGTGTTCCCGAGGATGATCGTCTGGTCGCGGACGTTGAGCGGCGGGGTGGCCCGGGCATCCCACTGCGGGGTGCGGATGTCGACGGCCTTGCCCGGAGCCGCGGGCCGCAGGACGTTCACCCCGCAGCCGGCCAGCGTGTCGACCAGGCCGGCGATGTCCTCGTTGAGCTCGTCGACCAGCTGCTCCGGAATCTGCAGAAGTGGCTGCGAGGGACCAGTGTTTCCGAGGGTGGGGGCCACATTGTCGAAGAAGAACAGGCGCCACGAGGTGTCGACGTGGTGCTCGGTGTAGTGCTCGGCGCGGCCGACGACGACTTCGCTCAGCTGAGTCCACTCGTCGAAACTGTTGGCGATGGGATCGGCTTGGGTCATGGTGTGCCGCCTCCTCGGCGGCGGTGACCGAATGTCCTCGGGCACGCCTCGCTGCCCGCGCGACGAGGAGTGCCCGGCGGGACTCGGTGCCGGTTGGTCGGTGGGTAGGCGTGGCGGGTGCGAGTCAGGCGGCCGCGGTGCTGGCGGGCGGGAGTCGGGTGTCGTCGGCGTCCGTGCTCAGGCGAGCGATGATGTCCTCGATCACGCACGGCAGGTCGGGTGTGGACCTTCGGCGGAAGAAGTAGCCGGAACACCAGGGAACGTCGTTCCAGCGCGGAAGGCTCGCCGAGGCCAGGGCCTTGGCCTCGGGCAGGCGCCGCCACGGGATCTGCGGGCACCAGTGATGGATCGGGTGGTACATGTCGTCGAGATGGCCGCCGAGCAGGTGCCGGGTGAGCCAGTGCGAAGACCATCCGCGGGTCTGCCGCAGCACGTCGGAGTTCTCGATGAGGCCGGCGTGGTTGCCCAGATCGGTGGTCCAGGTGACGACCGGCCTGACGAAGACCAGCGGAACCAGCCAGTAGAACAGGAATTGAAGCTCGGCGTCGAAGGGCCAGCACACCGCGAGGGCGGCGGCCCACAACGCGCCTCGTGCCACCAGCGCTCGCCAGGTCTCCCCGGGCGCCCTGGTGACAAGGACCAAGGCAGCGGTTTTCGGTAGGCGCCACAAGGCATTGCGCACGATGACCCGCACGACGAAGGAACGACGGCTCGGCATCACCCCGGCCGCACGGATGTTGCCGGCTCGGTAGGACTGGAACATCGGATCGTCGTCGGAGCCGAGCTTGGCGTGATGGACGTAGTGGCTGCTGCGGTAGGGCGGGAATCCTTCACCGAGAAGCGCTGTCAGCACGTACCCCGCAAGACGATTGCCGATGCGGGTGACCATCAGCTTGGAGTGCACGCACTCGTGCGCCAGATTCGAGAGATGCCGCTGGCGCACACCGATGTAGCAGACGGCGAGCACGGGCCCGACGACATGACCAATGAGGTGCCCGATGATCGCTGCGGCAACGATGGCGAGGAGATCCCGGCAGATGTCGAACAGCCCGATAGTGGGGCGCCCGCAGAGCTTTTCGAGTTCGGTGACGAGCTGCGGCCCCAGCGCCTTGCGGACAGGCCCGGACGCGCCGGTGCCGTTGCGTGTCCTGCCTCGAGGTGCCGGCCGGGTCGCCGAGCGCGGGGCGGAGCTGGGCATCAAATCCTCCAGATATCAGGAATTCTGGGGTTTCCGGACTGGGACGGGCGTGCTCCGGCGCGGCCGGGACGCCCACGGAGCCGGTGAGCACCCACGATCACGCCGGAGCACGGTCGAGGCGGATCAGCGGTGCGTCAGGAAACCGCGTCCGGACGCATGCCGAACTTCAGCCCGGTGTCGGCGTCGGGACGCATGCCGACCTTGAGACTGCCCGCGTCGGGACGCATGCCCACCTTCAGGCCGGTGTCCGCGTCGGGACGCATGCCCACCTTCAGGTCGGTGTCGGCGTCGGGACGCATGCCGACCTTGACGCCGTCGGCGTCGGGACGCATGCCGAACTTCAGCCCCTCGTCCGGGATCAATACGGCGGTCGGAGCGGTCATGGGTTCTCCCTTCGGTCGCGGGAAATCCCGCGAGTCCGTGTGATCGAGGCAGGGGAGCCGGTGGGCCGAAATGGCACGAAGAAGAGACGACCCATCGGCTCGGAGTGCCGCTGTGCGCAGTGCACGCCGGTGGAGCGAGTCCACGCCCGGAGCACGCGTGTTCTCACCACACGTCACGGCAAGAAACGCTGCTGCGCCAAGCGCTTGAACAATCACGCTAGGCACGACCACAGGGCGCCGCAACGGTCCGCAGTGTTGCGGCGGGTGCACGCAGATGTTGCGTGGCCGTTGCGTACACATGCCCTCTGACCTGCCGGAAACCGGCGGGCGAGGTTCGGAGAACAGCCGCCGCGCGCCTGCGCGCGCTGCAGCGGCGCGCGACGGGGGTTCTGCTACGCCCCCAGCCGCACCAAGCTGAGGTCGCCGCCGACGATCACGCCCCCCGGGTCGAGCCGGCTCCGCACCCCACCCAGCGCCACCGGAACACGAAATGAGGCACGGCGCCATGCTCGACCCGATCGCCATGAAGTCCGAACTGCTGTCGAGCCTGCGCGACACCCTCCGCGCGGAGAAGTTCGTCGAGGTCGTGACTCCTGTCGCGCGCAAGGCAGATCTCGGTCCTGGTCGCCGAGCTCCGGCCGACGTCGCCGGCAACAGGTACCTGCGCACGATGATCGGCCCGGCCTTGCGGGTGAACCTGGAATTCCACCATCGGGTGTACGAGATCGGCCCGTGCTTCCGGCCCGAGAAGCCGGACAAACTCCACGCACCGGAGTTCACGATGCTCGACCTCTACGCCGCCCACGAGAGCTTCGACTTCCTCATCGCCCTGGCCGAACGGCTCACGACGCCGCACATTCGCTACACACCGGTGCGGATCTCGGTCGCGGACCACATCCGCGACCTGTTCGGCGTCGACCTGCGCCGCGAACCTCTCGGCGACCTGCCGGCGCGGATGGCCGGCCACCTGCAGCTGAACGAGCAGACCCCGTTCAAAACAGTTCTTGGGCAGTTTGTCGAACGCGAGCTGGAGACGCAGAGCACCGGGGCAGCGGTGTTCCTCACCGAGTACCCGATCGGCGGTGACGAGCCGTGCGCCCGGCTCACTCCCGGCGCCACCGCCACCCTCAACCGGTTCGAGCTCCTGGTGGACGGCATCGAAGTCGTCCACGGCTACGAGGACGAAGTCGATGGTGATGCGTTCGCCGAGCGCGCTCGCGTTGTCGACCTGTACGACGACGAGCAGGCCTTGGCATGGGAGGCGATCACCGCGGGCCGGGTCCCGGCTGCCAGCGTCGGCCTGGGAATCGGCATCGAACGACTGTGCATGGCCGCCACCGGCATCAAGGACATCGGCACGTTCCTGCAGTCGTCCCAGTTCTGAGTAAACCGAGCCGCGTTCCCCGCCTGGAGCACCCATGATGCCGATTACCCCGCGCCCGCTCGACAACACCGGCTTCGGCGCGATCGTCGACGCCGACCTCGCGGTGGTCGAAGCCGGACACACCGCACCGGCCCTGCTGCAGGCCCTGCACCGCCACCGGCTGCTGATCTTCCCGTGCCAGCACCTCAATCACGCCGATCTTCTCGCGGCCGCCCGGTGCTTCGGCGCCGTGGACACAGGCGTCGACCGCCGGTACGCCGTCGGCGGATTCCCCGGCCTGACCACGATCAGCAACATCGTCGAACACGGGACACACGTCGGCATCTACGACGGCGACGACGAAGAAGAGTGGCACGCCGACAACTCGTTCAAGCCACAGCTGACCAGAGCCACGATGCTCTACTCGGTGATCACCCCCGAACAGGGCGGGCAAACCCGGTTCGCCGACGCAACCCGGGCCTACGCCAACCTTCCCGCGGACCTCAAGCAGCGGATCGAAGACCTGCGCGCTGTCCACTCGATCCAGCACCTCGGCGCGCTGCAGCGCCAGGCCAGCGGCGGGCAGTCCTCAGCCGCGGCCGGCACCCTTGCCAGCGATCCCGAAGTCGAGCACCCCCTCGTTCTTCAGCATCCGGCGACCGGCGCCCGCTCGCTGCTGCTCGGGTCCATGGTGATCCGCCACATCGCAGGGCTGAGCGACGAGGAGAGCGGCGCCCTGCTGGCCGGCCTCCTCGAGCACACGACGAGCGCCCAGTACGTCCACACCCACCGCTGGAGCCAGGGTGACCTCGTCATCTGGGACAACCTCGCCACCCTCCACACCGCCTCACCCTGCGACAGCTCCCGCCACCACCGGCTGCTCTACCGCGCCTCGGTCCACTAGCACCGTGCCGCCCACGTCACCCCTGCGGAGGAACCACGCGGGACCGCCCGGGCCGGCCGCCCGCTTCTCACTAGGGTTCGTGCATGGCCGCGAAGGTTCCCTTGAAAGAGCAGGCGCTCAACGCCGACCGCGTCAGCCGCATCGGCCACGAAGTGCACGCCGTCTGCCCCAAGTTCAACGCCGATGGGTTCATCCGCGAGGTGATGGCCGACCTGCCGACGCTGGAGCTCAAGGACCGCATCGCCCGCGTCAGCTCGGCCCTGCACACCCACATACCGGTCACCGGCGCCGCGGCGCTGGAGGTAATCCTGCGGTCGCTGCCGCCGACACCCGAGGCCGCCGGCGTCACCAACGACTTCGGGCTGCACATCTACTCGCCGCACTCCGACTACGTCGCCCGGTACTGCCGCAACGCCGAGCTGCTGGACCACGCCCTTGCCGCGCTCAAACGCCTCACCTGTTACTTCACCGCCGAAGTCGCCGTCCGCCACTTCCTCACCGACTTCCCGGACGAGACGATGAAAGCCGTGAACGCGTGGGCCCACGACGACGAGCACCAGGTGCGGCGCCTGGCCAGCGAGTCCACCCGCCCCAAGCTGCCCTGGGCACCGCGCGTTCCCCTCGCGATCGACGCGGCCGTGCCCGTGCTCGACCAGCTCTACGCCGACACCAGCAAGTACGTCCGCAAATCGGTCGCCAACCACCTGCACGACATCGCCACCGACGACCCGGTCCTCGCGCTGGCCGTCCTGCGGCGGTGGAAGGGCAGCGGGGGCGCTACCGAGAAGGACTTCACGTTCATCGCCCGCGAGGCCCTGCGCAGCAAGCTCAAGCAGGGCTGGCCCCCGGCCTACGCCTTCCTCGGCTACGAGCGCGACGCCCCAATCGAGGTCTCACCTCCGCGTCTGGACCGCACCCAGTTCGTCGACGGCGACACCCTGGCCTTCTCGGCCACGCTGACCGCGACCGCGGCGACCCCGGTAGACGTGATGTACGTGATCTCGTCCACCACGGCGCACGGTAAACCGCGCGAGAAGGTGTACGTCCTGACCCGGACCGTGGCCAAGCCGGCCACGCCCCTGCCGCTGACCAAGGCACACGCACTCCGCTCGACCGCCACGATGACACTCGTCCCCGGGCCGCACACCATCGCACTCCAGGTCAACGGACGACGATTCCCCGCCGTGTCGTTCCAACTCAACGAGGACTGACCCTGCACGGTGGCCGGCAGCGCGGAACACGGCGGACCTGCTCGGCGCCCGCAGGATTTGTAGACGTGTACCCCGAGCAGGAGGGATCAGGAGAACGGCCATGCGATTCGGCACCTACAACGTTGAGAAGCTGTTCGGTTCGGACGCGCCCGGCGAGCGGAAACGCCACGAACTGGTGTGCGAGGTCATCCGCGGTCTCAACGTCGACGTGCTGGCGGTTCAGGAGGTTGCCGCCGCGTTCCCGGAGCAAGCAGCAGAGCGGCTGGCCGAACTCGGCCGCCGGGTCGGCCTGACTGCCTATCACCGCGAACCCGGCACCGATGCCGGTCCCGAATACCAGATCGGGAAGATCGCCGTCGGCATCAGCCCCCACGACCTGCACCTGGGACTGCTCTGGAATCCCGACCGGGTCGAGGTAGTCGAGGGTACGTTCCGCAGCTACCCCAAGGAGAACATGCACCATGGGTTGATCAAGATGGTCTTCCGGGTCCAGGGCAGCGACGGGGCTTTCTACGAGGTGCAGCACGGTTCCACCCACCTGACCCCGTTCGGCCCGCACGCCGGCCGCGCCGACGAAGCGGTACGCGTCGCCAGTGCGTTCACCCGGCCCCTGGACAGGCCACCAGGCCTGGTCGGCGGCGACTGGAACACGACCAGCGCGGACCGATCGTCCGACGGCACCTTCTACGATCCAGACCCCTACGCCGACTTCCCGTGGAACCCCGGTGCCGTCTTCCAGTGCCATCGTGAACGCGACGAGCGCGGACACCTCATCCGCTGGTGGGCCGACCGCACCACGGGCGAGGCCCTGCTCGACGGTGGCCTGCTCGAAGCCCGGGTAGAGCTGCACAACGCCACGCTGGCCACCGGCGGCGTTCCGTGGCAAGCCAGTGCCGGGCACCGCAGCAACGAGACAATCTTCGGGTGGCGGCGGATCGACAGCATCCGATGCACCGCCGATGTGGTCCCCGCGCTGCGCCGGGTCGAGATCGTCGACGGCGAACTCGCCTGTCGGGCCAGCGATCACCTTCCCGAAGTCGTCGAGTACGACCCCGCGGCGATCTCCCGGCAAGTCAGGAGCGATGTGTGAACCGCGTGTTCCTCTTTGACCCAGGCGACGAGATTGTCGCCAACCTGCCCCGACTGAGCGCCGCACTGCTGAGCACACTCGAGAGCGACGAGCTGGACGAAGACGCCTACAACGCCACACTGCGGGAGATCGGCGACGCGGGTCTCATCGACCTGATGTGGATCACCTGGGCACAGCTGCTGGCCCACACCCACACCCCCGACGCGGATCCGCTCGCTCCGCACCTGAGCGACATTCCCGAACAGCAGTGGCGCGGCCCGGTCGGCCGGCACGGCAAGAACCTGATCGCCACGGCCCGCAACGCCGTTGCAGACCCGCGCGAAGAGGAGGCGCTGCTCGCGCGGACCGAGCAGGCCATCGGGGAACTGGACAACGACGGCTCCTACTGGCTGACCTGGGTAATGGCCTGCGCCGTGCGGCCCGTCGTGGACGTTGTCGGCGGCATCACCGCGTTCGCAACCATCGCCCAACACGTCGCCGGCGCTGCGCACGCGCTCACCCCGGACACGGCGCTCGGCCCGGTCACCGCGGGACTCTCCGCGATCGCCGCCGGGCACCTCGACTCAGCCCGCGTCTACCTCAGCAGCTGCCACCCACGAGCTGCGATGGGAGCACTGCTTCCGGTTGCGATGACCCAGCTGCATGGTCACGCGACCACCGTGCTCAGCCTCGACGAGCACGGCATCCCCGACGGCGCCGGCGATCCCGCTGGCACCGAAGGACCCGTGGCGCTGCTGCGCGAACTGCTCGACGCGCTGCTCGCCCCCGACCGCGACCGGGACCGGGTCGCCGCAGCCACCGGCGCCATCGCCACCGCCAGCGACGATGACCAGATTCTCGTGTCCTGGTACCTCGAACTGACCGTGGGCTACCAGCTCGCCCAGCAGCTCACGCGACGAACATGAGCAGCCTTTCGAAGTCCCGAGGGGCCTGCCCGCACAACGAAACCGGCGGGCACGCGCACGCCTGGAGAAGTCGGAATCCAGTTCGACGCTCGCCAGGTCATCCCGCGGAAACTCCACCACGCGTCAAGGTCTGAACTTCAGAAGGTGAAATCAGGCTCCACGGCGAGCGAGTGCGGGGACCCAGGGGTGGCGCCGATACAGGTGCAGGTGGCGCGTGAAGGCGTCCGTCTCCGGCCACGACTTGAGGACGCGGACCAGAAGTTCCGCAGCCGCAACGCTTCGGTCATGACCACCCGAGCACATCACCGCCGCAGTCACGACCGTCCGCCCGGACTCGAAGTGCCGGCCGATCGCCGCCAGCGTGTCGTTCAGCAGATCGGTCCACTCCGGCTGCGCCTGCAGGAAATCCTGGACCGGCTCGTCCAAGCCGCCGAGGTCGCGCAGCTCGTCCACCCGGAACGGATTGGCCAGCGCGTGATGTACCCGCACCTGGTCGGCGGTGAGCGGCAGATCATGGAGAGGTGGCTCGCGGCGCGCGATGACCTGGACGTCGGCGGTGGTCCATTCGGCAAGAAGCCCGTGCTTCATGTGGTTGTGGCCGCACGAGACTACGCGAACGATCTTCAGCTGGTGACCTGTCACGCGGCGACCATAAGTGATCAAGACTCGGCCTGACTGCGCCGCACAGCTTCCGATCGGCCGGAGCGCGCGGTGTCGCCCGCGGAATCAATCGTCGTTGTTGGCGCAGGTCAAAGCCTCAGCGGGTGCGGTCACCGTGCTTGGGTGACAGTCCTCCAGGGAGCAGGAGGACACGAAACGGTAACGGCGATGGCTGAGTTGTGGCATCACCACGGCACCAGTGCGCCATTCCCGTTGGCGTGGCATTCCGCGAGGCTGAAACACCGTCACCGACTTCAGGCGATTCGTGTCACTGCCTGCCCGAGAGGAGCGCGCACCCTTGCTGGTCACTGCGCAACCCGATGCCGGGATCCGTCTCCCTGAAGAGGCCCTGGAGCAGTACCGGGCCGAGAAGGCGGCGGCGACCATTCGCTGCTACAGCGGATCCAACACCCCGGAGTTGCTCGCCACCGAGGACTTCGCCCGGCTCGTGCGTGAAACCCGCCCGCGACACGATCAGCTGACTGCTCTCGTCGGCAAACTGTTGCCGCACAGGCAAGACTACTTGTGGCATCGCCCTCCTCCCTGGGCGTTTTTTGTTGTCAGCGAAGAAGCCGTGAAGCGGTTGGCAGCTTGCCCGCGAGAGCGGCACGAGGCCACCGCGCAGCTGCAGTACCTGTTCGAGGTGACGTCGCGGACACACATCAGCCTGCGGATCTACGACTTCGCCGCTCCAGTTCTGCCGCCGTCGATGCCGTTCACCGTCACCACCGACGTCGACGGCGAGCGGACAGCGTTTGTCGGCGACGTTCTGGCGCCTGCTGGGCTCCGAGTGGGCCGAGACGGCGACGTTCTCGAGAGCTGCCTCGACTTCTTCGCCGAACTGACCGACTACAGCCTCAGCGAGGACGACAGCCGAGCGATGCTCGGCCGCGCACTCTTGCACCGTCGCAACATCGCAGGTACGCGCAGCCTGTCCGACGCACCACGTCCGGCATGCTGACCGCAAGCACACGTTGCCGACGACCGGGCCAGGCACCACCTCCCGCGGCGATGGACGCACTGCAGGTGGCCGGATGCGTCACCGACACACCTCGGACGCCCGCGTCGTTGAACGCCCACGACATTGACGATGCTGCACAGGAATACAGAGTCCTCGATCAGCGCCCGGACATCGACACCGCCGTGACCCGGCACGAGCGGATCCTGGCCGTCGTGCGGAGCGCGCTAGCCATGGAGCAGGACTGGAAACGCTGTCAGCGCAGGGGTGATTCGGGCACTCGCAGCAACTGCGCCCTCGAATTTCCCGCCACTGACCATCACGACGCGGCATCGTCCCGCCTGCCGCCGTGGCACAGCCCCGCCGGCGAGCCAACGCCGCTGCGGGTGACCCGCCTCGCCCTGGCAGCGGCTCCAGCACAGCGGTCCGCATTCACCCGATGGCGGCCGAGAACGCCGGTCCCGGCCCGACGTGCACGGGTCCATCCTCCGGGCCGGGACCGGCCCGCGAACACCACCGGCATCACCACCAGGACACCACGATGACACCCCAACCCAGCGTCGGGAACGAGCGGCCGATCATCGACGTCGAGATTCCGCGCCGAGACGCGCTGGCCGATCTGTGGCTCGGCGGCAGCTGCAACACCGCCGTCGATCGCGAGTTCGCCGAGGTAGCGGAGCTGGCGTTCCCACTGCTTCCGGCGCTGGTGCTCGCCGCCGCGAACTTCCACCGCGACGCCGCTGTCGCGATGCTCGATGAAGGCATCCGGCAGTTCGTGCTGCTCGGCACCGGCGGGCTGCCCATCGCCAGCACCGTCCCGGCCCTCGCGGCCGCCGAAGGCGTGATCACGCACTGCGTGATCGTCGAACTCGATCCGCTCACCGCGGCCGTGCGCACCACGGAGAATTCACGCGGCGACCCGGAGCCCAACCCCGCCGTCCAGATCTTGAGCCCCGCAGCACCCCACGACTTCCTCCGGGACCCGGTCGCGGCCGCGGGCCTCGATGCGCAAGTGCCGATCGGCATCCTGGCAACCTCGATCCTGCGTGAAGACACCCTGCTGCTGCGCGACATCGCTCGCTGTCTCGCCGCGGCGCCGGCCAGCAGTGTTCTCGCCCTGGCCCAGCTGGTCACGCCAGATGACCCGTACACCCGTGATCGCATGGCTGTCGCGCGTGGACTGTTCCGCTACGCCGGCGTCCCGATCGCAGTGTCGACCGGCGCCGACGTTCACGCCACGCTGCCGGCCCTGCATCCCCTGCTCCCGGCCGACCGTTCACACACCTCGACCGCCGACGCTCTTGTCACGGGCCTGATCCGCAACGACCGAGACGACACCACGAATCCAGACACCGAGCCCACCAGTCAAGAACACGCAGTTTGCGAGTGACCCGATGATCGACATGCGACCACCGACGCCCGCGGCCTCGCTCCGACCGAGCGCTGGCGGAGGCCTCACGGCACGATTACCTATGCTGCGCCACAGAAGCCGCCTTCACGCCGAGGCTCACTCGAATGTCCACTGTGGTTCGAGAAGCGGAGCAGTCCCGTCGTCGAGACCGTCCCTGGGCTTCCTTCGCCGACATACGCTGGGCAACCAGCGTCTGCGTCCCCGGCACGTGCGTACCTGATGATCCAGCCCAGCCCAGCACGGCAGTCTGTTCGACTCCCGGCGGCTCACGGCGGCGAAGCGTCGTCGAACATTGGGACGCTGGACAGGGCCTGTCCGCGGCAGTCGAGCCATTCGCACGCGGGGAGGTGCGGCACCGCAGCCGCGAACGTCGATCTGTCACGGCTTGACGATCTCGTGACCCGTGCCCAGCAGGAGCTTCGCTCTCACGCCGGCACTACCCGATGCCCGGCCGTTGAGGAACTGTTCGCGATGTTGCAGCCGGTCATCGTTACGTTCTGCCGAAGCAGGCTGGGCAGGGGATTGCTCAGTATGGCAACCGCGGACGACGTGGCGCAGGAGATCGCGACCGCAGTCCTCAAGGCGCTGCCGGGCTACACAAACCACCAGAACTCGTTCATGCCGTTCGTGTACGGCATCGCCCGGCACAAGATCGCCGATGCCTTCCGCGTGGCCGGTCGCGATCGCACCCAGGCGGTAGCCACCGTGCCCGAACTGGTCGACGCAGCGGCGACACCGGAAGAGCACTTCCTGCGCCGTGGAAACGAAATCGCCCTCGCCACATTGCTGACCGCACTGCCGCAACGACAGCGTGACGTGATCATCCTGCGCTTCCACCACGGACTCTCAGCACGGAAAACCGGAGCGCTTCTCGACTGCAGCGACGCCACCGTTCGCGTGACGCAGCACCGGGCGATCCGAACCCTTCGCGAAGCCGTGTTCCACGGACACGACAAGGAGTGAACACCATCATCACACTCGTCACCGCCAACCTTCTCAAGTACGGCGGCAGCCCTGGCCCTCAGGAGCGGCAGCGATTCGCCGAAGTTGAGCAAATGCTTCGCACGATCGACGCCGACGTGCTCGCCGTTCAGGAAGTCATGGCCGGCGCACCACCGTGCGCCCCCGGCGCACCGGAGGAGCACGAGGCCGCAGCGCGGTCCCTGCACCAGCTCGCCGACGCGATCGACCGGCAGTGCGCCGTCGCGGACGAGCCGGTGCTGGCTCTCGGAGGGGACCGGCACCACACAGCGCTACTGTGGCGCAAGGACATCGACGTCGTCCCCGGCACCGTGGCCCGATACGGACGCAGCCCCGACGGCATGTGGCACTCGATGGTCACCGCCGTGTTCGACCTCGGCGGACCGGTACTGCGCGTGGGTTCCGCTCACCTATCGCATTACGATCCGGGCCTCAGTGGCGGCTGGCACGACGCGGGCCAGGTGATGCGCGCGATGAACCGCCTCGATCGCATCCCCGGGCTGATCGGCGGCGACTGGAACGCCCTCGGCGCATCCGAGGAATACGACCCCAACCCGTACACCGACGACGTGCCATGGCACCCGGACCACGCCTTTCACTTCGACCACGAGGACAAGCCCGACCGGCACGCCGCCGTGCGACTTGAGCGGCACGGCCGGTTCCGTGACTGCGCCCGCATTCACAACATCGACTGGGCACCGACCACCGGGCGGCACCCGACCGACAACCAGCCGCCGCGGCGGCTCGACCGCTGGTACGCCAACCGCGACTTCCCGGACACCGCGGTCAGTGGACTCCACGTCCTCGCAGCCGAAACGGTCGGGGAGTGCACCGACCACGATCCTGTCGTCCTGCAGGTCAACCCGGCGGCACTCGCGCCCGCCACACGCACGCGACTCGGACACCCGATTCTCGACAACATCAGGACAGAAGGCTGACCGGAGCCGACCCTCGTCTGCGGCAAGGCTGCGCCTAGCGCGCGGTCCACTCACATGAGACTCAAGCAGCCCGTTCTCCATCGACCGACTGCGGACGCGCGCTGTCGCACGGCTGCCTTCTGGCATCGTCGACGACGCCGTTGCCGAATTGGCTAAGCCAGCCTTGGCATCCTCAATTGCCACCGTGAAATGAGCAGGAAGCCTTGAGGCCGCGGAAGCTAGTGCCCGACCGGGTAGCCGTGATGGAGATATCCCGTGGTTCCGGTGCGCAGCGCCACCACACAAGCATCGATACGCCGACTCATGTGGTCGTCGAGGCGGGCGACGTAGTCATCGCGGTTGGAGTAGTCCCACTCGGACAACTCGCCATCCTTAAGTTCGATCGCCCTTTCTTGTTCGGGTGTCAGCGTTCCGCCATCGAATAGAAAGTTGATCAGCGGGCGCCGGCCGCCGATGCTCGGAACGCAGTCCACGACCAGCAGACGCCCGGGAATGACGTCGAGGCCAAGCTCTTCCTTGATTTCGCGGCGAGCAGTATCAATCGGAAATTCGCCCTGCTCCGCGCCGCCACCAGGAAGCTCCCACTTTTCCTTGCCTCGGTATTTGGCATCGAGGTAGGTGGGGCGCACCAACAGCACTCGTTCTGCCTCGTCCCGGAAGATGACACCGCCGCTGGCGAGGTGCTGCGGGCGCGACGAGTAGTAGTCGTTCGAGGCGACCGGTGAAGACTGGCCCGAGGACATGCGTCGGGAGGTCCACCTCCTAGCGAGCGAACGTCTAATGCTGATGCGGACGTGGCCTCCCCCTGAATTTGACCTTCACCAGTTACCTGCCCAAGAGCGTGAGTACAGCGGCGTGGTAAATGGCTTGAATAGTGGGGATGGTGTCCAGACGGATGCGTTCGTCGGTGCCGTGCAGGCCGACGTAGCCGACACCGAAGCCTGCGGTGGCCGGGATGTTGAGGCCAGCGAGATAGTTGCCGATGTTGGACGGACCGGCGATTTTGGGCTCGACCTCAACGCCGACCGTCATGGCGGCGTCGAGGATGGCGGTACGCAGGCGGGAGTCTTCGGCGAGGGCGAACGCGGGCCAGCGGGTGTCGACCTGGCTGAGGGTCGGTTGGGTTCCGGGCCAGGCGACGTCGACTTGGGCGACTATGTGTTTGAGCAGGCGGGCGGCGTCTTCGTCGTCGAAGGTCCGGGTGGTGCGGACGTCGACGTTGAGGGTGCACAGGCCCGGCGTGACCGAGTAGCCCTGGCCGCCCTCGATCGCGGTCACGGTGAGCTTGCCGGCCATCGGGAATTCGGAGCTGGCGCTGTCAGAGAGTTCTGCGGCGGAGAGGACTCGGACCAAGTTGGCGGCCTTCTCGATGGCGCTGGCAGTGGCTTTGCTACCGCCGGAGTGGGAGGCCACGCCGTGCACGTGCAGTTTTACGCGGTGCACGCCGCGGCCGCCGACGACGAGTTTGTCCATGCCGGGGTAGCCGATCATCACGCCGGCCACGTCGTCGGGAGCGCCGGGACCCTCGAAGTAGCGTTTCGCGCCACCGAACGCCCCGGTGTGCTCGTCGACGTCGAACAGCAGGACGAGGCTGCCGTGGAGCTTGTCGGTCATGGTGGTGAGCCGGGCACCGATGTGGCAGAAGATCGCGGCACCGGACTTGGAGTCGGCGCTGCCGCGTCCATTGAGCCAGCCGTCGGCGATGGCCGCGGAGGTCGGCGGGTGAGTCCAGGCGGCCTCGTCACCGAAGGGTGCGGTGTCCAGACAGGCGTCGAGCACCCAGCGGGGTCCAGGATGCGCTCCGCGGATCTCGCAGGTCAGGCCGACGGTGGCGCCGGTCTTGTCCTTGAGCACCGTGGCGGACAGGTTGCGCTGTTCCAGCCAGGTGCTCAGCTGGTTGAGCACCGGCTCGTAGGGGTCGATGCCGCCTCGACTGGGGATGGCGACCAGCTCGCGGGTCAGGGTGACGACCGACTCGTGATCCTCGGCGGCCGCGGCCAGCACATCGTGCCCACCGGCCTGGTCGATCGCGTTCACGACCGGCACCTCCCTTCACCCACGCGCAGCCGGGCGTCGTCTTGAGCGTCTAGCCTCGCACGGTCTGCGTCGCCGCGAACGTGCGTTACGCCTCCATCCACCTGACTGCAACAGAATTGAGGGGCCTGTCGAGGAAGAACCGGCCCCTTGCAGGCTCTGAGAAGCCGGCTCCGTCGTCGGGAATCTCGATCGTGACAGCGCGGTGCCGGAAGTGCCTGTCCCACAACGAGATGCGTTCAGCGATTCGGTCGACGAGCATGCTTGCGCCAGGTCCGTGGCCGATGATGCCGACCTCCGCCAGTTCCCGTCGATCGCGGGCACCCTCGGCTGCTCGCCACGTCAGGTAGGCGAGCGCATCGTCGGCTGCCACGGCCATCGCGCCCCAGTTGAACATCGGGGCGATCACGCCGGACTCGACAGCCGCGGCGTCGGTAGCCAGGCGGCACAGCCCGCTGGTTTCGGTGCAGGAAAGCCACAGGTAGAGCCACTCGACCGACGCCATCGGGCCAAACGTCACGCCCGTCCACGCCGCCGTCCGCGGCTGATCGAATATCTCGGCCAGCCGGGCAGGATCGACAGTGTGCTCCTGGTGGAGCTGGAGCGTGACCGTCTCGTCCGCGGTCAAGGAGATCGTTCGACGCGGATCGTCGGCAGCGCCGTCGCGCAGCGGAACGAACCCGCACAGCTGGTGATCCGCGCTGCGCCAGCCGCTGTCCTCGCCGCGCTCGAAGGCGATCGAGCGGGTAATGCTTCCGCGGATCCGCAGCGGCACGACCAGCCGCCCACCCGGGGCGAGCTGGGACAGCCAGCTCTGCGGGATGTCCCAGGCGCCGACCGTGGCCACGATCCGGTCGAACTGAACGCCGTCGGGATACCCGAGCGCCCCGTCACCGAGCACGACCTCGACGTTGCCGACTTCGGCGGCCGCGAGCCGCCGCCGCGCGTCGTCGACGATGTCGGCATCGACATCGATCGTGGTGACGTGCCCACCCGGCCCGACCAGATGCCCGAGCAGGGCCGCGTTGTAGCCGGTGCCCGCGCCGATCTCGAGAACACGGTGACCCGGGCGGACATCCAGCTGCTGCAGTTGCAACGCCACGATCGACGGCGCGGACAGGCAGCTCAGGACCTCACCGCCGGGGCCGCGCTTGGTCACCACGATGGCTGCGGCGTACGCCTCGGCCAGCGATGCGCCAGGTACGAACGCATGGCGCTCGACGGCCAGGAGAGCCTGTTCGACATCACGGCTCAGCGGGTAACCCGCGTCCTTGATCCCGGCGACCATGGCTCGCCGCAGCGCGACGGAAGAGATGTCGAGGTCTGTGCTCACCCGGCCAACCCTGGCAGACCGGTACGACAGAAACGGCACCCGCGAGTCCCGCGCGCCCGCCGGTATCGCTCGTTCGTGGAAACGTCGACGCTGCGATGCTGTGCCGCATGAGTGCAGGTGGATGGCGACCGGTGAAGGAAACCATCGGCTTCATGCCGGGGTTGCTGGAATTCCTCGCGACCAGCGTCGACGAGGCGACCGAGATGGAAGCGCTGCTGAAGACTGCCGAGCCCGGCAGCCTTCCCGCTGCTCAGTTGCAAGAGATCGTCCGCCTCTACGGTCCGCACACCACGGAGCTGGACCGGAACCAGAGGAGGCGGGTGCGCTGGGAACGCGACCACCCGCACGCCTCTGGCATCGAGGACTACGCACGGCTGGTCGACGAACAACGACAGCGACATGAACACATCGCCGACCTCGTCACCAGCCGCCACGGCGTCGAGATCGCTGCGGCCGCTCCCGTTCCAGGGGCAGTGGCAGCCGACACAGCCGACGACGCGAAGCAGGTCCGGCTGGCCGAGCTGGCGTTCGACCTGATCGCCAGCTACGCCGATGCGCGACCTGACCAGGTTTGCGAGGCCGTCGCGCAGATTCACGCTGCTCGAGCAACCGATGAGGTGCTGGTCGAAGTCATCAGGTTCACCGCGTTCGTCGCGGCCCACGCCCGCACCACCGAGGCCGCCCTCGCCCCGCGCGCCGAGGCGCGGGCGAAAGTACTGTCCCTGCTTGCCGCGACGTTGCCTCCGCACGAGGAGATCGCCGCGGCCGCGGCGATCGACGGCCTGCGCGAGGGCGACGTCCAGTCGGCGCTCGAGACCTTGGTTGCCGGGCCGGGCGGCGCGACGCTCGCCGCACACACCTTCGCCGCGCACACCGCGGTGCTCGCCGCGGAGGTCTGCGTCCCCGGCGGCTTCACCACGAGCGGCCTCACTGTCGCCGGCGACGAAGTATTCGCGCGGGTCTGACGCGACACTCGCCTGGTATCGGCCGAACTCAGTCCCGCTTCAGCTCGATGTATAACGACCTATACCGCATGGCGCTCTTGGGGCCGTGGGGCCGTGGGGTGCATCCAGATCGTCTGCGGTCGTGAAAAAAAGCGCGGGGGTCGGGGGCATGGTCGGCATGAGATGTCACCGTGCTGGGCTCGCCGCGACCGGGTGCGAAAGCCGCGCATGACACTCACGGAACTGTTACCGTCTGTCACGATTTTGCTTGATCGATGATCAAAGTCAGGTAATGTCGTTCGTGAGCGGGTTTGAAGGGGGACGCGCATCGTGACAATCAGTAATCAAGGTGACCTGTGTCGTCGCAAAGCCTGCTACGACACACCCCTTCACCTGGGCTTGTGCGGCCCGCACTGGGTCCGCTGGCAGGACGGCGCCGACGAGCTCGATCTTCCCGATGACGACATGCCGGCGCCGCCGAGGACCGTGTTCACCGCTCCGATCCGGCAGGGGAGCCTGTCCCGGCGTCTGCCGCCGGGCCGCCCGCCGACGACAGGGTGAACCCCGAACTTCGCGCGCCCAGGACGTAGCCCGCCGCGCCACGGCCCGGTCTTACTCGCCGAGCTCGCGATCGAGTCCGTTAAGGAGCCGTCGGCGCCGGTGTCAGAGCGCGTAGCCGCTGAGTGACCCGTCGTTCCGGGCGAACAGGGACTCCAGTGCTTCGACATTCTCACCGCGGACGGGACAGTCGGCGGGAACGTCGCTGGTGTCGATGAGCAACGGCTCGAGTCCGGGCAATCGGTCGGCCAGGAGTGTCACCAGGGTGGAGATGCTGGCCGTCCGCCCCTGCAGCAAGTCCTTGCGGTGCTAGGGAAACGGCATCGACATGGACGTCTTGCCGACCCCGCCGGCCTCACCAAGTCGAATCTCCACCGCACACCTTCCCTGGCCAGCTGTGCCGCCATCACCATTCCGCTGGCAGGTAGTCCCGCCGAGCCTCGAGCTGGAGACCGCGTGCCCGACCATCGGCAGGACGCTGTCGCAATCGCGGCGTCGGATACAGGGCAAGCCAGAGAGCGCGTGCGGGTCGATCGCAGGGATTGCTGTGGACCGCCACGGCTGCGGCGGCCCACGGCAGTCTCTTCCCTATTCCCAGCGAATGTCGACGGCGCAGCGCTCGGCGGCGGCATTGAGTTCGGTGCGCGTGATGCGGGAGCCGGTGCCCCGCACGTGGGTCTCGAAGTCGAAGTTGCGGCCGCTGGTCGCGGTCTTGGCGAGGAACCAGCCGGTGTTGGCGAGATCGATGATCAGGTCAGTCGGCACTGTGCCGATCAGCTTGATGGTGATCTCGACCGGCGGGTGTTCGGTTGCTGCCATCGTGTCCTCATTTCCTTCCGGGCCGCGATCGTCCGCGGCCATCGCAAGGGAAAGTAGGAGGACGACCTCCGAAGTTCTCTGACCTGCGGATTTACCCCTTCTTTCCGAGTGTCGCGCTGCTGATCTGCGGCGTGGCCTTGCAACGACACGGGGCTTCCCGCGACCGGCTGGCACGATCGGTGAAATGACGTCGAGTTCCGCACGCCCGGCCAGGGGCATCCGCTTCGCCAGCTACAACATGATGAATCTCCTCGAGGATAATGGCGAGGTTGCCATCGGCCGGTTTGAGCAGCAGTGCAAGCTGATCCGGGCGATGCGGGTGGACGTGCTCGCGGTGCAGGAACTGATCGCCGAGGGCAATACCCGGGAGGACACGGCGCGGCTCGCGGGCCACCGGCTGAGCCTGCTCGCCGAAGGCACCGGTCTGCGCTACGAGCACGCACCGGGCGCGCCGGCGGTCGCGATCGGCAACCAGGGCTTCCACAGCGCGCTGCTGTGGGCAGACGGGATCCGCCCAGCCGGGAACTGGTATTCGATCGCGGGGAGCAGCTTCTGGCACGCGATGGCGATGCTGGACCTCGACGTCGGTGCGTCCGAGCCGGTCACGCACGCCAGCGTGCACCTGAGGCCCTTTGGGCGCGAGCACCGGGCCGACGAGGGCGAGCGGGTGCTGGTGGCGATGACCCGCGGCACGCGGCGTCTCGGGTTCGTGGCCGGGGACTTCAACTCCGTCTCGGCTGCCCGCGTCCGCCGTCGCACCCCTGACGGCGCCGGTGAGCGGTGGCCGCTGTACGACCCGGACTATCCCGCCGGGGAGGACAACTGGCATCCCAGCCTCGCCAGCTACTGCCACGTCAGCTCGGATGAGACCAGGACTCTCTCCTGGACGACCGACCGCCGGCCCACCGGGCACCTGGAGCACACCGGCCTGCGTGACGCCGCGGCCTTGATCGACGCACCCTGGATGCCCACTGTCGGGCATTGGAGCGGCGGTGACCACCCTGACGCCCGTCTCGATCAGATCTGGGCCACGTCCGCGGCCGCGGACGCCGTGACCGGCTACGAGGTCATCGACCGTCCGCTGTCCGCCGCGGACGAACTCGGCGAAGTCACGGCGGACCCATGGACTCTTAGCGACCACCTGGGGATCGTCGCCACCTACGACACGACGGCCCTGTCCCGGCAACTATGACCAGGCGCCGGCCCGAGCGCGCTGCCGCCCGGTCTGCGCTCTGGGCCAGCGCCACCGCGGGCGTGTGCGACGGCGGGACCTGGAACACTGAGCCGGGCATGCTGACGACCTTTTCCGGAGCCGACGTGACCATCGAAGCTGACGCTGACCGGTGTGACGCAGCACCGTCCGCCGGACGGCGCCCGATGCCGCACCGGGAATTTCCCTGCGGCCCGTGCCCGATCCGCGCCGACAACTGCGACAACCCCAAGGCGAAGTTCCCCGCCGAGCGGTGGACGGCGCTGAGTAGCACGGTGCGCGACCCGGAGACCGGCAAGCAGCCGTTTCCCGGCGACCCGATGTTCGGCTGCCACAAGGGAGAACCGGGCACCAACGACGACCTGTCCTGCGCGGGGTGGCTGGTGCAGTTCGGCTCCGACCACATCGGCGTGCGGCTCGCCGTCCCCACAGGCCGACTCCCCGAGAGCGCCCTGGAAGCCGGCGACAACTGGCCCCCGCTGCACGAGACCTGGGAAGACGTCGTCCGTCACCAGACCGCACCCGCAGCGGGCCCCAGTAGCGTCATGCTCGGCCCTGACGGTGAGGACACTCGTTGGGAGCCGGTCGCCCAGGCCGTGTGGGACTGGCACGACAAGGCCCGCCCCTGGTCAGCTGCCACGGCCGCGGCGCGACGGGACTATCGCGCCGGATCCTTGCGCGCCCTCGCGGTCATCGACGCCGGAGACGTGACCAGGACCGACTTGGCCGCCGTGGTCGTTCAGGCCGCGTTCTCGCTGCCATCGGCCACCTGGCGGAAGATGCGGCCACGGCAGCGACAGCACCTACTCGCCGTTGGTCGACTGGTCATTGAAGCAGCAACATCGGCAGTGCCTGCCCACGTTCGGCTCCCAATGGCGGCCGACGTTCAATCGTTGAAGCACGAGCCAGGCGCCAAGGGCGTGTCTCGATGATCCGGTTGCGCCATCGGCTCGCGGCCAAAGAGATCCTTATGCATGTTTGCGCCTTTGCCGCGCTGGGTATTGCGATCGACCTGGTGGTGACCGAGCCGGATGTCGTTTCGGTGATCTGTCTGGCTTTGACACTCGGCTTGGTCGCGTGGCTGTTGGTGCGGTATCGCCGCGATTTCAGATTCGGTGCAGGCAAAGAGCTCAAGGCTCTCTATGCCGAGCTGGAGCGGATCAACGAACAGCATCCCGACGGCGCCGAGCTTGTCCTCGACCGCGAGGGCGGACGGGATGTGATCATCAACCACGTTGGCGAGATCGGTGGGTTTGTCCGCGCCTTACCCGTCGACGAAGCCGACCTCGATGTGCTTCTGGCTGAGAGATTCTGGCTATTTCCGCATCGAGGCCGGGTTATCCGGCATGTCTCGGCCATTCGCGTTGGCAGGACCGAGGACGGATTGCCTGTTCCGGTCGATGCATTCGACACGCCGCCGATCGGCGGTGCGCGGGGGCTGTCCCTGCTGCGCGATCGCACCGGCGTTGACCTGGCCACAGCCGTGGAACTACGAGACCTCCTCGGAGCGCTGCAGCGCGCCCGCGTCACTGAGGATCCGCTCGGTTGATCCGGACGATCAATCGCCGCGTCGCTCGGCGGGAGCCGGCTGGCCCTTCCGCAGGAGCACCAGGGTCAGGACCAGCGGTCCGGCCCCGCTGACCGTGCCGGCCAAGACCATTGCGGTCACATCCAAGTGCCCCAGGCGAAGGTGCGTCGCGAGCGTGGCTGAGACCGCCAGGAGGAGGGCATAACCGAGGTGTTCCCGCCGGGCGACGCGGCGCACCCACACGTTGGATGAACGGGTCCGCTCCCGGATTTCCTTGACGACGGCGATGTTCAAGAGGATGGGGAACAGATACATCACCGCCGCGGGAAGGCCGGTGTAGACGTAGCCGGGACCGATGATGGCGGTAGCGCCGATCGCCGACCCCAGAACCACCACGCTCACGAGGACGAGACCGGGCTGGGACACGGTGGTCGTCGAGGGGCTCGCCTGCACTGCCCGAGCGTAGCGATCCGCGCACCCGTTCCACCGGTTACGTCCTGAACGACGATCGCCGGAATTCGCCTCCCGGTGCGTCAGGTCGCGTCTGCGCATGCTTCTGGAACACGCCAGCCGGACCAGAGCTGATGTTCCGGGGCGTCGAAGACTTCTCGGATGCGATCGAGGGCGTTGTCGGTGGGTTGAACAGGGATCTGGCCGGCGCGGGTGATGACAGGTCCGGCGAGCAGGGCGAACAGTTCAGCTTCGCGTTCTTCGCGTTTGTCGAAGACGGTGCGGCCCATGATCCGTTTGATCACGGCTTCGGGCAGGTCGGGCAGCAGGGTTTTCAGCGCGGCCAGCGCGGAGTCGTCGAGATCGACCGCCGCGTCGGCCGTCGGGTCGGTCGATGACACGTCCGCCGCGACGCTCGATGCGGCGTCGAGCGCGACCGTGGTTCCCTTGTGCGCCAACCACAAATGCCCGACCTCGTGCAGCACGATATGACGGCGGTGCAACGGAGACGTGTTGGCCGCGAAGCAGATGTAGTCGACATCATCGGTACCCACCAGCATCCCGCACGGCGCCGTGGCACCCAGGATCGCCGGCAGCAACTCGATCCGGCGGCCACTGTGGTCACCGACCTGCTCGAGAAACCCCTCCAACGTGAACGGCGCCGGAATCGGCAGCCTCCGTACCGCGGACTCGCACCGCTCCCGCAGCTTCCGCGGTGTTGCCGCGGCCGGCGAACGGACCCTTCGTGATGCCTCTGCTTCTCGAGACCGCATGGACCTTCCCTCCCAAGATCACGTGCTTGCCCTTGTGCATGGATTCCCTGGCTGGTGTCAGCACCTCGCCGGAATCAGTTCGTGTTGACTGATGCGGGGGCACTGGCCGAGCCCCGCCATTTCTCTCGTCGGCGCCGGGGTGACCGGCTGATCGCGGGGGATGGACCTGTTCACCGGAGCGTTCCGGAGTAGGCCAGCAGGCCCAGCGCGACCATGGCGGCCACCATCGCGGCCACCATCAGCACCGCGGCGCCCTGCGCTGGCCCGGGTCGCCAAAGGTAGGGGATTTGATCTGCCACGTCCTGCTCCGGCGGCAGCCGCGTGTTCGCGCCTCGATCGTGCACGTGGGCGGCGCGCGAGGTGCAGGCGGTGGGGTCGCTGCTGTCCGGGACATCGGCGCGGCGTGGGACGTCGCTGAGTCGGATCACGACGTGTGCTCTCCTTCGCCTCGAGGAACCTTCTGTCCCCTGCGCGACGAGTACCGGCACGTGTCAGTGCGGACTGGGTCATAGTCGCGCTTCGGCATATGCCAAGGTGAGCGTCGGTCTCCATCACGACAGTTGAAGCTGGACGACTCACACCTTAAACTCATGTGAGGAAAACTTTCAACCAGCGTGATGATCTTTCTTAACTAGCGTGAGAGTTCTCGGGTGGCCTAGGGTGCGACCCGGGACGCGACGACACAGTGGACGGGGAGGCCCTGACAGGTGAACAAGCCCAAAAGGACCCTGGCCGCCAAGCTGAACCAGCTGTACGCAACCCACCCGCGGCCCGACGGCAAGGAATGGTCCAACGACCAGGTGGCCGACGCGATCGTCAAGAGCGGGATCGTGAAGTCGTTCTCCAACAGCTACATGTGGCAGCTGCGCAACGGCGTCAAGGACAACCCGACCATGCGGCACCTGGCCGGTCTGGCCTGGTACTTCGGCGTGCCCGGTGACTACTTCTTCGACGACGACGTCGCGGCGGCGATCGACGCCAAGATCGCGGAAGCCAGCTCCGAACCCGGTCAGCCTGCCACCGATCCCGAGATCCGACTGCTGGCGATGCGAGCCGGCGAACTATCTCCCGCCCGCCGCAAGCAGGCGCTGGAAATGCTGTCCGTGGTATACGAACTCGACCGGCGCGAGCAAGAAGGCTCAGCGCAGACCTCGCCAGAAGATCCACAACACCGCACAATGGGCTGACCATGAGCGAACGACAACTGCGGCGTCGGTATCGCGACCTGCTGCGGAGCCTGGACGTCCAGCCACCGCTGGATGTCGCCGAACTCTGCCGCCGTCTGGGCGAGGTCCGGGGCAAGCCGATCGAGCTGGTCGCTCACGCGATTCCCGAACCCGGACCGTTCGGCGCGTGGATCACCAGCCCGCGGGCGGAGTACATCTTCTACCAGAAGAACACGAGCCGGCTGCATCAAGACCACATCATCCTGCACGAACTCGGCCACATCCTCGCAGGTCACCCTGGCACCGAGCACGACGATTCGTTGGTCGCCGAGTTCTCCTCTGACGCCGACGAAGCCGGACTGCGGGCGGCCTACCCCGACATCCCGCTCGATGCCGTGCGCCTGGCCAGCCGCCGCAGCGAATACGACTCGGAGCAGGAGCACGAGGCCGAGACGGTGGCCACGATCATCCTGGACTGGGCTTCCATGCTCGATGCCACGGCCTCGCGGTCATCCCAGGGATGGGCTCGGGGGATGGACACCGCCCTCGGCGACCGGCTCGGGTGGCTGTGATCAGGTCGCACCTGGGGGTCGAGGATGACAGGCACACCGAACCTGCCACGAGCATGCCGGCGTCTGCTGCGCGGGTTGGATATCCGACCTCCCCTCGACGTGGGACAGCTCTGTGAGCGTGTCGCCGAGCATCGCGGACGTGCCATCCGGCGCGTGGCCTGCGACATTCCTGCTGGTGGTCCGTTCGGCGCCTGGCTCAGTGGCGCACGAACCGACTACATCCTCTTCCAGCAGTCCACCAGCTCGGTGCACCAGGACCACATCGTCCTGCACGAGCTGGCGCACATCCTCGCCCGCGATCTCGGGGCCTCGGCCGAGGACGCCGCTCGCGCCGAGCAGACCGCGATCGTCGCGCCCGAGCGGTGGACCGGCTCCGCCGGTCGGGCTGAACCCGAGCTCGACATGGACGCCGTCCACCGCGCCCTGCGCACGGGACGGTACGACCAGGCGCACGAGCGGGACGCGGAAACCGTCGCCACGATCATTCTGGTGTGGCGCACGCTGCAGGAAAGCATCGGTATAGAGCCAGGTGACCAGCGGTTCGCGGCACTGGGCGACGTAGTGGGGTGGGGGATATGACAGTCGTGTTCACGGTGCAGTTCATCTTGCTGGCCGGCGGCCTGCTGTGGAAAGGGTCGCAGGTGGCCCGGCGGCCGCGCGATCTCCCGCTGTGGGCGGTGGTCGGCACCCTGGCCGCGGGCCTCATCGGATGGTTCATCACCACCTACGCCGGCGGCCGCACCAGCCAGCCCTCGATCACCCCGAGCACGCAGATGTTCTGGCTGGGACGGGTGTTCAACCCGTTCCTGATGGTGTTCGGCATCGCCGTGTTCTACATCCTGGCGAGCAACACCCGGGTGAAGCCACGTCTGCTCACCCACACGGCCTTCCTGCTCGCCGCCCTTACCCTCGGCACGGTCCTCGCACTTACCGCGCCACCTGGCCCGGCACCGAACCACACCTACCCGATCTACCTCACGTCCTTCACCTACGCCGGCACCACGATGTTCGTCGTCGTGGTCATGCTCACCCGCCGCTACGCCCAGGCCGCGGCGCCCCGCCTGCGCCACGGCCTCTACATCGCCGGAATCGGCGCCGCCCTCATCTCAGCCGCATGCCTGGTCCAGGTGGTTCTCTTCCTGCTCCGGTGGCTGAAGGTCTTCACCCTGCCCGCCTCGGTGTCCGGCGTGCTGGGACTGCTACCGCTCATCGGCGGCCTGATCTTCGTGATCGGTCTGCTCTACCCGGCCACGATGATGCGCGCGGCCGCCGTGCGGGCCTGGTACCAGCACGGCCGCGACTACCGCCGGCTGGCTCCGCTGTCGGACGCCCTCTACGCCGCCTACCCCGAACTCGCCCTCAGCCGCGTGCCCAGCGCCGCCCACGCGCCTCAAACCGACCAGACGCCCTCCGCTCACCGCGTGGCCGACACCGGGTGGAGCCGAGTCAGCCCCTTCGGGATCAACCGGCGCCGCTACCGCCGGATCATCGAGATCCGCGACGCCCTCGTGAAGATCTCGCCCTACCTCGGGGACAACCCCCCGACCGACCCCACCGCCCTCGCCGAACGCCTGCGCGACGCACTGGCCCGCCGCAGCCGCGGCGAGGAACCCCGCAACGAAACCGTTTCGCCGCTCGCCCTGCCAGACCAGGGCGGCACCCGGGCAGAGGTCGACGCGCTGCTTGCCCTGTCCGACGCTATGGCGCGCACCGCGCCGAAGGGGGATCGATGATTCGTCACGCCATCGTGGCCGGCGGTGGAATCGCAGGCCACGCCGCCGCGATCGCACTGCGCAAGGCCGGCATCGACGTCACCGTCCTCGAGCAGCGGCACGCCGAAGACGGCCTGGGATCGTTCATGCGCCTGAACCCGAACGGCCTCGACGCACTGGCCGCACTCGACGTCCTCGATCCCGTCATGAACGTGTCCTTCCCCATGACGCACGTCGAGGCCTACGGACCGGACGGAACCCTTCTCGTCAACCGCCCGCTATCCGACCCGGTGCCCGAGCGGGGACTCGGAGCCCGCTTCGTCACCTGGACGAACCTCGAGCAGGCTCTGCGCGCCGAGGCCGTGCGGCGCGGAGCCAGCGTTCGGCACGCTGTTCGCGTCACCGGAGCGACAGGAGCCGATGACGGCGTAGCGGCGCTGCTCGCCGACGGCGGTCGCGTCGACGGTGACGTGCTGATCGGTGCCGACGGGACTCGATCGGTCATCCGCGCCGCTATCGACGACGAGGCCCCGGCGCCGGAGTACTGCGGCTCCCGCACCGTCTACGGCTACACCCCGAAAACCCCGGCAGACGTCCCGCCCGCTCCCGCTCAGCTGCGCGCCTACCGCGGCGAGGGACGGCTGCTCGCGCACATCGACGACCCCGTCACCGGCGAGCAGTACTGGTTCACCAACCTGAAAACACCCGACCAGCTCCCAGAACCCGGCCCCAGCACCGACGAGTGGCGCGACCAGTTGCTCGCGCTCTGGCCCGACGCCGACGCCCCGGCCGCCGGAATCATCGCCGCGGCGAGCAGCATCCGCGCAGCGGACGACAAAGCGTTGCACCACCTGCCCCGATGGCACACCGATCGGCTCGTCGTCATCGGCGACGCCGCCCACGCCGCGCCCCCGGCCACAGAGCAAGGCGGCGCGATAGCCCTCGAAGACGCCGCGGTCCTCGGCCAGTGCCTCCGCGACCTCGAGCTCCCACTCGCCTTGGCCCGTTTCGAACAGCTGCGGCGCGACCGGGTCGAGAAGATCATCGGCTTCGCCACAGGAAGACTGACGACGACGGAGAGCCCGAACTGGTCCTATCACCACCACATCGACTGGTCTCGCCAGATCCGGTAGGCATGTGCTCGCGTCCACGCATGCCTGCATCGAGGTCCCTGGGCACGAGCACTCACCTCGACGGCAAGACGCGCAACTCGCTCTGAGCCACCAGTTGGGCCCCGCCCACGTCGGACTCAGGCCCTGGCGGGCTTCCTTACGCCGGGACCGGAGTGAAGCCGAATTCCCGCAACACGCGCCCGTTTTGCGCGTCGTTCCACGCGGGCCCGATGAACTCGAGCGCGTCCTCGGGCAGCTGCTCCGGGTCGGCCCAGACCAGTTCGATGCACTTGTGCGGCTCGCGGATCTCCGGGGTGCCGTCCCACGATCGGGTGGTGAAGAAGATGTCCACCCGCGGTTCCTGGGAGTTGCGGAACATCGTCCCACCCGCCCGAAGCTCGCCCGGGTCCAGCGTGATGCCGAGCTCTTCGGCGACTTCGCGCACCGCGCACGCGGTCGGGGTCTCGCCGAGATCGACGTGGCCAGCCGGAAGTCCGAGCTGTCCGTCCGCGTAGCCGCTTCCAGCGCGCCGCATGAGCAGGATTTTTCCCTGCTGGACAAGGAAGACGTGCACGGCAAGGGGGTAGCGGTCGTGCTTGGTGTCGAACACATATTGCGGGGCGGCCATTGGTCTCCTCAGCGGGCGGTCGCGGTGGCGAGGGCTTGCGGCTGGACGTCGCGTGATCCGTCGACGTACACGGTAATGCCCTTGCAGCCGAGCTCGAACGCGGTGGCGTAGGTGTCGTACACCTCGATCGAGGTCGCCGAGGCGGGCAGGTTCACGGTCTTGGACACCGCTTCGTCGACGCAGGCCTGCACCGCCGCGGCCATCGCGAGGTGCCCGGCCGGGCTGATCTGTGTCGCGGTCGCCAGCACGGCCCGCAGCCGCTCGGGCAGCGTCGGATCGGCCGGGAGCCGCCCGTGGGTGGACGCGAAGCTGAGCACGTCGGTGCGTCCGGCCGCCTTCAGTGCCGCGACGACCCCGGCCCGCTGGTGGCCGGGCAGATCGTCGGAGAGCCGGAACAGCGGCTCGATCCCGGTCGAGGCGCGCACGACCGGGGCGGAACGCCCGGTCGGCGGAACCGCGATCGTGGAGGAGTTGCGCAGCAGTCCGGTAGCGGCGATTTCGTTGGCGAGGGCGGCCCAGTCGCCGCGGGTCACGCTGTCCACCTCGAGGTCGGCGAAGCGGCGCAGGAACGCGGGGTCGGCGTAGCGGGACCGGCCGCCGGCCACGGCCGGGCAGCCGCCGCGGGTGCGGGCGAGCTCGACGGAGGCGAGCTTGGAGGTGTAGTTGACCAGCGCCAGCACCTCCTGCGCCAGCTGCCGGCCTTCGACGCTGTCGTACGGGAGCCCGGCGGCGAGCAGCAGGTCTGCCAGGCCGCACACGCCGACGCCGATCTTGCGTTTGGCGGCCATAACTTGCGCCGACAGCGGCGACGGGTAGTGCGCCAAACTCGCTTCGATCGCGTCGTCCAGTGCCCGCACCAGCGTGCGGGTGGTGTCGGCGAGAGCGCCGAGGTCAACCGGGACGGTGGCGTCGCAGGTGTGGAAGCGGCCGAGGTTGAGATAGCCGAACTGGCAGGTCTCCCCGGCGACCAGGCCGACCTCCGCGCACGGCGCGGTGGACACATAGGCGCCGACCTCGGGCGTGGGGTTGGCTTCGTTCATCCGGTCGGCGAACAGCAGCCCCGGATCCGCGCAGGCGTGCGCGGCTTCGGCCGCGGCGATCAGCAGGTCCCGTTCGCGACCGGCGCCGCCGAGCGCGGCTCGCATCTGCGCGTCGGTGACGTGCAGCGAGATGTTGAACTTCCACGCCTCGCCGCGGGCGTCCGCGCCGAGCTTGCAGCCGATGAACTCCTCGGTGGCAGGGTGGTTCAGGGACAGGATGGCCATGTTCCCGACCGGCCGATCCTCAAGACCGGACGCGGCGCCGGTGACGGCGATGTCGTTGAGGTAGCGCAGCACCCGGACCGGGTCGTCGAGCTCGTCGAGGGCGAACCCGGTGCCCATCCCGGCCCGGTGGTAGCCGTCCACGATCGTCTTGACGCTGGCGAGGTCGCCGCGCAGGTCCACCGGCGGCACCGCGCACGCGGCCAGCGGCCGGTCGAAATACCGTCCGGCGTTGGTCATGATCGGGGTCGAGAACACGATCCGTTCGGTGTCGCACGCCCAGCCGAGCCGCTCGCCGAAGGCCTCGGCGCCGGTCGGGTCGAACCGGGCGTCGGCGTGCTCGAGTGCGGCGACGATGCGGGTGACCATGTCCTGTGCGGTCTCGTGCTCGGAGATCATCCGGCCGGACCGCAGGTATGCCTCCAGCTGCGGGCTGGTGGGAAACGTCGACTGGTACATGACGGAAGGCCCTCCTCGGGTGCGGATCATCAGGCCCTTGCCACACAACCGCCGCTGGTCACCGGCGGGCAGAGGGCTGCGCGGCCCCCGCGCGTGGTGTGCACGTCGTGCACATTCGGTTGACGCGAAGGAGAATCGGTTACGGTGAGACGGCTGAGCTGGACATTCCCGGGAGGAGTCCGATGCCCTCGACCACGCACCGCGGGGTCGTCGCAGCCCTGATGAACCAGCACCACACGCCCGGTGAGATCGTGCGGATCGCGCGGACCGCCGCCGGCTGGAACCAGGCCGAGCTCGCGCGCCGCTGTGGCTACTCCCGCAGCCAGATCTCCCGCTGGGAAACCGGCAGCTCCCCGCTGCGCGACGTCGAGACCCTGCGCGCGCTGGCCCTGGTGCTGTTCCTGCCGGTGGAGGTGTTCGGGCTGGTTCTCGACCACTCCGCCGGGGTGTCCACCCGGCCCGCGGCCTCGCCAGAACATAGGGTGAGCGGCGATCCGATGCCGGTGTGGGAGGAGCAGGACCCGATGCGTCGTCGCACGTTGCTCGCGGGGATGGGAGCCCTCGCCGGCAGCGCGGTCCTCGGCACCCCCGCGAACCCGGCCGCCGCCGCGGCCGACCCGATCTCCGAGCTGGAGAAGGCGCTGCTCGCCCCGCCGCTGACCACGGGCGCCCCGGCGGAGGTCGCGCGGCTACGCCATGCCGTGGCCGTCGCCAGGTCCGTGTTCGCCTACGGCCGCTACGGCGAGGTCGCCGCGCGGCTGCCCGGCCTGATCGTCGCCGCGACCGCCACCCGCGCCGATCCACGCGCCGGCGACACCGCCACCGCGGCGCACGCCCAGCTCGCCGAGCTCTACACCCTGACTACCGACCTCGCCATCAAGACCGGGCACGACCGGCTCGCCTGGACTGCTGCCGACCGCGCGTCGCAGGCCGCCGATGCCAGCGGTGACCTGCTTACCCAAGCGACTGCACGCCGGGTCTGGGCGATCGTGCTGCGCCGCGCCGGACACGCTGACACCGCCCAGCAAATGGTGATCGACACCGCACTTGCCCTGCAACCCGACCTGCGTGGGCCTGAGCAGCTGTCGGTGTTCGGATCGCTGATGGAGACCGCCGCCTACACCGCCGCAGCGGACGGCGACCGCGACACGGCCCGCACCTTCATCGCCGAAGCCGTCGACGCCGCCACCCGGCTCGGAGCCGACGGGAATCACCGCTACACCAGCTTCGGCCCCACCGGTGTCGGGCTGTACCAGCTCAGCATCGCCCGCGTCATGGGTGATTCCGGCGCCGCGATCGAGCACGCCCGCCGCATCAACCCGGCCAGCATCCCGAGCACCGAACGCAGGGCCCGTTACTGGGTCGACGTTGCCCGCGCCTACCACCAGTGGGACAAGCCCGAACACTGCTACCGCGCGCTGCTCGCCGCCGAACAGGCATCCCCGGACGAGGTCCGCTACCGCAAGCCGACCGCCGCGATGACCACCACCCTGCTGCGCCACCCCACCGCGAACCGGCTGCCAGGTCTGCGGGACTTCGCCCGGCGCACCGGCACGTCGGTCTGACGGCGGCACCCGGGGTGGAACCGATGTTCGGCTGGACGTTTCGGCCTGGTCGCGGCAGCCGACGGCGGTCCGCGCGATCCCGATGACCGTCGCTGGGCAGAGGCCGGCTCCACACGCAGGCTCACGCCCTGCATTGTCGCCGCTAGGGCCTTTTCCGTTGGTGTTCGCAGAAATGTCAGGGAACCTGGGGGAGAGTGGACTCCGTGAAGAGGGCGATGACGCGGTCCACGGTGTCCTTTGCCGACGAGGACGCGGTGACGGTCTGCTCGCCTGGGACGTCCAGGCGGTCGCTCGCGGCGAACCAGCTGCGCATGTTCTCCGGGGTGAACTCGCTGGCTTGATCTCGGGTGGCGTGGCGGCGCACGGTCTCCTCGAACGGCACGTCGAGGTAGAGGAAGGTGGTCTGCCCGCGGTGGTCGGCGGCGAGCTGACGCAACATCGGGCCGTAGCGGGCCGTTGTCAGGATGCCGTCGAGGATCACGTGGTAGCCGGCGTCGAGGCTGAACCGGCACACCGTCGCGATGAGCCCGATGTTCACGCCGTTGGGGACGTCGCGTTCGCGTAGCACGACCCTCCGCAGTAAATCCTGCTGGACCAGGGCTACTCCGCGGCCGAGCCGGGCACGGGCAGCGGTCGCGACGGTGCTCTTGCCAGCGCCGGACGGCCCCCGCAGCACAACAAGCCGGGTGGCTGCTGAGCCTGTCGGCCCCGTGGGCAGCGGCTGCTCGGTGGGATGCTGCACGGTCATCCGCTGCTTCCCGCCCACCTTCTCCGCTTCTCGTCGCACAGCGCAGCCATCGTAGCTCGCCCAATCTTGATTCCCTGGTCAACGACGACGGCTATAAAACTTGGCGTCGCGCGGCGACTCAGGAAGGGTTGCGAAAATGGCCAGTCGGGTAAGCGATGACTCGGAGCAGCTCGCTCTGGCCGAGCGGATCCGCGACGCCCGCGCCGCGCTCGGCCTCACCCAGCAACAAGTCGCCGACGCGAGCGGCATTGACCGGGTCGCACTGGCCAACGTCGAACTCGGCCGCCGCCGCATCAACGCCCTGGAACTTCGCCACCTCGCGCGGACCTTGAGCACGACGATGGCCGTGTTGCTTGACCATCCCGATCGCGACGCCGTCCCCGCAACCGCGGTGACCCGGCTCGTCGTCGGCCTCACCCCGGCGCAGATCGGCCATCTCACCACCTACGCCCAGTTCCTGCTGTGGTTGCACAACCGGGCGGAGCCCGCTGAGATCGAACTGGGAGAACAGGAGCCAGAGATGCCCGATGACCGCGTTTCCGCTCACCAGCATGACGACGAACCGATGCTGCGGCCGGAGGTGACGGCCGTGATGGCCGTCGACGACAGCGCGAAGTCGATGGCGGCGGCTCACGGCGCGGTCATGGCCGCCGAGAGCGCGGTCGGCACGCAGCGAATCCACCAGCTGCGCGACGAACAGTCCTCGGCGATGAAGCGGTGGCAGGCTGCGCAACAGGAGCTCGCCGACGCGCGTGAGGCTGGCGACCCGGCCGCGATCCAGGCCGCCGGCGTCGCCGAGGCAAAGACCTACCGCGACTTCATGCTGCTGAGCGAGTCCTGTGTCACCGAAGGGCTCGCGATCAACCGCGTCCTGGGAGACGCCCTGGGCAAGCAGCTCGATCTGCTGCGCCAGTGCGACACGACCCACGTCACGGTGATGGACACACTTCGCGACACCAACCCCGAAGCCGACGGATCTCGCCATCCTGGCTGAGCCCAAGGAGTACTTTTCAGGCTCACTTCGCCACGCCTCTGAGGGCGGCGGTGATCTCCTCGGCATCGGCCTGCACCACCGCTCGGTACGCCTCGATCAGCTCCGCGGTCAGCGGCCACGCCCCGACCTCTTCGGCGGTCACCGCGCCGCGGATCTCCCAGGCAACCTCGCCAGGGTCGGCGATCTGAGCTGCCGGAACCACGTACTCCGCAGTGACCTTCTGGATAGCGATCGTGAGATCCATGATCCGATGCACTCCCTGCCTCAGCCGTCTGCCCGTTCGGATTTCCACCTTCGCAGCTCGGTGGACGGCGAACAGCACGTCCGCAACGGACCGCTCGCGGAAGTCGCCCGAGGACTTGGGGCGCTACGCTGCGGAGATGACGTTGTCGTCTGACCAGGAACGTGCGCTCGGCCGGTTACGAGAGCTACGGCGCCTGGCTCCGGATCCCGCGCCAACAGCGTATTTCTCGCTCTGGGGCGAGTTGGCGCAGGAGCGCCGCCGAGCCGAAATCGACCAGGCCGAGCGGCTGGCCCGCAACGGCCTGGGGTTCGGCGACCAGATCGTCAGCGGTGAAGAGCGCGTGCAGCTGGCGAGCTGGCTGGCGGCAATGACGGGCTGGTGGACAACCCAGGAGCCGCTGGCCACGCTGGACGACCTGGTCGCCGAATTGCCCGCGGACGAAGTGGTCCGGATCTGCGGCGAGGAGGGCCTCGCCCTGATCGGCGAGCGTGAACACCACGGGGATCGCCAACTGTTCCTGGTGGACGAAGGCGGACTGCTGGCCGAGCTGTTCCTGGAACGCAGCCTGCCCGGCAACCCGGAGCCATGGTCGCTGACGATCTACGGCAACGTCGAGATCGTCGATCCGGTCCTGCTGGTTCTGGCGGCGCGCACCTGGTCGTGGACCACCGAATCGGACGGCAGGCGGCTGGCGGCGGGTTCGCGGGGCTGGCATCTACGCAACTCGATCGCGACTGGCGGGAGCTTGCGGGCCGCGCTGGCCGCAATGCGCGCGTCCACCCGGCCGGTCCTGCCGTGGAAGATTCCGCCGATCACCGGCTGGCTCGGCCCGGACTCACCCCGCGGCCTGGAGAAGCAGCCGCACGAGAAGATCGCCCTGGCGGCGCGGGCCGACACCCGCGCCGCGCTCGACACGCTTCCCGAGTACGTCCGCGCGAAACTCGGCCCGTGCTTGATGACTGCCTGACAACTCTCGGCATCCGCTGCCCGGGCTTCGGATCGAAAGGGCGATCCGGAGACTGTCCATCGCGGCCAGCACTCGATCATTGTGCGGACCGCCATTGCCAGGCACTGAGCTCCGGACCGGCCTTGAGGCCAACAAGCTCGTCATCGGATGTGTGGCATCTCTACAGCAGAGGCCAGTCACCGCGGTCGATCGCGGAGGCCAAACGTGCGGGCGGAACACCGAAGGTGCGCAGGACCAGCCCTACGGCAACGGTGTGGCCGAGCCGGGTCAGCATCCGCAGCTGCTCGTCGGTCTGGCGGATGTTGCCGTGAGCGAGGTTGTTGCGCGCCTTGCCCATGATGTGCCAGACGTTGCGAGGCTCTTGCAGAATCCCTTGCAGGACAGGTGGAATCGGGGTAGTGGCTATCTCGATCGGCGTGCGGATCTCCTCTGGCAAGCTCGTGGCGAGCTGGGTAAGTCGTTGCCACAGCTCGAATGCGGCATCGCCGGTGTCGACGCCGTGGAAGCTTTCCAGGGCGGCGACCAGGGCGATGAAGCGTGACGTCACCGGCAGCGGACGGGCGCTGATCGAGGTGAAGTAGTCGGCGAAGGTGACGTAGCGGCTCTTCAGCTCGGCCCAGCCGGCGAGCAGGTCGGTCAGCGGAGCTCCACCGGGCCCGCAGTGCACCAGCGCCCCAAGCGCGCCCGGCCGCGGGCGTTCAGCCTCGTAGCGTTGCTGGGTCAGCTCGCGTCCGTATACAGAGGACTCGTCGCGGCCGCCGGATTTCACGCTGGCGAAGGTCACCGGCTGTGGCTCGCCGATGGCGAACGAGCTCAGCTCCGCGACCGGGCGGACGTAATCGTCCATCCAATCGTGCAGCGGTCGGCGGTGACCGGTCACGGTGATCACCGGCGTTGTGGTGAACGACAGTTTGTACAGCTGCGGCGCGGTGAACGACGCGAGGTAGTGCAGACGCATCTGGTCGCCGTTCGTGCCGGTCCACTCCTGCGTGGAGTCGGCGTTCCAGGTTCCGCCGAACGGCGCGTCGTCGCCGAACTGCTCGATGTACCGGTAGGTCTTGAGCGGGGTCACGCCGGACAGCTCGGTCAGGCCGCCCACCTGGAAGGTGATCTCGTCGAACTGAAGGTCCGTGTTCTCTCGCAACCGGGGTCCGGCCACGGCGAGCTCGGCCAGCAGCATCGACTGTCCCGGCAGCTGATGCGAGACGTAGGCCTCGGGGAACGCGACGTCGAGGTTGTTGCGCAGCTCCCCGCGGACGACCCCGTACGGCTTGACGCTCGGCTCCCAGACCGTCCACGACGGATCGATCCGCGCGGCGACGTCCGGCGACGGCGGCTCAGCCGGCAGCTCGTAGGCCATACCGGTGACGTTCTCCGCGCCGGCCAGGGAGAGGATGCCGGACACCGATGAGCCGTCGGCGAGCCGCCACTGCAGCGGATAGTCGCCGGGCGGCATCAGCGGATTCCGGTTCATCGCGCCACCCCGCGTACGACCGGAACGCTGTCGCGGCGATCATCGGCTCGGGTCTGCGGGCGCAGCTCGTGTGCGAACGTCATGTCACCAGCATGCCCGGCGCAGGGAATCCGTCAGCGCCGAGTAGTCCTCGGGGGCGCATACCGCGTTGACCAGCGGCGATGCGGGGGAGATGAGCGCGGTGGCTGATGCGGCCGGGACGCCGCGGCTCTGTTTCGTCGTGTTTGTGCTGCTCGGAGCCGGTACCCTGATCGGGTGGATCGACATGAGATGGCCGTCGCGCAGCCGGTGGTCGGCGAGGACTTCCGGCCTGCCCCTGTCCGTCGGATCGTGAACACCGTCGCCGCGTGGTTCATGTCCGATGTCGACCTTCACCAGCCCGTCGACTTCACCTCGCAGCATGTGCACGTGGACGGTCACCGAATTACCCAGGTCTCCGCCAGCGTCGCGCGAGATCTGCTGAACCGGCCGTTCGCCTCGACCTCCCAGCAGGCGGTGATTCTGAATCGCATCGTGACGTGGGCCAAGCCTGTCGGCAGCGTCTACGAGGTGCCGGTCTTCCGCCGCCGGTTGAGCGGGTCGCTGCTCGTGGCGACCCTTCGGATCGCCCGCCTCAACATCCGCGGCAGCGAGGAGTGGATTGCCTACTGGCGGCACGAGGACTGACGCCGGGCTGGCGCCAGATCGCGGCCGGGCCGGTTACCTGAGTCGGGCTGCATCGAAGTGATCCGACTGGCTGTAGAGCAGCCGGTAGGCGACGGCGAACATGCGGCCGGAGCGCAGGCCCGGCTGAAGCCAGCGATCGGCGATCCGCTTCCAGCCGTCGGGGCCGTGCTGGTCGGCGTGGCGGGCGACCTCGAAGGCCAGTGACGATGCGACCTGGACGTAGACGTCCGGTCCGGTGACCCACCGCAGGATCATCTCGACCAGTTGCTTCCGCGCTTGGTCGTTGACTCGGCCAGGGGAGATGTCCTCGCCCTCGGTGGCGAGGCTGAGAAGCGACACGCTCTCGTTGCGGCCATGCCCTTCTCCGGTCAGCGCCATCCGCGCGCGGCGGCGGGCGTGCGCGGGTTCTGGGTGCTCGGACTGCAGGACGGTCAGCACCTCGTGCAGCGCAGCCGCGATACTCGCCACCGCCTGGGTGCCGGCGGCAGCCAGGACCGCGTGCAGGTATTCGGCGTCGAGATCGCTGATGGGAACCACAGGCCGGATCGGTCCGCGATCGGCCTCGAGTTCATCGGCCTTGAGGAGCTGCTGGGCGAGATCGGACTCGTAACGGCCGTCGCCCAGCAGCCGCCAGCTTTCGTACGCCGCATCGACCACGCGTGAAGCACGAGGCCCCGGTCGGGGAGCCTTGACCGCGTCCGGGTACTTCCCGCGTGCCGACTGCCGGGTTATGCCCAGCGCGGCGCCGATCGCCGGGTATCCGACGGCACCGGTCCGGCCGGCACCGTGCACGGCAAACCTCACGATGACCTCGGCTATCTCGCGTACTTCCGCGGCCGCCGACGCCAGGGCAAGCCACGCAGCGGCCTGATCCCGGGGACTCGTGCCCGCGTCGTAGACGCTGAGCGGGGAGTCTGCAGGGCCGAGCCCGGCCTGGTGGCGAGCCAGCTGCCAAGCCAGCTCTCGCACCGAGTCGCTGACTTCTTCGCGTTCGCCCTCTGTGACCGTGAGCGGTAGTTGTCACCTGTAGGTGATGGCGAGCAGGTGATTGAACGCAAACGGTGAGGGCTTTCTGTCATCAATTGTGAGAGTTTGTTGTCACCCAGTGCGTGCTGGGCCGCTGAGGTGCGCTTGGATGTCGCGGTGGCGGTCGAGCTTGGGCGGGTGTCCTGGTCGCATGTGTGTCGTTGGCCGGATCTCGCCCTGGTCGAGGCGGGGTTCGATGATGCTCGGAGCCAGCTCGGTTTGGGGGATGGCTGGTCTCGGAGCTGGAGCTTGGCTGCGCGGTTCAGCGGCGATGAGGTCGTTGTTCCGGTGCGTGATCTGGCTTCGTTGCCGTTGTCGGGCAGAGAGCCGATGCGGCGGTTTTCCTGGGGCCGGGCACAGCGGCATCGTCCGGGCCTGGAGTTTCTGGTGAGTACCGGCCGCCTGCATGGGTTCGAGTCGTTGGCTGAGTCGCGGCTGTTGCTGATGCTGGACTTCGCCGGTGAGCTGGTCGATGTCTTGTCACAGCCGCTGAAGCTCCGCTTCCGAGCTTCCGATGGAACTCGCGAGCATGTCCCGGATTTCTACGTCGAGACGCGGTCGGGGCGGTGGCTGATCGATGTTCGCCCCTCTGGCCGGATCGCGGCGCGGGACGAGGTCGCGTTCGCGGCGACCGCGGAAGTGGCTTTGCTGCAGGGCTGGGGCTATGCGGTGGTGACGGGTTGGCGTCAGCCGGCGGAGGCGTCGGTCGACGCGTTCTCGGCACAGCGACGGCCGCTGGCGGATCCGCTCGGCATCGCGGCTCAGTTGCTCGACGAGGTGGGCGGGGGCGCGAGGCCGTTCGGGGAGCTGGCGGCGGCGACGTCGGCTCCGGTGATCGGGCGGGCTTTCCTGTTGCACCTGCTCTGGCATCGGAGGCTGGGCATGGATTTGGCCGTTCCGCTGACCGACCAGACTTTGATCACGGCGGCAGTTCGATGACCGGATCGCTGGATCTGGCCCCGGGGGCCACGTTGGTGCTCGACGGACAGGAGTGGACGGTCGAGCGGGCCGAGCCACAGTTCGGCCGGGTGGTGCTGCTCGACGGCGGCGGTCGCCGGCTTCCGGTGACCATGCGGTTCCTGATGAACCATCCCGACTGCCGGGCCTCGTCGACGGCGAGCGAGGTCGCGGCGGGACGGGGACGGCAGCAGCCGACGCTTGCGGACCTGACCGAGCACCAGCGCGCGGTGGTCGACCTTCGGCTGGCTCACCTGCTGGAGGCCGAGACCGGGTTCCGAGGCGGAGACCCGTTGCGGCCTGGCCCCGGGGAACCGCGGCCGGAGTTCGATCCGTCGGTCACGACGCTCACGCAGCGGCGGCTGGCGAAGGCGGCGGAGCTATCGGCCCTGGATCGTGAGCAGGCCCGGTTGCTGGGCTTGGACAAGGCCGGTTACCGCACGCTGATCCGCTGGGCGGCCCGGCGACGCCAGGTCGGCGCGGTCGGCTGCGCCGACGATCGGTGGCTGCGGCCGGGCGGCGGTCATCCCAGCGTCAACGAGCTGGTCCGCGAGGCGATCTTCGCCGTTCACGCCGAGACACTGCATCGCTCGCGAATGTCGTTGCGGGCCAAGGAACGCCTGATTCACCAGTATGTCCGCGAGTTGCACGGACCGGACGCGACAGCGCAGATTCCGGGCTACTACACGCTGCGGACCGTTTGGGCGGACTGGTTCGGTCCGGGCGGCGGGCGGCAGCGTTACGTCCGCTCGGCGGCGAAGCCGACGAGCGGCCAGCATGTGGTGATTCACCGGCCGGGTCAGGTCGTCGCGATGGACACCACGATCCTGCCGGTGAAGGTTCGGGAGACGGTGTTCGGTGATCCGGTGTCGGTTCACCTGACGCTAGCGCTGGACGTCTATACGCGGTCGCTGGTCGCGTTCCGGCTCACGCTGGTCTCCGACAGCTCGGTCGACGTCGCGATGGTGCTGCGGGACATCATGATGCCGTTGCCGATGCGCCCGGACTGGGGCGAGGACCTCGAATGGCCCTATCCCGGCTTGCCGGCGAACGTGGTCGCCGAGTTCGCCGGGCACCGGGTCGCCGGGCTGCCGTTCTTCGCGCCCGAGACGGTCACCACCGATCACGGATCTGTCTATCGCAACCATCACCTGGTCGAGGTCGAGCGGGTGATCGGCGCGAACATCCTGCCCGCGCGGGTGCTGCGCCCGACCGACAAGCAAGCGGTCGAGCGAGCCTTCGGATCGATCCGGTCGCTGCTGTTCGAGCATCTGCTCGGTTACACCGGGGTCGATGTCTATGACCGCGGCGCCGATCCGGAGGCCGACGCGACGCTCACGATCGACGCGATGGAGCACCTGATCGCGACCTGGATCGTCGCGGTCTGGCAGAACAGGCGGCTCGGTGAGCACGCCCCGAGCTGGGATCCGGCCGGGGACCACAGCCCGAACACCTTGTTCGCCGCGGCGATGAACCAGGGCGGCTTCGCGATGCAGATCCCGTCTCCGGAGCTCTACTACCAGCTGCTTCCCGCACACCACGTCGGCATCCACGGCCAGCGGGGCGTGAAGATCCGCGGGCTCTTCTACGACGGCCCGGCGTTGGAGCCTTACCGTCACGAGAAGTCGGTGCGCGGCGGACGGCACAAGGGAAAGTGGCAGATCCGCCGGGATCCCCGCGACGCGCGGACGGTGTTCTTCCAGGATCCGGGCACGCACGCCTGGCACACGCTGCGCTGGACCGGGCTTCCTCCGGAAGATGAGGTTCCCGCCTTCAGCGACGCCCGCGCCCGCGATCTGCTCGCGGCCGCCCGCGAGGCCGGGTTGAAGCCGCGCAGCGACGCCGAGCTGCTGCCGCTGCTGCTGGATCTGCTCGGCGCTCACGTTCCCGTCGAGTCCTGGCCCACCCTGGCCAAGACCCAGCGCACCGAGCTGGCTCGCGACACCACCCGAGGCCGCGCGGCCGCCGCGGACCGCTCCAGCGCCCGGCCGCTGCGGGAGGTCACCGCATCCCGGCGGAGCAAGCCCGCCACTTCGCCGGCGCCGCCCGGTCCGGCGAGCTGGCCCGAGCATTCCCGGACTGTCGAGCAGGCCGTCGACAGTGATCGGCGGCGACGGCGGGAAGCGCTCGGCGACGAGTCACCTGCCCGGCCCGCGCGCCTGGGGGATTCGTTTCGGCGCGGCAACCTGTTCCTGCTCGCCGCCGACGCGGCCGACACCGCGGAAGGCGATTCGTGAGCACCAGCCCCGATTCCGTTGCCAGCCCGTTCGTTCTTCCCGGGCAGATCCCGGACCGGGAGACCGTTGAGGGCTGGAAGCAGTGGCGCCTGACCCGCCACAGCTTCGTTCGTGCGCCCCGGCTCGATCTGGCCGCTTACCAGGCATTGAGCCCGCGGAAGCGGCAGTTGCACGACCTGCACCGCGCGGCCACACACGCGAACCTGCCACTGCTTGAGACGCCGATGACGCGCGCGGTCGGGCGGATCATGCGGTCGCGGCTGCAGACCAACGCGCTCAAGCACAAACCAACCACCCGGGCCGGGCTGATGATCACCGGCGGGGGTTACCAGGGCAAGACCGAAACCGCCTGCGAGATCGCGGCCGCGTTCGAGGATGCCTGGCTGGACATGCATGCCCAGCTCAACCCGAACGCCGTTCCCGGCACCCGCGACCTGCACGCTCCGGTCGCCTACGTCCAGACCCCGGTGACCGCGAAACCGAAAAGCACCTGCCAGGCGATCCTGGACTTCTTCGGCGCGGACCACCAGCGAATGACCCTTCCTCAGCTCACCCGGGCGGTCCGGACGTCGCTGCACGACCACGGCAACCGCGTTCTGCTGCTGGACGACATCACCCGGCTGAAGATGCACCGCGCCGACGACCAGGACACCCTCGACCTGATGCGCGCGTTCATGAGCATGCACACCACCCTCGTGCTGGTCGGGGTCAACATCCCCGGATCCGGGCTGCTGCGGGAAGGGCGCCACGATCCGCGCACCGGCCAATGGGTCTTTCCGCCACCGCGCGGGCACCTGGGCGACGACCCGTCCACCCAGACCGAACGCCGCTTCGACGTTGTCCATCTCGAACCGTTCAGCTATGACACCCCGGACGGCATCGCCGCCTGGACCGCGCACCTGGCGGGGCTGCAGGACGAACTCCGGCTCTTTGACGCCGGACCGGACATGCTCACCGGCGGCACGATGCCCGAGTATCTGTTCCGCCGCACCGGCGGAGTCGTCGGCCTGCTGGAACGGCTCATCGAGGAAGGCTGCACCGAAGCACTCGGCACCGGTGTCGAGAACCTGACCGAAGAGCTGCTCGACGGCATCATGATCAACCTCGGCAACGACCCCACCCGCGACCCCGAGGCCGGAGAAGTGCCCTCCGTCCCGGCAGTTTCACCACCCCGGAGGAAACGCAAGCCCCGCAACACTGTCCTCGACGACGCCGGCACCCCGGCAGCTACGGGGTGACCGATACATTGCTCAGGCCGCTGCCGCGCAGTCTTGACCCGTTGTTCGACGAGTCCATTATCGGATACTTGCTGCGGCTGGCCTTCAGGCTGGGTATCAGCCCTCAGCGGCTCGCGACGCTCACCGGCCTGGCCGCCGGCCATCACCGTCGATCGTTGGCCGCGTTCGCGCTGGCGAGCCACGTCGCACCTGCCGGCCAGCGGGCATTTGCACACGCGACCCGCCTGACCTCAGCCGAAACCGCGAACCTGTTCCTGAGCGTGTTCGGCGAACGTTACGCGTCCACCGCCGCGCCAACGACGACGCGATGGACAAGCCTGAACCCTCACGAGAGCTGGCTGTTCACCCGTTCGACCCGCTATTGCCCAGAATGCCTCGCGGGCACCGGAACCGAGATCGAGCGGCTTTTCGGCGGGCCTTGGCGCAAGACCTGGCGTCTTCCAGTCGTGTTCGCCTGCATTCCTCACCGCCGGCTACTCGAACACCAATGCCCCGCCTGCCAGCAACCGGTGCAGGAGCAGCGATCCACAGCGGTGTTGCGCTGGAACGATGCCTCCCTGCACCCGCTGCGATGCCGATTCCTGACACGATCAAACCCCTCCGACCCCACGACCGTCTGCGAGCACTGGTTACCCGATCAGCCCCCACCGGCCGTCGCGCTCTCTTCGCCGCTGCTGGACCTGCAGCACCGGTTCCTCACCGCGCTCGACCCGGCACACACCAGGAAAGCCGAGTCTCTCGGCACACCAACTACGTCGCGGCACTACTTCAAGGACGTGCAGCTGATCAGCTACCTGATCCGCGCAACCTGGCCCCTCGCTCACGACTTCGTCCCCAACGAGCCACTGGCGACCACTTTGGACACTTACATCCGCGAGCAACAGGAGAAAGCCCTGCGAAGTGCGAAAAAACGGCTCTCAACGGCTCGCGGCTTCAAAGTCACACACAAAGCCCCGCCGCTGCAAGCCTCCGTCACCGCGGCACTGCTCGCCACCGCAGACCAACTTCTACGACTGAACTCGCCTCGCGACCTTGTCCGCACCTTCGAACAGCTCATCGCCAGCGACCGGCCACGTCCTGATCAACCTCTCTGGCAAAACCCCGCGTTACCGCGAACACAACTTGGCTGCACAGAAGGACTCCTCGACGCACTCCGCTCGATCGCTCAGATCCAGATCCGAAGCCTCGCTGGTCGACGCACCACAACGGGGAGGGGACGGTGGACCAGATGAGCGCTGGTGACAGATGTGACTCACAAATGACAGTTACGGCTCACAGTCACACCCTCGGTCGGCTGCCGCCACGTCATCGCCATAGTTGACAGCTTATCCTGTCAAAACTAATTGACAAGTCAGGCTGTCAACATGCGGTGCCAAAGGCGCATGTCACCCGGACTCGTGATCGGGACGACGCTCGGCACTCGGCGGCGCGCTGCTCGGTATCGTCTGGACCATGCTGGACACAGTTGCCCGCACCTGCAGCCCTCACTGGATCGGCTGCCGCGCGCCGATGGCGTCTCGGCGCAGTGTTCGGAGGCCGGCGTGACGTTCTGGCAGACCCAGCTGGGGCCCTGCACCGAGAAGGACATTCCTGTCGACTCGGGCGACCAACGACTCATCGGCGAGATCTTCTGCCCTGAATGCGACAACATCCTCGCCCGGCTGCATGACCGCGCCGAGGGTGTCGGCCTCACCTCGTGGATGCGCGGCTCGTCGGTGGCCAACCCGCAGAGCCTGATCGTCGGATTCGCCTTCTTCTCCCTCGTCACTGCGGCGGAACCCGCCGATGACGAGGCTGCTGACCTGGTGTGCTGGCGCGGCCACGGAGATCTGCGGATCACCGGTGCGGACTGCCGGGCGGTCATCGATCGCTACCGAGGCAGGGGCCGGAAAATCCGACACCCCGCCACGCGTGTTCCGCACTCGGACGGCGAACCTTCGGTACCCTGATCGCACAAACGCATGCCTGAGGCGGGACCGCTCGCCACGTCGGGTTTGAGGCACCCGGCACGTCATCCTCAATTGGAGGAGCCGTGTCGGCTGCCCACATTGCCTTCATCACCGTCGCTGCCCTAGCCGCGGTGTGCATCCTGATCCACACCGCCCTCGTCGTCTACGCCGTGGTGATTGCGCTCAACACCAGCGACAAGAAGCGCCGGCAGGCCGCTCTGCGCGTGCTGCGGATGTTGTCGCCGGCGCTGTCGCTCAAGCTCGGGCCCGTGGCGATCAGCCGCGGCGAGGCGCCGGAAACGCCTGAGCGGCGGGAGCTCAGCGAGTAACGCTCTGACCTTGTTCGCGGTGGCGGGAACCGAGACGGCGCTCGCCACCGCGAACGGTGCGGACGCGGCCCGGCCAGCACGAGGTTGTCAGCCTCGAGGGTCTGGCACGAAGGCGGTGGCCGTCTTGAGCGTCTCGATCACGCACTCGGTCAGCTCCGCGCTGCTGCGCAGCGATCCGAGCAGCGCCCGGGCCTGGTCCTCATCGTCATTCCAGACCGCCGCGATGAACCGTCCGGCCCACCGCGCTGCAGGCGGGACCTCGTCGGCGGCCAGCTCGTCATCAGTGCTGGTGGATCGCCACCCCGGATACGCCGGTTCGCCGGGGACGTCGTTGGCGATCAGTCCACGGGCCTGGCGGCACCAGCCTTTCATCGCCCCGATGACCGCGGGCGTCCCGTGTTCTGTGCTGAACCGCTGCAAGAGTTCCAGCGCGCCATCCGGGCCATGCCAGTGCTCGCGCGCCGCGGCCGCGAACAGCGTGCGGGCTTCCGGCGCCCACGCCGCCTCCGGCACCGTCGTGTCCTGCGGGCCCAGCCCGGTCCGCACCATCTCGGCGGACAGCCGCAAGGTGGCGACGACCGCGTCACGGAAATCCTGCTCAGGAAACAAATCTGAGCACAGCGTGTCGATTAGGGCGCGCTGCTCCTCACGGTCGTCGCCGAAGCCGGCGGCCAGGAATCGCCCAGCCCAGAGCATGCCAGCCGGAACGGCGTCGAGTGACAGTGTCGCGCCGGTGGAGACGTCGATGGGCTCGAAGGACGGCTTCTGGCCGTCGTGAGGCTCGAACCCGGTCTCGAACTTGGCGTGGTCGACCCATTCGCGCAACGCGACGAGCAGTTGGTTCCCGTGATCGCGGGTGAACGCCGCGATCAGGCGGGAGATCTCGTCGACGGCCGCCGGGCCACGCGACCAGTCCATACGCACGGCGGCATCCATGAGTGCTTGGGCATCCGTCGCCCACTTCGGAGGGTTCATTCCGACCATCCCATCGCACTCCGCGATCGCGCTGACACAGGGTGACAACTATGGCAGGCGTCTTGGACACTTGCGGAAGGCAGCCCATGCGACCCGCACGCCCCCGTTTGTCGGCCCGATTTCAAGGTCGTGAGCGCGGGACCGTGCGTCACGGCGCGGACGACTTGGTGATGTACGGGGGCCGGGGCGCCGATCGTTCTCGGGGCACCCATTCGGCCGGCGGCTGACCGCCCTCGGCGGAGATCACGGGGCGGGCGAGCCGTAGGAACGCGTCGCGAGCGCCGCCGTCGGCACGGCCGGTGCCGCCGAGCAGCATGTCCGCGAACGTCACGACACCCCAGCTGGCGACGACGCCGTGACGAGCGAGGTAGATATCCACCGAGCCGATGTCGTGCCGGTTGCTGGTGTCGAGCCAGCTGCAGGCCAGCAGCCGCCACAGGCACCGCGCCAGCGCGTCCTCCTCGAGGGACGGTGCCGCGGTCACCTCGACCAGGGAGCGCCCGATGATCAAGTGCCCCTCGGCCCAATGCGGCACGAACACCGGGGTGGCGCAGCCGAGCGGCCCCGGCTCGCGCGGCGCGCGGCCGGGTGTGTCGCCTCGCCAATCCCGCAGGGTGCCGCTGCTCTGCAGCAGCTCGATCAGCGCGGCGAGCTCGGTGACGGCGTGCTCGGGCGCGACCCGCCGTAGGTCGTCGGCGTCGAAGTCCGGTTGCTGGTGGACCGAGGCGACGTCGGCGGGGAGGTTCCCGCCGCGCGCGCACGACTCCCACGCCGCCAGCACCCAGCACACCCTGGCCAGCCCAGCCTCGGCGCCAGGATGGCCGATCGTTGCGGGCGGCATGTGCTCGCCCGCGTAGGCGGCCGTGCGCTCGAGCAGATCGGTCAGGACCGGCTCATGGCCCGCGTCGGGCTCCGCGTCGACGCGGGCGGCGTCCAGCCAGCCGCGGCTGCCGGCCAGATACGGCGACCAGCGACCTGCCGTATCCCGCTTCGGCCGGGCCCCCGCGAACGACTGCCCCGCGTGCTCGGCCCACTCCCGGCTCGCCAGCCGCGCACGGACGGCACCGAGAAGAGCGCCTGTCGGTGCCCCGCCGTCGACCAGGAGCCCGAGTCGCAGCCGGAACGCCGTCGCCACTCGAGCCCAGTGGTCGGCCGGCACGCGGCCCGCGGGAATGATCGGCTGGCGATTCCCGGCGGCGGCCAGCCGGCGCTGGATGTCGCCGATCAGATTCGGTGTGCCCGGCAGATGCTCGGCACACCATCGGCCGAGGTCACCGTTGTGCAGCTGCGTTGCGAGGGACACGCCTCATCTTGGCATCGCGCTCCGAACACCGTGGCCGCGCTGTCCGGAGCTGCCTCGGCGCGCTTGGCAAGGGGCCGTTCCCGTCCGGAACGACACGGCGACCGAGCAGCCCGCGCTCACCTCCGATCGTCGGCGTCCGCGGAGGTCGTTGACTGGATCCTCGGCGGGAGCTAGCGCTGCGCCTTCGGCAGATAGCACGGCGTGGTGAACGTGAGGCGGACGTCGTGGCCGAACCGCTCCAGGTATCCATCGAGGCGGGCGCCGTCAGGGCCGGACAACGAGAACTGGGGCGGCTCAGGTTCAGCCGGGCCCGTTGAGCGGTGGGCCGGCGGGCCCGTGAAGCCGTACCGCGCGGCGACATCCCGGATGGCCGCATCGAGAGCAACCCACTGGGCGTCGGTGATCGCCGCGTACCCGACAACGCTCGCCGCGCCGACTCCGTGAAAGCCGTGGCCGCTCGGGTGATCCCAAGTGCACAAGCTGCCGCTCTCATCCAGCAGCGACGAGTTCGGCCATCGAAGTCCGGGCACCGCCGCGGCCGTGGCCCCGGCGAACTGCTCTTGCATCTGCCCGTAGCGGGCCTGAATGGTCTCGAAATCGGTCCGCGCCCGCATCGCGGCTACTCGCTCCGCCCGCTCGTCGGCCGCCTGCGCCTCCATCGCGTGCGTGTCGGGCCCAGTGCCGAGGGTGGCCCAGGAGTAAACGCACCCGGAGAGGAACAGCAGCCATGCCCCGAGCACCCACCATCCTGCTGAGCGTCGCCGGTGGACGGCGATCCCGCCGCCGATCGCGCCGGCCAGCAGTCCGGCGATCAGCGTCAACATCGGCATGCTCGCGACGAGATTGCGGATCGTCCCGTTGCAGATCGGCTCGAACGTCACGCACGGGAAAGGCTGCACCGCCACCGCCAACATGGTGTACAGCGCGGCCGCGACACCCACGCATCCCAGCGCGACCAGCCCCCACATCAGCGGCCAGGGGCGCCGGCGTGACGCGTCGAGAGCGCGCGGGCGGTGATCATCCGGTGTGTCCACTGCGGCGACGGTAGAGAACAGTTCTTGGGCGGCCAAGAGGGAAACTACTCAACGTATCCGCTGGTGTACCGAATTTACGTGCCGTTCCCGCGCATCGATCGCCGGCACCTCGCCGCGGCGAGCAGGTCGAGCAGCAACCCGCCGCTGGGGCGATGCCGGGGTCCCTTCGCCGCGATCCGCGCGGCGAGCGCGGCGTCCCGCAGCGCGCCGGCCAACGCCGGGTTGGCCAGCAGGGCATCCCGATCGACGGCGAAGTCGATCTCGGCGGCGGCCAGGTTCGCCGCGGCGACGACGGCGAACCGGCGGGGCAGCGCGTCGGTCTCCCAGGCCAGCATCGGTAGCACCCAGCCCGATGGCACGTGAACCAGTTCCCAGGCATCGAGCTCGCGCACCGCCTGCCGCAGGAGCAGGCCGTCGGCGACCGGGACGGTGCTGGCCGCGGGCAGGAAAGCCGTGGTCGGCGTCGAGGAGTGTTCTGTGGTCATCGGCATGTCCCTCCCTGGTCCTTCCCACTCACGAGATCCACGTGGTCCTTCTGATGATGATGATGATGACGCACGAGAGCACGCGTTCGATCGCGACCACAATCGAATATTCCGATCAGGAGGATTCCGGCGCTGCCTCGGCGGCGGCCGCAGCAGCCGAGGCAACGGCGGCGAGTGCGCGTCGGCCAGCACACCGACGACGGTGTGCTGGCCGGGCTGCTGCCAGCCGGTATCGCGTCGTGCCATACCCGGAGGCGGTCTGCGGGTAAGGGAAACAGAGCGACACAAGCGGTATGTCCACAGTGGATCAGTGGCGTTGTTGGTCACCGATCCGGCGGGGGAGCGTCGTGTGTGTCCGGCGGCGCGGACGTCCTGTCGTGGAGGACCGTGCTGGTCTCGTCGGCTGCGTCCACCGACATTCGCTGCATCAGCGGTGGTACCCGAGTCACGCGGTTGCCGAACACGGTATGGGAGAGCCTCACCGGCTCAGTTGTGCGCATCGCGGCCAGGACATCCCGTACTGTCGTGCCTCGCCTGGCCTCTGCCGCGGAACGCCGCAGGAGTTCCGCGGTTTCGTCGACGAGCACCATGACGGGTGAATCCGCGGCCGTGACGCGTCCAGGCTGACGACGCGCCCGCGCTACCTGTTCGATCATGCGCAAGGCCTCGGCCGTCACCTCGGCATCGCCGGGAATCCACTGCACCCTGCCGTCGGCCGTGGTGACGGCCTCGACGTCATGCGCGACCTCGGCCGGCTGGCTCGGTGAGGGCCCGGCGGTGCTGTCGTTGTTCATCATGATGTCCCTGTTCGTGAGGCGTTGCTCAGAAGTTGATCTCGACAGCCCACGTCTGCGGCGGGCCGGCCGGGACGAGGGTGACGCCGGTGACCTGCAGGCAGTCGGCGACCCAGCGTGCCACCACGTCGTCGGGGCCGGCGCTGGCGGGGTCAGAGGCGGCTACGGCAAGGGTGCCCTCGGCCACCGGGCCGATGCCCTCGTGCTCGCACACGAGCACCCAGGCGGCGTCGGGAGTACCGGGGTCGTTGATCTGGACCTGCCAGTCGCTGGGGATGGTCTGTGCTTGATCGGTCATCGTGGTCATGTCCTGTTCGTCATGGAGATGGTGGCCCGCATCGCGGGCTCCGGGGTGAGCGGGGGAGCGGCGAGGGTGTCCGCCAGGTGCCGCAGGTGCGCGGAGCCGACCGTGGCCGCGCCCTGCGGGTGCCGCTCGCGAAGGTCCCTCACGAACTCGGCGACCGCCGGGTGGCCGCCGGCGACGCGGCCGCGGACCGAGACCACGCACTCGTGCAGGATCCCGGCCACCACCAGCTGGATCGAGTCGGGTCCGAGGACCACCACGTCCACCTGGCCTTCGCGCAGGATCAGGCACCAGGCGAGCAGGGCGCGCACGGTCGCGGCAGCCGGGCGCGACCGCAGTTGCAGCGCGACCTCCGCCACGGCCGCCAGCTTGTCCAGCGCCACGTCGGCCGGGGCCACGTCGAGGTCGGGACGGGAGGCGAGCAGGGTGCGGATCTTCGGAACACCGCGCAGTACCACCGCGCGAGCTTCGACGTCGGCGGCGACCTGGGCGTAGACCCCGGCCTCGAGCGGTGCGCCGTCCTTCAGCCGGTCCGCGACGCGGCGCCACACCTCGGCGATCGCGGTGAGCTCCTCGGCGGCCCGGCCGTCGCCGACGTCGGCGGCCGCGACGACCAAGTCGTCGCGCTGGCCGCGCGCGAGCCGGCTGACCCAGCCTGCCCGGCACAGGCGCGTGAGGATCCGCTGCATCGTCGTGGTGGACACCCGCTGCGTCCCTTCGCTCGAGCCTGCCCGGCGGGGCGCCGGGCAGGCAGCGGCGTTTACAGCACGTGCGTGTCGACCTTGGAGGCCAGCCAGCCCGCGGGGCTGGACAGGTTCTCCGCCAGCCAACGAACCCGGCTGAGGTTGACCACGCCGCACTCATCGCGCAAGTCCTCGGCCCGCGCGACCTCGCTCAGCGCGTCGGTCCGGGTGATGCCGCGCTCCTCGGCCTGACGCAGCCGCGTGGCGAGCGCGCCGAACGCGCTCTCCGGGTCTGTGTCGGCGAGCAGTTTCTCGACCAGCTCGGGAGCGAATCCGAGCGCGTCGCTCACGGCATCTTCGGCCAGCGCGCACATCTCCTGTCGATCCATGTCGATGTCCATCGGTGTTTCCTTCCGGTCGCGGTCTAACTTGGGGTTCTGTGGGGTTTTGCGGCTTCCCTGGCGGTGTCCGTGTTTGGCGGGCACGGGGGCAACGACCAGGTGCATGCTCGGCGGTTCAGCCGAGATTGCCAGTGACAGCAAGCGTGATCATCATCGCGACGAACGCAACGATGATCGCCATCATCAGCTTGTCGAAGCCGCTGGGCTGCGTGCTCATCGGGTAAGTTTCGATCCTCCTTTCCGTTGTCCGGCAACAAATGTTCATGCGATCACTGTGACGGTGATCGTGGCTGCGGTGTCGGCGAAACGCCCGTTGGCCGCCAGTGTTTCTGCGACGTGGCTGCGAAGCTCCTCTGCCAGCGGCGCCGTCGAGGACCCAGCTGGCGCTGTGTCACGCCAGCGTGACTCGATTACGCTGACGGTGAGCTCGATCGTCACCAGGGTGTGCATCGGCGAGGGTGGCACCGCCGGAGACTCGGCCCGCTGCACCCCGATCGTTGCGGGTGCCTGATGGATCCGCTGCGAGCGGACGACGGTCCGCTGCACCAGGTCGACGATCTCCCCGGCACGATCAACCTCGGCCGACGCCGGGCCACCGGAATTCCAGCGCTGCCCTTCGACCTCGATTTCGATGCGCAGCTGGGTCAAGGTCGGTCGATCAAGCGGTGCACCGACCACCTCGAGCCCTCCGAGTTCATGGCGGATCCCGTCGAGCCAGCTGTCCAGGTCGCGTGGCGGCCGTGCCATCCCGTTGATCAACTCAACCTCCGCGCCCTGGATGCTGTAGCCCAGCGAAGTCAGGTGCCCGTGATTGCGCAGGACGAGGGCCACGACCAGTTGCTGGCGCAGGCTCCAGCCGCGGTCGATCCGGCCGTCGTGCACGTCGCGAACCATCCGGCAGCGCTGCACCACCTGCTCGGCAAACCGTTCAGTGCCGGCGTAGTCCAGGAAGGCGGCGCGCGCCGAGCCTTCGTCGAGCTTCGTCGGCACGAAGCCCGGGGGAGGACCGTCGGGGGCCTTGTCCACGATGAACGGGAAGGCCGGCTCGTCGCCGACGGCCATCCAGCCCACTCGCAGGCGCAGCGCGGCACGGATCTCCTCCAGCCAGGCGGGAACGTTCTCCGGCAGATCGGGCAGTGCCTGGGCCAGCTCGGCGATGCCGCTCGCCGTCGTGTGCCCGAGCCCGGCGAGGTGCTCGCCGAACTCGAGGACCAGCGCGACGGCGAGCTGGTCCCCGACTGGCCACGCCGCCGGGATGACGTGGTCATGGGTCTCATGCACGGCCCGGCACCGACGGAGGGTCTCCGCGGTGAGCCGCTCGAGGCTCACGACCAGCCGTCCTGTTCGGCCAGCGCCGCGGCGAGCCCGCTGTCCAGCGCCGTCACCGCTTCGACCATCCCGGCCGAGTTGTTCGACCTGATCCTCGGGCGCTTGTAGGACGTCTCCGCCCACCAGCTGTCCGGCACAAGCTTGCGATCCCGCACGATCTGCCCGATGGCTACGACGTTCACCCCGGCGCGGCCAAGGGACTGCAGCGCGGCTCCCAGCTCATCCAGATCGGTTCCCGGCGGAGTCATGTTCGGCAGGAGCTCCAGCCGTAAGTGATCGTCGCAGGCGAACTCGAACCTGACGAGCTGGTGGACGTACAGCCGCCCTCGGAACACCCAGCGCCAAGCGCTACCCAGGCCCTTGACGAGTCCTGACTTCCTCATCGGCCGCGCGCCTCCCCGTGTGTGTCCTGCTGCCCCGGCCTTCCGGGGCCGGTCGTCGCCTGCTTCTTCCAGTTCATAGTGCGTCGTCGATGCGATCGAGGAGGGTCTCGGCAGCAGACGCCCACCGCAGCCGCTTCTCGCGCAGGAGTTCATCCGGCTCGTCCTTGGCCTCGTGTCGTTGATCGCTCGCCCACTCCCGCAGCGCATCGGTGAGCACGAAGTAGGTGTCGTCATCTTCAAGATCAAGGTCGATCGTGATGCTGCGCCGAGGTGCGGTCATCGCGGCTATCGCGGTGACCAGCGAGTCGCGGGCTTTGGTGAGGGTGGCCACGACGTCGACCTGTCGCAGTGAGGTCGTGCCGATGACGAAGGCGCCGACCCCCTGTCGTGTCTCCAAAATCCCCTCCTCGACCAGGATTTGCTGGGCGCGTCGGATTGTGTCGAGACCACGTGCGGCGAACTCGTCCTGCAGGGCGGAGATGCCCGGCAACTGGCTTTCGACGGGATACTCGCCATTTTGAATGCGAGCGCGGAGCACGTCCGCGATCTCCCGATATCTGCTCACGTGACAAACTTACCACTACCCCTCATGGGGTGCAATAGGGAGTGCTTTGGCTGTTCGTTCCTCGTCCGCCGTGTTGATCCCGGAACGTCGCATCGGTAGTTCGTCGGTCGACCCGAGCGAGCTACGCATTTTCGTTTCCAGGAAAGGAAATCTCGATGATCCGTTAGGACGGCTTGTATGGTGAGAGTGACTGTCGGACCGGAGGAGCGATCGTGAGTCACCTGGCTGCTCGGCTGAGGAGAAGCAGCGTGCGGACGTTCGCCAGCTGGTTTCGCCGGCTCGGGCACGCGAGAGCTCTCAGGAGCGGACAGGCCCTCGCCGGCGCGGTGACGGTGCTGGGCGGACCGTATCCGGGGCGAAGCCCGGTGCTGACCAAACTCGTCCGCCAGAACCTCGCGGCCGTGTTGGCTGATGCTGGGCTGCGCCCGGTCTTCCCTGCGATGCGGGCGAATCCTTGGCGTGGCATGCAGCCCAGTGAAGAAACGGTCGTTGTGGTTTTGCACCCGCGCCGCGGCGATGCTGGACCGGGCAGCGGCGGTCTTGACCAGCGCATTGATGCTAAGCGCTAGCCGGTCAGACGCTCGTTTCACGTCGCCGCGGCGCAGGGTCATGGCGCTGCAGCCTGCGGGCAGGTTCTCGGGTCCCGATCAGCTGCTGCTGGCGCTCGGCAGGACGCTCCTTCGCGGTGGCGAGCCCAGGTTCTCACGACCTCGACGGTGTGGATCGTGCGTTGTTGTGGCTGTTGAGCGGGGCGGGGGCGCTGGGTACTTCTTCGGCAGTGACGACGAGGGCGAGGCGCTGGTGGCGGGGCAGGAACCGGACGTCGCCGGTGAGCCAGTCGTCGCGGCAGAGCCCAGCGTCAGGCCGGGCCCAGCCAGGCCGGGCCCACCGGTACAGCCGCTCCAGGGGCTTGGCGGTGAAGTAGCGCGGCAGCCAGCCGCCGGTGTTGGGGATCGGCGGATCGAGCGGTTCGCCGCGGGCAGCGACCTGGTGCAGGACGCGGTCGGCGTCCTCGCGATGGCGACGGCAGAAAGCGTGCAGCGCGACGATGTGTCCGGTGGCCAGATCGTGCTCCTCGACGCCGATCGTCGCCTGGCCGCCGCACACCAGCGCCGTGTTCGGCGGGGTGCTCGCCGTCGCCGTCGCCGTCGCCGTCGCCGGCGCGCTGCCGCGCGGGCGGTATGGCCGGATGCGCGGGCCCTGGCAGGTCACGCCGGAGCGCAGGTGGTGCTCGCGGCCGGGTTCGTAGCGCGGGGCGTCGGCGGCGAAGCCGAGCTTGTGACGCCATCGGCCGGTCTCGTCGCAGCCGAGCAGCCGGGCTGCCCGGGTGAGGCTGCTATCGGCGTCCGGGGCATGCCGCGCTGGGTCGCGCAGCCTGATCCAGGCCAAGGCAAGCGCGAGCTCGCGGATCTCGCCGGGCAGATGGTCGGCGTAGATGCGGGCCACCAGGTCGTCGTGCGCCTGGAGATCGGCAAGTTCGCGCGCAGCGTCACGCATGGGACCGGTGCAGGGCGTGCTCGGTCGCGGTCATGACGCCCCGTTCTGGATGGATGAGTGCCGGGCGCGCAGGGCCTCCCAGCGGCAAGCCAGCTCGGTGGATGCTGGCTCGGTCAGCGAGGCGTGGCGGAGGTTCCAGTAATTCGCTCGGCCGGCCGGCAGTTTAGTGAGCTGGAATTGCCGGACGAAGGCTCGGCCGGCGTCGGCAAGCAAGATCTCCGGTGCGTCGTCGGCGATCGGTTCGGGCGCAGGTAGCACCAGGCCGAGCTCCTCGGCTACGGCGAGGTGGGCATCGAATCCCAGCAGGGAGCCGAAGTGCGCGTAGACATCGCCGTCGGGCCGGGCGGCGCCGACGACGACGGCGAGTACGTGAGTCCAGGAGGTCATCGCGCTATTGAAGCGTAGAGGATGATCGCGGCGCCTCGACTCGAGGCGCCGACGTACGCGGCAGTGCCGGCGAGATGGAGGGCGCTGCTATCCATCCGGTTGTCGATCTACGACCACACTGACAACTCCCTGGCCAGCCAGCGACCCCCGCCCACCTCGCTGCGGCCGCTACTTTCGCACCCCCGGCAAGCGGCACCAGCTCGCCGTGTCCACAATCTACGACTGAGAAAGGAGCGAGGACATGATGGCGCGGTTCCAGCGGCTCACCCGTGACGACCTGACCACCCACACCCGCGACGAGCTCCTGCCACGGCTGGAGGCCGAGCAGGAGTACTGGGCACGCAAGGAAAAGCGCGGCCTGTTACCCGCTGATCAGCAAGCTCGAAAAGAGTTCTCCAACATGCTGTTCATCGTGCTCAATCCAGCCGAGCTCGCCGACTCGATGGCGGAAACCACGGCGTGGCTCAGGGGCGAGCGCTCGACGGATTCCGCGTACTTCACGGAGAAGCCCCTCCATGGCATGGACCGCCAACCTGATGCCGTGCCTGCGGCCGCAGCACGGCGGACGTGTCGCTGATCGGGCATCCCGGACGGCGGTTCGCGGCTATGGTGACCCCTGTGACGGAGATCGATATCGCCGGCCTGAAGAAGGAGCAGGTCCTGGCCGCGTTGTACAACAACGCAGGTGCAGTCGGCCTCGGGTCTCTGCACCCCCATCAGGGAACGACCGCCACCGAAGGCTGGGCGCGGCAGGCGTGGCGCACTCAGGGCGAAATGGTGGGTCGATCGTGGCGAGGACTTCGCCGAATCAAGCACATTCGCTTCGACTATCTCCACGGCCGTCTGCTGAAAGTCACTTTTCGCGGTACGTCGGTGGACGTCACGGACTTTGACCGCCAGTACGGTCCCGGTACCGCGAGCTGCACAATTGATCGTCTCCGCAGAGGTGGATCGATCGACGACTCCGGCAGCTGAGTCCGGGTCAAGGGCGCATCCGCCCAGTTGCCATTTTCCTGGAACGCCTCAGGAGTTCACTCCCGGATGCTTAGGCGTCGATGGGCTCTGGAGTGCTGGAGCTAGGCGAGCAGTTCGGTCAACTCCTGGTGGGTCGCGATGCCGGCGCTGGCACGGCCCGGAACGCGAGGGAGCGAGCGCCAGCCTCCGGCTCGCCCTTGGCGAGCAGGTGCGCGACGGTGCCGTCGGCTCACCTCGGCCCAGGGCTTCGGGTTCAGGAGCGGCCCGCGAAGTCGCCCAGGTAGGCCCCCTCGGCGTAGCTGCCGCCGCCCTCAGGGGCGATGACCATCTGCTGACGCTGACCGTCCCCGGCAAGGAATGACACGCGGATTTCCCTGTCCATGCCGCACTTCTCTGCGACGATGTCCGCGCTGGCGCCTTCTGAGTCGAGGCCGCTCAGCCAGCCCCGGACGAACCGTCGCTGCTCAACGGTCGCCGACGCGGGCATGGTGACCTCCTTCTGGCCCACCCGGATCACGTTGATGTTTGCCGCGTTCATGGGGCGACGATCCTTCCAATCGGTGCAACTTCGTCCGGGGATGACCCGCGGGCGGGTGCCGCCACGATCCTCCTCCGCCACTTCCGTCGAGAATCCACCACCCATCGGCCTGCCGGTCTCACCGACTCGATGGGCGGAAACGGCGTGGCTCAGGGGCGAGCGCTCGACGGATTCCACGTACTACACGGGAGACGCCCCGCACATGACCCCGCTGAGGATCACGAGTCGGCCGATCGTGCCCGGCTCGGGCGCGCGGCCGAGCCCGTCCCGACGGGACAGCGTCATGCAGGCGACGGGCCAGCCAACTCGCGTAGGCGTCGAGCGGCCCACTCCAGTCCGGCGATCATCGTGTCCAGCTCTGCGTCTCCGGTGATGCGAATCGTGCCGCCGCTGGCGTCAGCGGGTTCGAAGACAACCGCACCGGAGTAGTCGGGAGTCGTCACCGTCACGGCGTGCTGACTGCCGTCACCGCCTTCAAAACCGGAGGTCTCGACGGTTACGTCGACCGTGATGGCCAAGCCACCGAAAGACTTGCGATCACCCTGCATGCCCACGAATTCGCAGCCTCTCCCGGTGCACCGACTGTTGCGGACCTACAACGTACCGTGCCGACGCTGGTGCGGTCCGTGTGCGGGCAACCCACCCGGAGTTCAGGTCAGCGCTGATCGTGTCGATCCCGCGGACCCGCCCCGTAGGCCACGGCGACCTTGAGGACGACGACCAGGCCCGATGCGTCGACGCTTTGTCCCGCGCGGTTAGGTCCCATTACGTGGGACTTCGCCCGCCCCATCACCGTCCGACGGTGATGGGGCGGGCAAGTCATGGCGATGCAACGTCTCGACCGGGCCCCGAGGCGATCCGAGGACCCGTTCGGCGACGGTGGCCACGACCGCGTCGGCGGGAGTGCTGGCCGGGGTGATCGCGATGAAGTGGTCGCGGGCGTCGCCGCGGCCAGGGTGCAGAGAGACGTGACGGCCCTCGGGTAGCCCGTCGACGACCAGGACCCAGACACTCGCGGCCGCGCGGTCACGCATCATGCGGCAGCGCAGATCCAGGGTGCCGCCGGGTTCGTAGCCGAGTCGCTCGGCCACGGCGAGGCTGTCGGCCGCCAGCCCTAAGCGGATCAGCCGCCCGGCGATATCGATCTCCGATGCCGGCACCGCGTCGACCAGTTCGGCCAGCGGTCGGCGGTCCTTCCAGCCCTGGGTCAGAATCTCGTCCCGCTCGGGATTCCAACGCCGGGCTGTGTTGTGGTCGAGGTTGGCCTCGGCGTCGAAATCCGGGTCGGACGCGAGCAGCCCTCGCAACACCACGTCGGCGTCGGCCCGCAGCACGGTGGTCTGGAGTTCGGGCGGGAGCATCTTCTTGCAGCGGGCCTGGACCGCACTGACCCGGCGCTGCAACGTCTCGGCGAGATCGTCGAGGGGGACACCGTTGCGGAGCCCATCGAGCAGGGTCGAGCTGTCCTGGGCCGACCAGGTCGCCCCGGCGCGCTGAGGGGCGGGTTCGGAGGTGGTGTCCTGGCTGTTAGTGCTCACATGGTCACGCTAGCGGTCTCGGCCAGTGCTGCCTTCCGTGTCGGCGGGACACCCCAGCGCCTTCGGTGCGAGATGCTCGGGCGAGTGTTCAATGACTTGACATGTGCAATCACTGAACATACCGTTTTCGCATGGTGAAACCGAAGCCCGAGAGCGTCCTCAGAGACCTCCAGGCCTGCGACCGCATCCGGAACTCTCTGCCCGGCCTGCGCGCGACCGTGCTCGCCCTTGGCTGGTCCGTCGGTCTCCGCAACATCAACGAACTCGCCCGGGAGGTCGACCTCTCCCGTGGCACCATCTACAAAGACCTGCGCAGCCGGGGCATCAACCCCAAGCTTCGCGACGAACCCGTCGAACCGACCTACCCGCCGATGTCTGGTCAGGTGATCGCCGATCTTGCTTCCCTGATCGCGGCGTACGCCGCCGCGTTCAGGCAGGAGGGCGAATCCCCGACCAGCGATCCCAAATTCGTGTTCTGCGCCGGCGCCCTGCTGCAGCTCGTCGGCCGGCTCGTGGAAACCCCGCCCGATGACGCGATCGACGACGACTGGAAGCACGAGGACAGCCGGGCATGGCGGCTGGTGGACATTCTCGACGACCTGGAGACGCTGCTGGAGATCACCTGCTCCGCGCTCGCCGAGAACACGACGGACGCGCAGGCGGCCAAGGCCTTTTCGCGAACGGCCATGACTGACACCGCGTTCGACGCGTATGTCGAGGCCGCCACCTTCCGGCTTTCCCTGCCAGACGGACGAACCGTCAACGTCGAGATCACCCGGGACGAGGGCGAGCTGCTCACCATCCGCGGAGACGATCCCCGCGAGGACACCCAGGCAGACCGCCGTGAACACCTCGCCCTGGTGAACGGCTTCCGATTGATGGCGGAGGCCATGAAACCGCGCTTCTCCACGAAGTCGCCGCAGAATCCCTGAAACCCCTGGGTCGCCGGGGATGCTGGGAACCCAGGGAACACCAGGGGCGCCGGTGCGAGCCGAGGTGCACATCAGCAGACCCAGACCGGGCAGGCAAGGCCGCGCCGCTGCGCGGTCGGCTGCGCCGAGCCTTCGCCTGCCCGGCTTCAGCCTGCTGACCGCCACCGCGTCCTCGACCGACACGCCACCTGGAGGTTCCCAGTGACCATCGTGACCAGCTCCGCTACCTCAGCCGAGCGGGCAGCGGCTGCAGCCTTCGCGCACGTGCCCCCGCCCGCTGCCAGCTCACCCGAGGCGGACCTCTTCGATCGCTGGTTCGTCCTCGCCCGGCACGGCGGTCCCATCACCTTCGACCTCGTCGGTCGCGCCCTCACCGACCTGGCCACGGACGCCGGTTGGCGCCTCGACCAGCCCGCCCGGCTTTTCGCGCCGACCTCGGATCACGGGCCCGGAACGACCGGCGTCAAGTTCACCTACGCCCGCACCGGCCCGGATGGCGAGACCGACTACCTGGCCGTCGCCGGCCTGGACAACCAGCCCGCTGAGATCCACCTCAATGGCACACCGCTCACCTGGGCCGAGCTCTGCGCGTTGCTGGCCCGCAATTCCCACCCGCTCCAGCCGACCACCCCGCGCCCGTGACACCACGACCGGATCGGTGAACGACACCGATCGCCCTACCTGGCCGAACCACCCGCCCGCTACCGTGGCGCCTCAACGACCGCGAGCCACAACGACTCCGAGCTCGCCCTTGTCGGTCCGGCGCCGATCACATCCGCGAAAAGGGAAACCCATGCCTTTGCCTTACACCACAAGGAAACCGCTCGATGTCGCGCCGGACCTGTTCAACGCCGACGGTGTGCTGGCCATCGTCCTGCACGGCACCCGCGACGACAACGAGACGTTCGAGCCCCTGCCAGGCACCGTGCTGCTCGACGAGCAGATCACCGGTCTCACGCCCGAGCGAAATGCCGACCGCGTCGTCGGCGACTGACGCCCCGCGACAGGTCTAGAGTCCGCGGGCATGGACCAGGCAGCGCTGATTGTGGCGATCGTCTCCGGGCTCATTTCGCTCGGCAGCGTCGGCTACGCCCGCATGGCGGCGCGGGCCAACAAGCGCTCGGCGGTCGCCGACGAGACCACAGCCGCGCTGGAGGGCGATCGTCGGCACGCCGAACTCACCCCGCGGCTGCGGGTTCGGTGTACCCCGGCCAACGCCGGCTCCCCGGACTCCAAGCTCACCGTGGAACTGCTCGGCCCGCCCGAACTTGGCGGGCTGGACGAGCTGGTCGTGACCATCCGCAACGACAACCCGTGGCGCGGTCAGAGTGCTCCTCTTGCGGGCGGCCCGTCTTCCGAAGCCGTCGCAGCGCACCTGTGGAGCCCGCTGAAGTTCGTGCGGGGCACCGGTCCCGGCGCCGATCCAGCGTTCGGCGTGCCCGGCGCCGATGACACCGGCCGCACCACGCCGACCAGCGGGTTGCCCGTCGGCGAGATGTTGCCGTTCTTCCTCGAGCCCACCACTCCGCCGGTCTGGTCGGAGGGCCAGACCAGGCAAGACTGGCGACGCGAGCGCGGCACGGTCCTGCGGTTGAGTTTTCTGTGCCGCAAGGACGGCGCGGAGTGGACGCTGGTCGGCGAGATCGACACTCAGACCGACAACCCGGTGATGATCCCCGAACGGCACTGACCTCGCAGTCACTCCCGGCGCCCACGCCGGACTGGCCGAAGAGCGGGGATTCATGTTCCTGCCCGCGAGAATCCCGACCCTGCTGCTGACCTCGGAGAAGGTCGGGGACCCCCCAGCTCGGGGCAGCGAGCCGGCGAGTTCGGGGCGACCGAGAGAGCGCACGTGCGTGCCCCCCGTGCACCCGCGGGCATCCGCACTTCCCCGGCCATCGCCTCCAGTCGTCACCGTGACGAAACGACCCGGTGTGAGCCCGGGGCCCCAGTTTCAGTTGGCAGAAATCGCGCTCGGCGCGCGCGAGACGCCACAGAGATCAACTTTTATTCGATAACACAGGTTATCGAAAACGCAGCTATGCACCTATACAAAGTTAGATAACTAAGACTGCAAGTTAGAGTTCTATAACTTAGTCCTGTAGACTCTCGATCATGGCAGAGGATGAGCGCGACCCGGCCGTTCCCGCTGGTGAGGCGGCTGAGGGTGCCGCGAACGCGCTGGCCGAGCGGCCACCCACGCCGCCGGCCTTGCGTCGCGGTGACGAACGGCGCGAGCGGCTCGCCGACCCGGAGTTGTGCGAGTTCTGCCAGCAGCACCCGCGCAAGCCGCCCAGCGCCGGCGGCGGACCGAAGCCGAAGCACTGCGCGCACGTCTGGGGCCGGGACCACCGCGGCAAGAACGTCACCTGCTCCCGGCTCGACGACGCGCACGACCTGTGGCTAGCCGTCTACGGCGGCACCGGCCCCCTGTCCCACCTCGACGTCGATGCCCAGGCCCGCCACCTCGACGCCCTCCGCGCCGCCCTCGACGACCTCTTCGCCGTGCTCGACCCCGTGCGGGGCGACCTCGTTCAGCTCAACGGACGCCTGGCCGGGGAAGTCGTCGAAGCGCTCGCTCGCGCAGAGCAGGCCGTGGCCGACGCCGAACTGGCTCGCCGGGAGACGCAGGTCGCCACTGTTGCCCGCAATGACGCGCTCGCCGCCAAGCAGCAGGCCGTCGAGGACGCCGCCGAAGCCCGGCGCAACGAGGGCACGGCGCTCGTCGAAGCCGACGAGGCCAGGACCGCGAAAAGGGACGCCGAGACTCGGGAGAAGGACGCCAGCACCCGCGCAGAGGCCGCCCGGCAAGCCGCCAAAGAAGCCACCGAGTCGCTGACGGCGGCAAACAAGACAATCTCCGAGCAGGCCACCCAGATCGGGGAACTGACCGGCACCAACAACCAGCTCGCCGCCCAGGCCCAGCAGCTCACCAACACGACCGAGGAACTGCGCGGCCTGATCGGCCAGCAGCGCACCGAGCACGAGACCGCTCTCACCACCGCGCGGACAGAAGCAGCGACGGCCCTGCAGGAGCAGCGCACCGAACTCGAGGGCAAGCTCAACGACCAGCAGAACAGGTTCGATCGCGAGCGCAAGGACACCGAACGCGAGACGGCCACCCGGGTTACCGAACTGAACAGCACGATCACCGACCTGGCCGGCCAGGTCGCCACGCTCGCGACCCGCGCCGAACAGGCCACGGCCGCCGCAGAACGCAACCAGGGTGCCGCCGAAGAATTGAGCCGGTTTCGCGCTCGGCTGTTCACCGCGCTTGCCACGGCCCGCCCGGGCGACGACGCCGGACTTCGGGCGCAACTCGCCGCGCTCGTGAACGCGGCGCAAGACGAGGATGACGACGAGGTTCGCCCGGGCGGCGCGACAGGGAGTTCGGACTGAACGAACCGTCTTGCCCTGATTACCGAGTGCCACTAGAACGCCTGCTCGAAAGGGTCGAACAGCCCTCTGACATGCAAAGATTGACGAACTTGGCTCGCTACTCGAAACCACCACCAGGCGGTATCGACGTGACCAGAAGAGGTCGACGATCGTCGTCACCGCGACCATCGACCAGGAAGGACTTCATCACCGTGACCGAGGACGAGGCGGCCCGCCGACGCGCCTACCAGGAGCTGTACGAGCGGCACCGGAGGCAGCAGCTCGCGCGGATCTCGACCGGCGGTTACAAGTACATCCACGACCGGGTCGACCCGCAGGCGCAGCTCGCCCGCCGGATCGCCGCCGCGCTGGTCGAGGCCGGGTTCACCCTCTACGACCGGGTCGCGGAGAACCCGCTCGGCGGAGCGATGATCATGCCGCGCACCGACCCTGAGGGCGGGGTGTACGTGGGCTGGACCATCCCCGACGCGCTCAGCAACGACTCCAGCAGGCCGGCGCTGCGCGCCCACATCACCAGGACGATGAACCAGGCCGTCCACGACGTCCTGGAGGCCTACGGCTTCGACGTCGGCGAACACCACCACCCTCTGCTGGCCACCTTGGGCCCGGATCCCGAACGTGCCCTGGAAGAAGAGCTCGACGAGTTCGGCGAGCACGTGGTTGAGCTGTGCAACGAGGTTCGTCCCGGCGGTCACATCCCCGCCGAGTGGCCCGAAGCCGACCAGATTGCCGTGGCGCTCGTGCTCCTGCAGCACTGGTACATCCAGGAGAAGAACCGCACGCCCCGCGACGCGGCCCGCGAGCTATTCGACGGGAAGGAAGTCAACCCGATGGCCTGGATCGAGTCGATGCGAACCGCGCTCGGGCTGCCCACGCGGGACCTGTGGTCCGCCGACTCGAGGCTGCCCACCACGGCGCTGCGCGTCCGGGCGGAAGGCCTGATCGACTTCGAACCGACCGACGAGGAACTCGCCGCGGTGTGGTCCGACGAGGAGTTCGCGGCCGAAGCCACGATCTTCGGCTGGGACGACGCGAAGGTCCTCGACCGGCTGCGCACCCACCTCACCACCCTGGGGTCGCTGCGGGCGCACGGACCCGACGACCAGTAACCCGGACCGACGTAGACGGCGAAGCCCCGACGTCCATCGCGAACGAGCACACCAGCCCAGAGGAGGAAGAACGTGAGCACCAGCCTCGTGCTGGCCGAACCGGCGTTCGTGCAGGAGTACCCAGAACTGCAGAACACCGGCGTGCCGGACTGGCTGCCGTTCGCGATAGAGCAGACCGTGATGTGGCTGACCCTGAGCTACGAGGGCAGCCACCGCAACGGCGGCAGCGAGAACACCACCAAGAACTACGCGATCGACCTGGGCGTGCCGCGGGCGATGCAGACCTGGCGCGAACCGGTCACCGGCAAACGCGGACGCCGCTCACCCGGCCCCCGACCCCAGGCGTTCCTGCGCTGGTGCGCGGCCTTCGACGTCAACCCGTTCACCGACATCGACGTCGACCTCGCACACGCCTGGACGCGGTACGGCCGATACTGCGGCGACGCGGACACCACGCTGCACCGCCGTGTCGGCGCGATCAGCGCCTGGTACTCAGCCATGCGCCGCCGCGAGCACACCACGATCGTGTTCGCCGACCTGATCACCCGGCAGGACCGCGAAAACCTCGGCATCACCGTCGTTCCGGCCTCGCCGACCGTGGCCGCGCCGCTGGCGGTGGTGCAGGCGGTGCAGGTCGCCGCGCTCCTGGACCCCTCGCCCATGCGGACCCGCAACCGCGTGATCGCCGAGCTGCTACCGGGCACCGGCCTGCGCGCGGCCGAGCTGTGCAACCTGGACATCGACGACCTGCACCGTTCCGGCCCCGGTGGCGTCCCCGCGCTCTACGTGCGCGGCAAGGGCGGCAAGTACCGCTGGGTCGGGCTCGACGACCACCAGCTCGCGCTCATCGACGACTACCTGCTCGACCGGGTTCCCCCAGATACCGGCATCGACGTCACCCTCGCCGGACAGGTCGGCAACCGGCCCGCCGTCGCGCAGCCGCTGCTCACCTCGATCAACGGACGGCGGCTGTCGACGCAGGCGGTCACCTACGTCCTCAACCGGCTCGGCGGCCTGCTCGATCCCACTTGCGATCACCCCATCGTCGCCGAGGCCGCGCTCGTCCTGGCCAATGCTGGTCGGCTGCACCCGCACCAGCTCCGACACGCCCACGCCCAGGAGGCCGACGACGCCGGCGCCTCGCTCAACCAGATCCGCCTGCAGCTTGGACACGCCTCGCTGGCCACGACACAGCTCTACCTCGACAACAGCACCAACCTGCGCAAATCCACCTCCGTGGTGGTCTCCCGGCTCATCCGCGAAGGCGTCGACCTCAGCACGCTTCCCACCGACGGCATCAGGCTCCGCGACCTCCCCGAACTCGAGGACGAGACGGAACACTCCTGACGATGTGCTGCGCGCCACCGAGGATTTCAGTAGCCGGGGCCCCGTGACCTGGGCACTGAAATCATCCGGGCACTCTTCGTCCCGCCGTGCGTGCTGGCGAAGACTTCAGTACGGCAGCAGTCAGAGACCCGAGCCTGTCGGAAGTCAGCGCTAGCATCTGGCTCAGTAGCCACACGAGCACAGCCGAGGACCACGAATGATCACTGAGGTCGACTTCGACATTCCGCAAGAGATCGCGGAGCGTCTAGCCGCCGGCGAACTGATCCGCTGGGGCGGCGTGGTGCGTAACCCCGCAGGACGCCTCGTAGCCCACCTCAAGGAGATCTCGGCTTCCAAGCCGAACGAGGATGTGGTTGAAGCGGCAGCCTGGATGCTCAAGAAGCCAGTCGTCATCGCGGGGCTCGCCACACTGACTGTCGTCGGGACGGCCACTGCAGCCGTCGCGATCGTCCGCAAGCGGAAGCGGGTGCAACCGGAGTGCGTCAAGAACTACAACGACTCACTTCGCGCCTACATCGAGGCTGTCCGCAACCAGAGCCTCGATGCCGAGATCATCGACCGCCTCATCGCCGATCTTGGTGCTGTTAAGGCGTACTCCGAGAACGGCAACATCACGGTCGACTTCTCTGTGGAGCAGTCCGACTCGATCGATCTGGATGAGTTTCCGGAGTCGACCCCGACTTCGACGGACGCTCCCGTCGTGGACCTGCGTCGCTACCTTGAGGTCCAGCGGAAGCTTTTCAACGACGCAGCCTGATCGACTCAGCGCCAGGCCCCCACTGAAATCTTGGGTGCCGGACTGAAATCTTCGGTGGGCACCCGACACGGTGGCTGCCGAGACCCCCATCGCTGCTGCCACAAGGTGGCAATCAGATTGCCACCCATGCCGACCTGGGATTTGGTGGTGGGCGCGGCGACCGGAGCCGAGCGCAGCAGACCCGGTGGCCGGCGGCAAGGCGCCCGCTGCCGCGGGCGGCGCACGCGCCAAGCCTGGCCGCCGGCCACCAGCGCCCGCTGCTCAGGTCCCCGGGCGCACCCGCCCAGCCACACTTCATCCAGCACCGGCACGCACCAAGGAGGGAAAGCCGATGTCCAGCCCACAGCCCGACGACGACGGCACCCAGCTCGAGTTCACCCGCACCGTCGATCTCGACGACAGCCGCTACGTCCTGACCGCAAGCACTGACCGGACCGCGGCCGACACCCTCATCATCGAGGTGCTCGGTGCCGGACCGGACGCCGAGGTCAGCATCGAAGGCCGGCTCACCGTGCGCTCCAGCGCGCTGGAGCACCTCGGGCCCATGTTTAGCGAGGTTTTCCCAGTTGACCAGCCGGCGAAGGTGCGCAAGCCGCGCCGGCGCGGCTACGGCAAACCCACCAGGTCCTACCAGCCCTGGACCGATGAGCTCAAGGCGACACTGCACGCTGCGTGGATGGTCGCCGACCCTGCGGCCCCGCCCCAGAAGATCGTCGACGGTATCGCCGAAGCCCTCGGCACGACGCCGGATACGGTCAAGGACAAGTTCGGAACGCCCGAGGCAACCCGGGAGCCCGCGAAGGTCATTGCCGTCATCGCTGGGCTGATGCAGCGCACCGACGGTGCGATCTCCAACCAGCTGCCCCGCCAGGACCTCGATCCGGAGCGACCCGGCCACCCGGCCCAGCAACACGAGGAAGTAGAGACGTGACAACCGAATCTAGCGCCCACCGCTCCGAGTTGGTCGCCCTGCTGCCGCAGCTGCGCCAGCAGCTCACGCAGCTGCTGGCGACGCTGGACAGCGCACGCACCACGGCCGAAGTCGGTGAGCTGGGGGAGCGGGCGCCTGAAGCGGACGCGATCAGCCAAGCCCTGACCGCCGCCAGGTGGACGCTCGACGCGCTCGATCCCGCCGCGACTCCGAAACAGCGCGCCGACAACCTGACCGAAGCCGCGGTCCGCTGCGGGTACGTCATCACCGCGGCACACCGGCGTCTGGCCGAGCTGCAGACCCCGGCGGACATCGCCGCCCAGGAAGAGGAACGCCGGATGGGCGCCCTTGAGTTGGGCGAGCTGCTGATCAACCAGGCCGATCTGATCGTGTCGCAGTTCGATGACGACGACGCTGAGACCCGCCACCGCGTCACCATCAGGATCGCTGACGACGGCCGCCTCGCCTGGGAGAGTGACACCCTTGCGCTGCGCACTCCGTCGAACCATGACCAGCTCGCCCTCACCGCTACCTTGATTACGCAGGCCGAAGCGCTGCACAAAGCGTCATCGCAGCCAGCTGGATAAGCAGCCCGACGTCCGGCACCAGGACGGCGCCGACTCGGTTCCGGCTCACGGCGTCCGGCTATCGCTTCGCGACCGAGGCCGGCGTCGACCGCCTCGTGGGCGCTGTGGGCGACTGGACCGTGGTGGCGATGAATGCGGAGCGCCGCCGACCACCCAAGCGCGGCCGGTCCGGCTCGCTGAGCTGAAGCCCTGTCGCTCAGGCTTCGTCCAGCGGACACTGCGGTCGTCCGACCCGGCCAGGCTTGGCGATGCGACGGACAAATTTAGTCGATATCGTTTAAATGTGACGTCCAAGACCTTCGTGCCGTTCGTCGACCAAGGCGAAGCCCTGCGCGAGCTCATGCGCGCCGAGCAGATCCGGGTGAGCCAGTGGAAGGCGCCACACAAGCGAGAAGCCAGCAAGATCGAGAACCCGACCGAGCGCGCGATGCTGCGGGCCCAGCAGAAGAAGGACTTCGAGGAGGAGGTCAAGGCCGGCAGGCTGATCACCACGCGCGACACACTGATCGGACCCGCCGTCAAAGCCGAACTCGACGCCCGCGGCTGGACCGGACCCTATGATCCAGTGCCGCCACTCGGCCGCGGCGGCGGTCGACGCTGGGGCTCGACCAACATCCACGGCGACAAGCGGCACCAGATCAGCGTTCGGCTCGACGACGACCTGCACGAACGTCTCGAAGCAGCCTGCTTTCATGAGACGGCAGACCTGGTCAACCAGCTCGAGGCCTTCTACGGCAACTTCGGCGATTCGTCCCACCTGCTTGACGCCCGGCCCGGTGAGGAGCCCACGGCACTCGCCGCCCGCTACCGGGACCAGTTGCGCTCCGAGATCATTACCACCGGTGACATTATGCGCGCCGCGATCGACCGAGTCATCGGCGTCATCCCGGCCGTCGTCAACGTCACGCAGGACCAGTACGTCGCTCTGCACGTGGTCCTCTTCGCGGAAAAAGAACGCGCACGCCGCTGGTGGCGCCCGCGAAACAAGGCGATGAAACGCATGACGGACCCACAGGAACGCAAGCGGGCTCGCGATGGACATGAGGCCGCGTTCACCGCGGCCGTGAACGCCGGCGAACTCATCGTCACCATGGACGGCCTGCTCACAGCTGCGATTCATGCCGAGCTTGAGAGCCGTGGCTGGACCGAGGAGTACAAGCCACTGCCACCCGAGGCTGCGCGCACGGCAGGGCAGAATGCGCCTCGGCCGCCCGACGCGGACCAAGACGAAGCTCGCGACCACCAAGTCCGTCTGCGCCTGGCGGGACCGTTCGGTATCCACCTTGAGCGAGCCTGCTACTGGGAAAGCACGAAAGCAGGGCACACGGTGACACCGGCCGACGTCCTTGCCGACGCAGTCGCCCTCCTCCTCGCCGCCACCGGCTTGCCGGACACCTAACCTGCACGAACCTGGCGAACCTTGGCCATCGAACGCTTATTTAGTCGATATCGATTAAATAGTCCCGTTCTGCCTGCTCACGCGCCACAGGAAGAGCCTGAAGCGCTTTGCGCCGCAGCTGCCCTGTCCCGGACGAAGGTGACGGTGCTCGGACCTAGAGGCGGAGGCAGCAGCGGGGGGTTCGGAGGTACATGGCCTGTCGCCTGCCGGTGATGTCTCGCGGCCGTGGGTATGCTGTCCTTTGCGGGCCGGACGGCGGCCCTGCTGGCGCGGCATCCCCCGGCTTTGGATGCTGCATTCGGGCTGGCAGAACTAGCTGAAGCTCGCCGTGTACGTGTGGGTCGTCAATTTGTCGGTGCGTGACTTCGACACGACCGAGCCGGGCGGGGGTGTGTCGGGGAAAGGCGTCGGCCATGGCCGTTCAGCGGCAGTTGTTCGATCTTCCTGCCAAGCGCAGGATCTACACGGGGGAAGCACACCAGCTCGCGCGTCAACGCGTAGTAGAGCAGCACGAGCACGGCGGCGGACCGCTCGTCCCGACTGCGGCGACCGTAGGTCAAGCGACGATCGAAGCCGTTGTGCTCGTCGCTCTGGCCCTCCACATCGGGTGGCACCGACCCGCGCAGCTCGGCGGCGTCTACGGCATCCGCAGTGTCTCGCCGACCACCACCAGTATCGACCTCGACCTGACCGAGGACGGGATTTCCCTGTTGGCTGAGGCGATCCTGCCCCGCACGATCCCCGGCGATGAGACAGGCGGGGAGGAACGACTGATCGGCGTACCGGGGCTGCGATTCACCGCGCTGTCGCGGGGTCGAGTCCGGCTGCACCGGCTCGACGGCGGTGGCGAGATCGTCCTCACCCGGGCGGGGCAGAGGTGGCGTCGAGTCTGCGAGGACCTTGCGGCGCAACAGCCTGCCGGGGCGTCGGCGTGCTGGCTTGCCACCGAACGCACCGACACGGAGCACGAGGACACGCGGACACCGTGGCTGATCGCCAGGTGGAGCACCATGCTGCGTCGCGTCGCGCTGTGGCGGGACGCGAACACCGTCGATTTCGCGGCCGAGCTGCCCGCACCGGAGTTCCTGGCAGGTCCCTATCCCGAGCTGATGGCCTCCGCTGGGCTGGAAGCGCGGCGTGGAATCACCGTGGCGTGCCTGGCCCGGGGAGGAGGACTCGGACGCTCGACGATGCTGCTGGAGGTGGCCGCGGCGTGGGCAAGGCAGGGCAAGCGGGTGTTGGTGGCTGACCTCGACCCTCAGCGCTCGCTCGAGCACGCGGTGAAAGGCGAGGCGTTGGACGAGGGAACAGCGCCGTGGGCTGCTGGCGGTGGGGAACGGGTACTTCACCGTGGCGACAACGATGGTGAACTGCGGCTGCTCACCGGGCTGGTAGGCACCAGCGTCGAGTATCAGCGCCGAGTGTTGGAGGCGGCGCAGGCCCACGCTGACTTGATTCTGCTCGACACCGCTCCCATCGGCGCAGGCCCAGAGGTCCGGTTCGCGGCTGGGTTCGCCGACGTCGCGATCACCTGTGTCCGCATCTATGGTGATCTGTTCGGATGGACCGAGACCGTGTACTCCGATCGTTACTGGCCCATCCACCAACGTCGGCAACGTCGCACGGCGATGATGAACTGGCTGAACGACACCTACGACGTGTACGTGGAGATCGGCATGGATGCTGGCCCCGAACCTGTCGCACCGACCGCCCTGCTGGATGACGCTGTCGTGCAGGCGCGCACGACCGGCACGCCCCTGGCCGACACGCTGTGGGACCTGCATTCGCACAGGGACACCGACGTCGAGGTGCTGGCGCGGCCGGGCGATGACGGTGCCAATTGGTTGGGCGTCGAGGACGCGGACGACAGTCTCACGCGGGTGGGCCCATGGATCGAGGCGCAGCGCGAGCCGTTTCTGACCGCGGTCGGTACCCTGGGCCGGGAGCTGTTCGGCATGGAGTGGGATCCGGCCGGATGGATCGAGCACCAGCGCGCCCCGCTTGAGGGGCCCGAACAGCCAGGGATCGAAGCCGCAGACGATCCAGAGGCCCCACGGCAGGGCGACATCACTCACGTATATCGGTCCTATGAGGACGAAACGGCGATCGCGAACGTCAACACCAGTCTTGTCCGCGATGGACTCGATCCCTCATCCGCCGCAGGGAGAGTCATCGCGGCCGTCCCCATCTTCGACCAAGAACTGCCCCCCGAGGCCCTGGAGCACTGCGCGCGCCTGGCCAGTTCCTTCGTCTACCCGGTTCTGGACACGGGTCTTTCGTGGAGCCAGGTGATGGGCATGTTGTGGGACCGCGGCATACCACTCACCCTGACCCACCCCGATCACCCCGCGGCGAGGGAAGTGACCGCCACAGCGGATCGACTATTCGAGCGGATCACCCGTTGATCATGGTGGTGCCGCGCGGAACGCTGGCGCGGCACCACACAAACGAAACCAAGCCGTGGGCTGGCAAAGACGAACGCCGGCCCCGAGAAGACGCCCCAACTCCGACGAGCGTGCATGCAACGATCCACAACATGAGATCACCGATTCCGCCAATCAGGTCTGGACATTCAGGCCAGTGACCATTCGGACCGACATGACGGACCACAGTGTCTGCCCGGCCGGACTTTGCGGATGCGCGCGTCGTTGACCTGCTACACGAAAGTAGATCCGGGCAGCGGTGACGCACCTTCTCCCGGGAACCCGGCGGATTCGGTGCCCAGACGGGGTCAGTCCCGTGGTGCGCAGGTGCGGAAGTGCTTGAGGGCTTGGTTGGTGAGGTGCTGGTGGCGACCACGTTCGAGGGGCATGACCGAGCTGGTAATGGTCCCGGTGTGCGCGGCGTCGATCTGAACGGCGATCGCCTGGTAAGCCGCTGTGATCAGGTCGGTGCTGTCGTCGGCGACCGTGATTGGGTCTGCATACAGGGTGACTGTGTAGGACAGCTGCCGACGTGCCGGCTGGGTGTGTCGACCGCCGGGGTCGATGACGTCCAGGTCCGCTAAGAGTTCCGGATTCTGTGGAGGGTCGACGATGTCCAGGACGAGGGCGACGGTGGCGACCATCGACAGTGTGGCCGCGGTGACCGCATCGGCGATGAGTTGGCCTATCGCGGAGGCGTTCGTGTCGACGGGGCAGTCGGCGGCGATCAGGATCGACACCTCGTGTCCCGTGAACCGCAGGTCGTTGTCCGGCACTGGTGAGCATCCCTCGTTCAACACGGCCTCGTCGACTGCCGCTGGGTGAGCGTCGAGTATGCCAGGGCTGGGCGACCCGCAAAGTAGGCCCGGATACCGCAAGGTTCGAGCGGACGGAACACGCAGGTCCGCGGTCAGCCGTTCCGTCAGCCTCGGCCGGACAGGACGACAGCGCCTCCTCGGCGCGGGCACCGTGGGCACCCGGCAGCGGAGCACACCCGGGGACCGGGCGGGCGGGCAAGCCCGCTGCTCCGGCGCGATGAAGACCGCCTTGCCCGCCCGGCCCCCGGGCGCGCTTCCCGCGCGTGGTACCCCGTACCCGCACGCGCGAGGAGCACGTACCCATGCCCGCGACACCGACGCAGCCATTCGCTGACCGAGCCGAATTTGATGAGGCCGTCCACGACGTTCACGTGGCCGGCGTGACCTACTACGACAGCGACGTCGCCCCCATGCTCAGCGACTCCGACTACGACAACCTCGTGGCAAGGATCGCGGCGACTGTGGCGCTGCACCCGGACTGGCAGGAGCCGGGCGCCGCCATGGGCGTCGCCCCCGGCGCCTCCGCCGGTCCGGTCAAGCACAGCCCGCCGATGCTCAGCCTGGATAAGGTCACCACCAATGTTGAAATGGCGGAGTTCGTCCGCGCTCTCCCTGTCTGCGAGACCATCGTCGAAGTCAAGATTGACGGGATGGCCGTCCACGCCGACTACCGCGATGGTCGGCTGGTCCGTGCTGCGACCCGCGGCAACGGACTCGCGGGCGACGACATCACCTCGCAGGTGACTCGCGATCCCGGCATCGCGGGACTTCCCGTGACGTTGCTCCGCTCGTGGACAGGAGCCGTCCGTGGGGAACTGTTCATGTCCACAAAGGACTTCGAGGCGGCCAACGAAGCGCGCGTCAGCGCCGGCAAGAAGCTGTTCGTCAACCCGCGTAACGCCACCGCAGGTTCCATTCGCAAGGTGGACCGTCTCTACATCGCGCCGATGAGCTTCGCAGCCTACGCCATCAGCGGTGATGAACTCGACCACCTCGACAACCACCTCGAGCGCATGGCGTTGGCCAAGGCATTCGGGTTCAGCACCGCGGCCATGCTCACGATCGGTGCGCTGCCCGCCGATGTCTCCATCTCGTGCCGGACGGCCCGCGACGTCCAAACGGTCATCGACACCATCGGTGACCGGCGGCCGAGCCTGTCCTTCCCGATCGACGGCGCCGTGGTGAAGGCCCAGTCCCGAGCCGTGCGCAGCAAAATGGGTAGTGGATCCAATGCGCCGCGCTGGGCGACCGCGTTCAAGTACCCACCGGACACGGCGTTCTCCGTCCTGCGCGACATCGAAGTCTCCGTCGGAAGGACAGGACGCGCCGGGTTCCGCGCCATCATCGACCCGGTGACCGTCGGCGGCACCACGATCAGCGCGGCCACGCTCCACAACGTCGCGTGGATTCGGCAACAGGGGCTGGGGCTCGGGTCGCGCCTGGCGGTGATGCGGGCAGGCGATGTGATCCCGAAAATCACGGCGGTGGTGGGCGAGCGACCGGAAGGCATCGCGCCCTGGGAACCGCCGCCGAACTGCCCGCAGTGCGACGAGCCCTGGGATCAGTCCAGCCAGCTGTGGCGGTGCACCACGCCGGCCTGCTCACTCGTGTCCCTGCTGACCTACGCCGCATCGCGCGACGTCTGGGACATCGACGGCCTCGGCGAGGAGATCGCCACCGCCTTGGTCGAGTCGGGCCTGGTCACGGGGATCGCCGATCTGTTCTTCCTGACTGCCGCGCAGATTTCGGCCGTTTCCTACGCACGCACGACCGGTGCTCGCCACATCGGCACCGCCACCGCGGAGAAACTCCTCGCCGGGATCGCCGCAGCGAAAAGCCAACCGCTGGCACGGCACATCACCGCACTGGGGATCCGCATGACCGGCCGCCGGATGGGCCGCGCTCTGGCAACCCACTTCCAGTCCCTCAGCGCGCTGCGCGCAGCGACAGCAGAGGAACTGGCGGACGTCGACGGGGTCGGGCCGGAGAAGGCACGGTCTATCCACGCAGGACTGCGCGAGCTGAGTGACGTCATCGACAAGCTGGTCGCGGCCAGCATCACCGGTCAGATCGAGACCGCACCGGTCGTGCAGAGTTCACCGCTCGCGGGCAAACGAGTCGTGATCTCCGGATCGGTGGACGGCATGAACCGGACCCAGGCGCAAGAGGCCGCCGAGCGGCTGGGAGCGACGGTCGCGAGTTCGGTCAGCGCCCGCACCGATCTGCTCATCCTCGGACCCGGAGCCTCGGTCGGCAAGGAAGTGAAGGCCGGTCAGCTCGGCATCGACACGATGCCCGCCGCTGAATTCGCGGCCTTGTACACCGAACTCCTCGGCAAGTAGCCCACGCAACCCGGCAGCGGTCTGGCCGGCACCTGTTCCAGTTGCCGGCCAGGCACTGCCACTTGCCAGGACGTGCATGCGCGTGTTCGCAAGCCCGGTCGGCCGGGTAGGCGCAGATGGATGGCATGCCCACGACGCGATCGGGAACGGTCGTGGCAAATACGCATCGCCTAGGTGTGTCGGTGTCTGTTGCCTGACGCAAGTTGTGTTGCCCGCCAACAAACCCACCTCGTACCCGCGGTGCCCGGTGCCCCAGAGGGCCTGTGGCGATTCGGGAACTCGCTGCACGCCAGCAGACCGAGACTGGCGGGTCAAGGCAGACCGCTTCGCGGTCGGCGCAAGCGCCGAACCTTGTACTCCGCCAGCCCTGGCCCGCTGTTCGGCGCGTGTTCACGCACCACCACCCACCCCAAGGGACACAGAGTCCCTAAAGCACAAGGAGAATCCCATGGCTGGAGACACCGTCATCACGGTGATCGGCAACCTCACGTCCGACCCGGAGCTTCGCTTCACCCCGTCCGGTGCGGCGGTCGCGAACTTCACGGTCGCGTCCACCCCGCGCACGCTGGACAAGCAGTCGGGTGAGTGGAAGGACGGCGAGGCGCTGTTCCTGCGCTGCAGCATCTGGCGGCAGGCGGCGGAGAACGTCGCCGAGTCCCTGACCCGCGGCGCGCGCGTCGTCGTGCAGGGCCGGCTGAAGCAGCGGTCGTTCGAGACGAAGGAAGGCGAGAAGCGGACCGTCGTCGAGCTCGAGGTCGACGAGATCGGGCCCTCGCTGCGCTACGCCACAGCGAAGGTGAACAAGGTCAGCCGTGGCAGCGGCGGAGGTGGCGATGACGCCTGGACCAGCGCTCCGCCCGCTGGGCCCGAGATTCCGGACGAGCCTCCGTTCTGATCCTGCCGACCTCGCCGGCTACAGGCCGGTGCCCACCTCGGGCACCGGCCTGACGGTGCGACTCACCCCGGCCGCCAGCGCCACTGCGGCGGTCCCCGGCGCCCAGCGACTAGGCGAGCGCTGGGACCGGGACTTTAGACGGGCTGGGACGAGGCAGAAAGCGGACGTGAGCACGGGGCCTGGTGCGCTGCCGCCTTGTTGTGCTCGTCTTCCAGCTGTTGACGGCGTTTCCCCGGACGGTGCTGACCTGTGGGTTTACCGTTTCCAGCTAATCACGCAACCATCATCTCGTTGTGCAGCGCCGAATTCATGTCCATCGTGGATTGCATGACCGCTGCACTCATCACCCCGCCGAAGCAGTTGATCCGCATCGCTCCCGGGTTGACGCTCACCAGTGACCTCTACGAGGTCGCGGCCGCTGGCGTCGTCGAGCACACGCCGGATCTTGCGCCCTTGCGCTGGGAAGACTTCATCTCACGACAGTGGACGCTCGTGCCGGACGAGCTCACCGGCGAGCCGTACAAAGCCGAACTGCGCCTCAGCAAATTCAGCGGCCTGAACTACTGGTTGGCGCCAGATCGTCGTGGTGGCGAAGTCTCCAAGTGGCACAACCATCCCTGGGATTTCCACTCCGCTACCTTGGGTGGGTTACTGGTCGAAGACCGGATCGTCCGCGCCGACGGCAAGTTCGTCTACACCCCCGGTGTGGAGCATCGCACCGGGGACATCAACCACGTTGGCCGCGAGGTCTTCCACGAAGTCATCGATGTCGAGCCTGGGTCGATGACGTACATGATGTACGGGCCCGGAATGAACCACTGGGGCTACCTTGATGCCGACGGCAACTACACCAAAGCTGTACCGCCCAAAGGGTTCCTGACGCGGCTGCGCGAGCTGAACCCGCACCAGAGGTAGCGGGCACCGGCCGCTGTTGGCGGGCAGGGAAGGCAATGGACCGCGTAGACAACGAAATGATCGCCATCGCCTTGCCTGGCCAGAGTGCGGCCGCTGGTCGACGCGGCTACTTGGGAGCCTCGATGGCCCAGGTCCGACGTAGCGCATCGTCCGCCACCGCGCGCAGCCGTTTCGGCATCCTCGTCCACACCGGAGTGCCGCGCCAGGTTTGATCCGCTGTTGCACGATAGGCCAGCACGACACCGGTCGCGCTGTTGGGGAAAAACGCTCGCTGCCCAGCCATCCACGCTGTTGGGTTCTGTGGGCGGGCGACGAACGGCCCCATCACCGGCATGTTCCGTTCTGGGTGTCCGAGCTGATCGGCGGACGGATCGATCAGTACGTCGGCGTCCGGCGACCTCAAGATGAGGTGCCCGTCCCATGCGCTGCCGGCGGCGACGAGCGGCAGGGGTTCCTCTCCCGGCATCGGGTCGCCGACTCCGAACGAGAACCCCCTGCACTGGTCCTGAGGGACGCCGGATGACATGTCGGCCAACCACTGCGGGCAACATGCCCAGGCTCCGACCGGCTGCGGCTCGAACCGCAGCCCGTGCGCGCGGAGTACGTACTCCATCGCGCGGGTCGACTCCAGGCACGTCTGCACCTGATACCCGGCGTCCAGAATGTGTTGCCGCACAATCAAGGCGGCGTGCTCCAGCCACACCGTGGACACGGTCTTGCTCACGCTGGTTCCTCCTGTGATGGGACGTGGTTACATGGTCACGGTGCGGTCATCCGCAGCAAGTGTTGGCGGGTCTGCTGGACGTCGCCCAGGGCGCGGTGGCCGCCGCCGTTGCGCAGCAACCGCCTGGAATAAGCGTGTTCGGACCGCGGCACCATCACATCAGCCCAGTGCCCAGCGTTGGCCAAGCGGCTGCGGCGTATCCCGTGCCGTTCGCAATCGAACGTGATCACGTTGCGGTCGTAACTTGCGTTGTAGGCCAACACAATCTTGCCGACCGTGGCGCGTAGAAGTCTCTTGTAGACGATGGGCCAGGTCGGCACGCCTGGGGCGGTCACCTCGCTGTCGGTAATGCCATGCACCGCGTAGGCGCCCGCCTCGATCGGCACGCCCGGGTTGACCAAGGTGTCCAACAACGTCCGGCCCGTGCAGGCGTCAATCACGGCGATCTCGCACACCGCGCCGCCCAGCGACACCGTCTCGGTATCCAGGATCACGGCGACGCCCTGCTCCAGCATGGCGCGGGCGAAGTTGACCGCGGCGCCGGCGGCCGAGCCGATCGTGATCGACTTCCGGTGCTGCGTCAGCTCCGGGCGGGAGATGAGCGAGGCCACCACCTGGTCCCGGGTCAGGGCGGACTCCGGAGTGCGCTCCCAGTCGATCTCCCACGCTTTCGCCCCGGGCCGGTACCAGCCCCACATTTCGACGCCGTGCGCGTCACCGAGTTCGCGCAGCCAGCGTCGCAGCAGCGTGGCGCGCTCTGGCGGACGCTCGGTGACCAGGTCCCACAGCGGGGATCGCTGGCCGGGGCCGGTCTCGCGGACCAGGTGCCAGACCGAGTTCTCGGCCAGCGACTCCACATCGCCGGTGCGATACAGCGGGATGGTGATCCACTTCTCCCGCCCGACCTGCTTCTCGTGGCTGCCCACCGTTCCGATCAGCTTGGCCTTGACCGCGATGTCGAAGTGCCGCCGCACGCCCTGCACGTCCAGCAGGTTCTCCAGCAGCGACGCAGCCGCGTCCGCGGTGATCGTCTGCTCCGCCCGGACCCGCTCCCGTTGCGCAGTGTCGGTGCGCAGCCGCTCGGCCAGGGCCTCAATATCGCCGGTGCGGTAGCGGGGGCCGGAGAACGAGTGTTGCCGTCGACCGTGCGTCGAGGGGGCAGGTGCGGTCGTGAGCAGTCCGAGCGTGGTCGCCGCCTCGACATGCCGGCGCCCGTCCTCAACGTCCAGCACCCGCTCCAGCAGCAGTCCGGCCGCGACCACGGTCATGGGCCGGTCCGCATGAACGCGCTCGCGAAGCGCGATGTCGGCACGAAGCCGTTCGGCCACCTCGTTCGAGATCCGCCAGTCCTGGCCGGCCGGCACACCGCGCTCGGCCAGGACCGCGGTCAGCTCGTCGCGGCTCCAGTCCAACCCCTGCGCCAGCTCCTGGACCGGGATCGAGGACTTTTCCCAGCCCAGACGAGCATCCACGACCTCGGCGACCAACTCGGGCGCGAGGGCGTCGACCTGAGCAGGGGCGTAGAGGTCGTAGCCGTTGAACACCTCGGCCTTCGTCAGGTGCCCGGCCTGTGCGAGAGCGGCCACATCATCGGCCTCGACCGGCCGGTCCAGGCGCGTGGCCAGCCGAGTGGCGCACTTGTGCAGACCCACCGGGCGTTCGGCGCCGAACCGCTGCACGATGCCGGTGACCAGCCCACGTACCTGCTCGACCTGCTCGGGCAGCCAGCCACGGGAGTGGCCCCGGTCCGGGATCATGCCGGCCTCCTGGGCGCGTTCAAACTGCCATCGGGCCAGACCCACCTCGTCGGCCAGGGCAAGGGGGCCGAGGTAGCCGCGTGTGCTCGTCGTCATCGGTGTTCGTCTCCTCCTGCCCGCAGTCGTCTGACCACGTCCTGTCACCGGTTGGATGGGAGTATCGCAGGGGGGACCGACAAGATCGGGTTGCGCGCCAGCTCGCTCACCGCCCGCCGGCGCGCGTCGCCTTCCAGGGCAGGTACCTGGACGTGCTGGCCCAGGACAAGCCTCCCCCCGCCAGCGAGGCGCAGCTGCTGTCCGCCCGCTCGACTGTCGATCGGCGACCTGGACACCCGCCGCGACCTGGAGGGCTCTCCGACGCTGGCAGGCTCCCGCCGGCTGCGCCCGAAGCGCCGCCAGCCCGCGCCGACCGGGGGAGACCAGCCTCGCTACCGCTCGGTCGCGCTGCGCGCGATCCCGCCCCGGTCGGCCGAGCGCAGCGCCCCGGCCGGTCCGCGGAGCCTGCCCTGCTGACGTCGCCCTCAAAACCACGGCGGCTGCCAAGGGGTCCCGATCTCGCTAATCGATGAGGGCGGGGACTGAGTCAGTCAATGGCAGTCTCTATGTTGAAGGAGAGAAATGAAGCTGAAGAAGCTGGCCAAAAAGACGTGCATTCACGCCTTCTCGTTCGTTCTGAACTCGAGTGTGCCGTCCGTAGCGGGCAACTGCTTCTACCACGGCTCGTTCGACTCGGAGTCCGGCGCGTGTCCCCGCTGCAACGACTGATCTCGTTTCCGCGTCAGTGAAGGCTGTGATTTAGCCGTTCGAGGCGCCCTGTGTATTCGAATACGCAGGGCGCCTCGTGCCGTCAGAACGTCGGCGGGATGAGACTGCCCGGTTCGGCTTGCCAGGCTCGTTGGCGTCGTGGTTCGAGCCCGACGACCGGGCTTGGCGCGCTCGGCGAAACCGTGCTCCCGCAGACCTCATGCTCGCCCACCGGCAGCGCACCAGCCCTTCGTCCGTGGGCGCGCCCTATCGGGCGGTGAGACCACTGTGGACATGCGCCGCAGCGAGAACACGCCCCCTTGTGTACCAACGAAATCTTGCGAGAGGGAATGATGTCGATCCGATCTTTGAGCACAGCCATGACGACGCGGCAGCCCTGCGGCTGCCATTGCGTGGGCGGAGCCGGGCGCCGGTCCTGCGCAAGCGGCCCCCCGTCGGGCTTCCGCGGACCCACTGAGCTTCGGGGCGCCCGGTGAGCCGGCACGGCTGGGTTCGCCTCGGACAAGACACGCGTACCTGCGAAATCTGCGGGATGTCGGTGGAACGCAAGCCCGATCGGCGATTCGCGTGGTCGCTGCGCATCGGCAAAGCCGTGGTCGTCGACGACGTGCTGGTCTCGGCCGGGCAGTCAGCCACCTTGAAGGCGCTGCCCGGGTGTAGTGGTGCTCAGCGTCAGACGACGGACGGCCGTCCGGCCCGCGTCCGGCACGGGGCGTTCATCCGGCTTGCCGGAGCACGTGAGGTCCTTCGGATGACGCCGTCGGGGCGAAGCACCGACGACGAGGAAAACGCCGCGGTGTTCCCCGATGAGCAGTCGGCGCAACGTCGCGTCGAGCAGTTCCTGCCGCAGCTGGAGCAGCAGTACCCCGGCAGCGACATCTGGACCGCGCCGCTGTAGTTCCGATCGGCGATGTGCGGGCCGAGCTCAGAGGGCCCGCTGCTTGACGGCGGACCGCCGACGAGGCGCAGGCCTCGCCTGCAGGCGAGGATGGAGCGTCACCAGCGAGTGGCGAACGTCCTCGGCCGTGTTCTCGAAGGCCCGCACATCGTCGTCGAACAGCTCGTACACACCCAGGCTCGGCGGACCAGGTGGTTCAGGCCATCGCGACACCAGCTGCTCACCGGCGCTGATCAAGCGCGTGACGAGCTCCGCGAACCCCCGTGGCCCGCCACGAGAACACGCGCGACACCAGGTCAGCACATCGTGGACAGCGTCGATCAGATCGGCACGGCCGTCCGAGTGGACGCGCAGGAAACACACCAACTCGGTGTGCAGAGCCGTGGCGGAAGGGTATGGATCTTCGTTCAGCCGCGGGTTAGAGGCCAGCAGCTGCGCGTGAACGACGCTGATCTCCGCGACGAACCGGTCAACGGCGCGCGCGCAGTCCTGCGGACGCTGGCGGACCATGTCGTCGTGAGCCCAGCCGCCGAGAATGAGAGTTTCGCAGCTTTGACCCGTCCGGATGGCCAGGCCGATCGCGTCCGAACGGGAGTCGGATCCGATGACGTCGACGAGCGTGCTCTGGACCTTCCGCGCGATTGCCACGGCAGCAGGCCCAGACAGCGGCCGGGCAGCGTCGGCCAGCAGGCGAAGCACGTCGGCGAGGGCGACGTCCGTTTGCTCCCGTTGTCGCTGGAAAGGCCTCATCGAAGCACCCTAGCGCCCGGGCGGGGCCCCGGCCCGTCAGCCGGCTGCGGACCGCCGGTCCGGTGGCTTAGCGGGTCTTGTCGGGTCATCCCGTGGTGCCGGCGTCGTCCTCGGCGCGCTGTCTACGGCGCTCGAGCACCGCGTCGGGATTGAAGTAGCCGGTGGAGGCTCGCTTCACGAAGAACTCCCACTCTTTCGGGGTGTAGGTGATGACCAGGTCGTCGGCGTCATCCGGGGGCGTCTTGCGGACCGCGGTGTAGGTGACGCCGTCGGTGTGCGGCACGAATGCCACCTCGATGACCTCAACGCCGTCCTCGACATCTTCACCGCCCTGCCAGTGTGCGTCGGTCAGGTCCAGGTGGCCGATGACGTCACCGCTCTTGCTGTAGATCGGCGCGCTGGTCCTGCGCATCTTCATGGTCCTCACAGTTCTGCTGGTCAACCGAGCCCGAAGGTATACCCGACCGCGTCCACGCTGGTCCGACCTACCCGTTCGCCAGGCTCGAGCGCGGATTCGCCCGTGCGCCAAGTCGCGACCCGGTCGCCACGGGCTGCGGGCGATCGCACGCTGGACCACCGCGCCGGCTGCGCCCGAAGCGCCGCCAGCCCGCGCCGACCGGGGGAGACCAGCCTCGCTGCGCTCGGTCGCGCTGCGCGCGATCCCGCCCCGGTCGGCCGAGCACGGCGCCCCGGCCGGTCCTGCCTCGGTGGTCCCCGGCGAGTCGCGCCCCGCTGCCCGCGGGGGACCAGCCGCACCCATGACGGGGGCGGCAGTCCTGGCCCGGCGCCCGCCAAAACGCCGGTTCCCCACAGAACCGAAGGAGCACCACCGCGATGACCACCGTGGAGTCCGTCCTGACCACCCGCAACGCCAGCCTCCGGGATATGGCGAACCTCCTGGAGATCCAGCAAGATCGCAAGCTCGATATCGTCCGCCCCGCCAATGACCTGCGGATGGTCGACGGTCGTCTGGAGATCGACGGGATCGGCGAGCCGACGATCACCGCCAGCGGCGTCACCCGCGGCGCCCTGTTTGTGCCGACCGCCACCTGCGACCGCGGATTCGCCGAGAAGCTGGGCATCCCGGTGAAGTACCTGCGCGAAATGCGCGCGACCGGGAAGCTGGCGCTGCTCGATCACAACGTCAACGAGTGGCTGTCCGACGAGCCCGAGAAGCGGTTCCTCACCCGGACCCTCAAAGGCGGCGGCAACCTGCCCGGCGTCGCCCGCGCGTTGTTGTCCGAAAACTACCGGTTCGTTGACAACCTCGACGTGCTGATGGCGATGCTGGAGGGGATCCGGCTGGCCGGCGTCCACGTCGACGTCAACCAGTGCGACCTGACCGAGACCCGGATGTACGTCAAGGTCAGCTGCCCCGAGGTCGCCGCGCACGCCCCGGCTCTGCTGCGCAACTACACCAGCCCATTCACTGGCCGGCGAGGCGCCGACAACCCGCTGGTGTTCGCCGGATTCGTCTTCAGCAACTCCGAAATCGGGCACGGCAGCTTCTCCATCACCCCGCGGATCGTCGTCCAGATCTGCGACAACGGCATGACCTTCACCCAGGACGCCATGCGCGAGGTCCACCTGGGCGGCAAGCTCGCCGACGGCGTGGTCCGCTGGAGCTCCGATACCCAGGCCGCCGTGCTGGACGTGCTGATCAAGCAGGCACGCGACGCCGTCACCACGTTCCTCAACCCGGCCTACGTCCAGGCCAAGATCGCCGAGGTCGAGGCAGAGGCCGGAGTTCGCGTGCGCGACGTTGACGCGACCCTGGAGTACGTCGGCAAGCAGCTGCGGTTCACCGAGACCGAACGCAAGACGATTCTCGACCACTTCTTCGATGGCGGCGACCGCACCTCCGGTGGTGTCCTGCACGCGGTGACCAGCGCCGCGCAGACCCTCGACGACGCCGACCAGGCCTACGAGATGGAACGCCAGGGCCTGCCCGCGATGCGCCACGCCGCGGCCTTCCAGCGCTGATCGACCCCACGGGCCGGCCGGGGAACGCCCCGGCCGGCCCCTGTCGGCGCCACACCCAAAAACTCCCTCCGGAAAAGGAGCTTTGTCATGTCCCGCAACACAAAGCGATGGGGAATCACGATTCGGTCTGACGACCGAACCCCTTTCATCGTCCGAGCGGCCCAGCAGTACGCCGGGCTCCCGCAGCACGGCCTGGTGCTCGGCGTGTACCAGCGCACGACCGAGGCTGGCTACTCGATCCTCGTCAAGCCCTGCTGCGTCGTCGACCTGCGGGATCAGCTGGACACGCTGCTGGCGGCCGAGCCAAGTGCCGCAGTCGAGGTGACTTTCCGAGAACACGATCAGTATTACGGCGCCACCCTGCACATCAACAACTCGCCGGACGGGCTGAGTTTCCGGGTCAGCCGTGGCGACGCCTTCCCCAAGACGTCTGGCACCGCGCTGCTGAAACCGTCCAGCGTCACGGAGTTGCGGAACGGGATCGCCGAATGGCTCAGCTCCAATGAAATAGCCGGATGATGATCGCATTCTTGCGCTGAGCGCGGCAGGTGTCCGTCCCTGGTCCGACGCGCTCGTGACGGGCGCGGTGGCGCCTGGTGGAACCCATGCGGGTGTCGCCGGGGCTGGTGATCTGCGTGAAGCCGATCAGACCGTCGCCGGGTTCGTGGAGATGAACCCGGCCCGAAATGCGTGGGCCGGGTTCATCTCCACCCCTTCGGGCCCGGCACGGCCTGATGTTCGGCACGCAGATCACCTGCTCTCGGCCGAACCCGCCGGCAACGTCTCGCCGGATTGAGGGAGGCGCGGGGCGCGGTGATGTCGCTGCATCAGCAGCCATCCACCCCTTTATGCGAAAGCGAGCGCACATGCCTGCATCCACCATCGTTGTCTCCGGTGGCCAGTTCCGCCTTTACGACGACTCCGTGCAGACCTTCGACCGGTTGCCAGTGGCTACATACGCCATCAATTTTTCCAAAATGGACGGATACAGCCTCCGCCAGGTCGCCCCACTTGCTTCCGGCGACGAAACTGTCTACGGCTCACATGAACAGCGCGTGGATCGCATTATGCGCGCCTACGTAGCCATGGATCGATCCCTGGGAGTGATCCTCTCCGGAGACAAGGGAATGGGCAAGTCACTATTGCTCCGGATGCTTGCCGAGCAAGCACGCGAGCAGCTGGAGCTGCCGACGATTCTTGTCCAGCACTCGACCCCCGGGCTGGCGTCCTTTTTGGACGACCTAGGCGAGGTTGCGGTCATTTTCGACGAGTTCGAAAAGGTCTTCGGCAGCAACGGCGAGGACGAGGCGCAGACCCAGTTCCTTTCCCTCTTCGACGGACTGAGCGTGACCAAGCGTCTTTATGTCCTCTCGGTCAACGATCTAGGCAGGGTCAACGAGTTCATGCTCAACCGCCCCGGACGCTTTCACTACCACATGCGATTCGCCTACCCGGATCCTGAGACGGTCGCCACCTACCTGCGTGACCAGGTATCCGGGGTCGCGGCGACCCAGGTCGACGAGGTGGTCGAATTTTCGAGGAAGTACGACTTGAACTTCGATCATTTGCGGTCCATCGCTTTCGAGCTGCGCCGAGGTGAACCGTTCGCCGAGGTGATCGGTGACCTCAACATCAAACGCATTGAGCGTCCCGACTGCGCCGTTGAGGCCCGCATCATCTGGCAGGACGGCGAAAGCGACGTCATCACCGGTTCCATCGACCTTTTCGATCGCGACGGCGTGCAGGCGATCAACGACTACGAGATCGACGTGACCTTACGGTTCCGTATGAGGGATGCCGTGTCGACCAAGGGCGGCTACCGGCTCAGTGCTGGCGCCTTCGAGATGGTCGACATGCGGAGTGCGCACAGGAAGGCTGAGGACGGCGAGCTACCGGCTGTTGCCTCCGTCGTGCTCAGCCGCTCCCGGAAACGCGCGATCGACTTCTGAGGCAACCGCCGCCTGGCCCGCCGAGGGGCTTGCACCATCTCCTCGGCGGGCCCCTGGCATCTGGTTTCCGCAGGCCCCCGGGGGAAGTCAACCGCCCTCGTGGCGGCCAGAAATCACCAGAATGTTCTGTGCAGCCAATCGCAGCGATCCCGCCGGTGTTGATTCCCATGGGACTGTGGCCAGGGCTTGCCGATGTGCGCGTCGCCGATTCGACCGCAGGCTGGAACTTCCGTCGCCCTCGTCGGGCTTGACGCATCCACCCCGACACCGCTTCCCGCTGTGGCCTGACCGACTGTTGTGGCCCGGCGGCTCATCTGCAGCCGGGCGGGATTGCGGACGTCCGAAGTAGAGCACTTCGCGGGGCGAGGCGGGGCGGCGATGAACCCGCCCGGCCGCGCGGGGTGACGGTCCTCGCTCCGCTGCGGGCCACCCGCCCGGCCGAGCAGAACCCCCGCCGTCCTACGGACCTCGACCGCGCCGCACTCGGGCTGCGCCCGTCCACAACGACCCCGTCCTCTGCCTTAAGGAGCCCGCCGATGAGCTTCAACTTCGACAAGCTCACCACCGAGATCGTCGCCGACTGGGCGCTCGGAACCCTCGAGGAATGGCTGGAAGGCTGGACCGCGCCCCAGGATGACGTGCCCATCCAGTACCGGGCCCGGCCGCAAGACGACGGCACCTGGCTCTTCGAGCCGATGACCTACAGCAGCGAGGACTACCGCGAGCGGCCCGTCCAGCGATTCGAGGTCCGGATCGCCGTCACCGAAATCCAGCCTTAACCCATCTTGCAACATCGGTTGTCTCCCGGAAGTGACTGGGAGACAACCGATCCATCCTTCCGGACGTAGCACTTCCTCTTGTACGGCGCGCATGCGCGGACCGGCAATGGCAGCAGCCCCGGCTGGGCGGTCAAGGCCGGCGCCGCTGCGCGGTCGGCGCGCGCGCCGAGCCTTGCCCCGCCCACCGCCGGCTCCCGCTGCCTCGCCCTGGTCCACGCATCGCGCTGACCAGGAGGAACCGCATGCGCACCACCCTTCCCATCGACGACACCGTCCGGGAGATCCTCGCCGAATCCCGCATCGAGGGCCTGTACCTGTACCTGCCGCCGCGTCAGCTCGACCGCAAGGTCTACACCGCCGTCAACGCGGTGCTCGAGCGCATGGGCGGCACCTGGAACCGCAAAGCGAAGGCACACCTGTTCACCAGCGATCCCACGGACGCGATCAACGCCGTACTCGATGGCGGCACCGTCGCTGCAGCGCCGAAGGTGATCGAGGCGTTCTTCGCGACCCCGGCCGACCTCGCCGAGAAGATCGTCACCGAGTCCGACATCGTCGACCTCGAGGCCGGGGCCGAGGTCCTGGAGCCCTCCGCGGGTGATGGCGCCCTGGTTCGCGCCATCCTCGCCGCGAACCCCGGCGTCCGTGTCACGGCGATTGAGCCCAACGCCGAGCGCGCGGCCGCCATCAGCGGCGATCCGCGTGTCGCTGTCGTGTGCAGCACGCTGGAGGAGTTCGCCGAGACCGCACCGCGCGGGCACTATGCGGCTTGCGTGATGAACCCGCCGTTCGCGATCCCCGGCCAGCCCACGGTCTGGATCAACCACGTGCTGACCGCGTGGAACATGATCGCCGCCGAAGGCCAGCTCCTGGCGATCGTCCCGAGCGGCTTCACCTTCCGCCAAGACCGTCAGCACGAGAACGTCCGGCAGCTGATCACCGCCTACGGCGGGTTCGAAGAACTGCCCGAGGACGCCTTCGCCGAGTCCGGGACCCGGGTACGCACCGTGCTGCTCCACGCACACCGCAACGACATCACGACGTGACCAGCCGGCTGGTGGCGGAGCCCCGGGTCGGGACCCGCCACCAGCTGCTCCGACCGGCGGCGCCGACTACGCCGTGCCCCTGGCTCGCGCGGACTTCCGACTGCAGCAGACCACCTCCAGGCGGGACCAGGGCGCTGCGCGCCGCTGACGCGGAAACCCTTGCCCGCCTGGAGATGACCTGCTGGGCGCGTGACCGTCCACGCCCTACCAGCAGAGGAGCACGTCGATGGGCCGCGCAGCACACACCGCTACTCACACCGATGCCGTGAAGCCCGCACGACGAAGCTCTCGCCACGTTCCCCGCCTGATCCTGGTTCCCGCGATCGGCGCGTTCTACTTCACCTCCGCCTGCGGCCTCGACCTCCTGGACGACACGCTGGAGGAGTACGACTACGTCGCGGTGTGCACCGACTCCCGCACCGGCAACCGGGTCGAGGACGATCAGTGCAGCACCGCGCCCCAGGAGTTCAGCGGCGGCAGCGAGCCGAGTTTCATGTGGTTCTACGTGCCCACGAGCGGCGGCTACACCGCTCCACCGGTTGGTCAGCGCATCGCCGGATCTGCCGGCAGCTACACGACGCCGAAGGCCGGCAAGGGCGGCGCACCCGCCATCCAACGAGGCGGAACACCCCGCTCCGGCGGAGCGATCACCCGAGGCGGTTTCGGAAGCTCGGGCAAGGCCGGAAGCAGTGGCTCATGAAGTCGTCGGCCGGCCTTCACACCGCTGCGTCGAACACAGGTGACCAGCCGCAGCTCAAGCAGGGCGCCGGTCCCTGACGAGGCCGACGCCCCTCCACAGCGCGATCACCACGAGGATCACAGCCACCAAGGCGCGCGCTCCGAGCGCCAACTGCTCCCAGGGTGCTTGCGTCGGGCCGCCCAGCAGGGGCTCTGAGTCGTCGACCAGCGCCGCAGGCACATTCACCAGCGCAACCAGAACCGCGATCACGCCAACGGCGGCAAGCTGCCGGGAACGAGCAAGCTGCCGTGCCGCCAAGCCTTTCCAGAGATCGGGCAGCAGCGGTTGTCCGGTTGTGTCGATCCTCATCCGGGCGAAGCCCGCGACGATGATCGCCAGCGCGCCCAGCACCAGATCAACGACGGCCAAAACCACCACTGAACCCCCTCGATGCCTGCTGTTCTTCGGCCCCCGCACCGGTGGGTCGCAAGACCCAGCAGTGCTAGCGCTTCGCCACCCTATCCATCCGACCAGCGGAAACGCTGAACGCGGTGACCGGTGTGTTCACCAGACACAGGCTTCCGCCTCGACGTTGCGGGGCGGAAGCCGGGCCCCGACTGCGGGTGCGAACTGACGCTCGAGGTCAGCACGCCGACCCGGGGGCACACGGCGATGAACCCGCCCGGGTCACTCCGGCGACGGTCCTCGCTGCGCTGCGGGCCGCCGGAGTGACCGAGCCGAACCCTCGCCGTCCTGCGGACCCCCGGGGCCGGCGTGCTGAGGCCACGGCCATCAGCACGCCACCACCGCAGAAAGGCAGCCCCGGCCATGCAGTCCCTTCGCGACCTGTTCCAGTCCGACACCACCAAGAGCATCCAGATCCGTCCGGCCCGATCTCACGCGCTGGTCGTGATCGACAGCCGCGGTGCCAGGGTGCTGGACCACCCGGTCGCCGGGGTTCGCCGCTCAACGCTGATGGTGCAAGACGGGCACGGGGATCTCGTGCGCAACAAGCCCAGGGTCCTCGCAGAGCGACTGCTCACGCTGCCGGATGTCCTTCCCGAAGAACAGCGCGGCCACGACTACGCCGAGGTGCCGTTGGCCCAGCCTGACCAGCTGGAGAGCGACGACTACACCACCTGGTCGATCATCCCCCGGCTGCTGCTCGTCGACCAGATCGGCGCCAGCAGGGCCCAGTTCACCATCACGAGTCCGCTGGCAGCCGACGTCGACACCTTCGAACTGACTCCGCCGCAGTGGTGGCAGCTCGTGCGGGCCCTGGTCTCCCTCGATGCCTGGATGACTCGACTGAGTCGCGAAATGGACGCAGCTGCAGCAGAAGCACGCCGTGCCGCACTGGCCCCGGCGGCCTAGCGAGAAACCAGGGGACACCCGGCCGAAAACCGGCTGCCGCCCGGGTCCAGGCGCCGGCCCACGGTAGCCGACCGCGCGCTGCGGCCGCTCCTGCACATACGCGCCGATGCAGGCGCAGTCGGCATGCCGGATGGCCGCGCCCGAGCCCGGGCGCGGCCATCGCCGGACTCCACGCCGGCAAGCCGGTGAGGAGCATCCCGTGCCCGTGTACCTCGGTGCCCCCGATCCACAGTGGATCGGTGTCTGCGACCGCCCGCTGATGGTGTCGCACAACAGATTGCGACGGATCAAAAGCGCGTTCAACCTCCCCGTCGCGTACTCGGCGCCGTGGATTCTCGACTCCGGGGCCTATGACGTCGTCACTCGTCACGGCGGCTATCCCGACGACCCCGAGACCTACGTTCGCGCCGTCCGGAACTACGACGTCCAGATCCGGAACCTCCGCTGGGCATCCAGCCAGGACTACCCCTGCGAACAAGAGGCGCTGGCGAAGACCGGGCTGACCGTGCTCGAACACCAGGTGCTGTCCGTCCAGTCGTATCTGGACCTCACCACTTGGTGGAGGCGTCTCGCGCCGCAGCGGCCCTGCCCGTTCCGCCTCGTGATGCAGGGCGACACCGTCGAGTCTTACGTGCGCTGCTGGGACATCGCCGGTGAGAGTGGCGTCGACCTCGCCGCGGTCGACGTCCTCGGCGTGGGCTCAATTTGCCGGCGCGAAAGGACAGACCTTCCCGAGATCGTCGACATCGTCGCCGGGCTGCGCGAGCGCACCACAGCCCGGCTACACGGCTTCGGCGTGCACGCCGAAGCGATCGGCCTGTTCGACGACGTCGACTCGATGGCCTGGAGCAAGGCAGCGCGCGCCCGCCGCGCGAAACACCCCCGGTGCACCGCGTTCCACCGCGTCTGCTCCAGCTGCCTGGTCTACGCCGAGGACTGGCACGAGCGCGTGGCCGCACGACACGCCGCAGCCCGCGCCGGTGCCTGACCGGGCGCCCGGCGCCCGGCGCCCCCGCGCGAAGCATCGCCACCAGCCCCGCAGGCCCGCAACCCTCGCTCCGCTCGAAACGGGTGTGACAGGCCTGCGGGGCCGGTGGCGGTCGGCAGCGCACCCGCCGGCGGCAGCCCGGCCCGTCGCACGCGTCACGGCAGCCGAAGGCGGGTCCGTGCCCACCTAGGCCAAGGACGCCGCCATGACCTTCACCTGCACCACCCTCGACGACCTCGCGCACGTACTCCTCGGCTACACCAGCGGCATCCGTGAGGGCGGCCGCCGTCAGCTCAATCGGAAACTGCACTGCAGCACCGGTGACCACTTCGTCGACCGTGCCCATCGGCTGCTGTGCGGCACCAGCCTCACCAAGACCATCGACTTCGCCGCTGCTCGCGTCGTCGGCACTGACGGTCGGGATCCGACGATGCTCGACATCCTCGCCGCGCTCGTCCGGCTCGACATCGATCCGGAACGGCTCTGCCTGCGGTGCTTCGACACCGCCTCGTGGTCGATCGCCGATGCCTACCGGACAGCGCGGGCACTCCGCGACCCCGACGCTGAGCCCATCGAGGTGAATCTGACCTGGGATCAGCGCGCCGTCATCGCTTACCGCGTCGCCACCACCGACGACCGGCACGCGCCCGTGCCCGAGGACGCCATCCCGCAGCCCTCCGCGCTCATTGCGGTCCGCCTCAGCGCGGTCTCCCACGCGATCGTGGCCGGGTTCGTCGCGGCCGACGATGACCAGGACCGCGTCTACGGCGTCAACGTCGAGGGCATCTTCGGCTCGGACCTCACCTGGCACGAGTTGCGCCGCCAGTTCCCGCTCAGCGCCTACCACGCCTGGGCCGCGACCTTCCCTGATGATGACCCGAGCGACCCGGCACTGCTGACCCCGTTGCGCGCGCTGTTCCCGCTGGCGAAGTTCTGGGGCTTCGCCGCGATCGGCACCGAGGACGACCCCAACTACGAGCCGGACGCCGGGTACTGAACGCGAGGCGTCGGGCGGTGACGTCCTTCACGGTCATCGCCCGGCGGCCGGCCGGTCGGCCGCAGCGGTCGGCTTCGCAACGTCGACAGAGTGCCGATCGCTCTGAAAATGTGTCCCATCCGGGGAACATGGTGCGCCAGTGAAAGTTTTCTACTAAATAAGATTGACGTCGAACGCCTGTCTGAGCGATGATGAATGGACACCAGCAACGAAGGAGTGGTCATGACGAACGTGCGGGAGCGAGGGGCGCAGTGCCAGTATCTGGCCGCCGCGATCGCTGTCGTGTGCCCGTCGAACGACCACAGGAAGCCCTTCTCTTTGCAGGAACAGGACCTTCTGAGCGGCGCAGGCTCCCCACCATGACGTAGGACTCGTCATGTCGAGGGAGCCGCCCATCGGGAAACCGATCCGGGCGGCTTTCTCTATTTAGCGCGCCCGAAAACAATTAATTCCTATCGGCGAGCTTGCGGAAGCGCGGCGGTCTCCAAAACCGTTTGCCGGGGGTTCGACTCCCTCCGCCGGTGCTTAACGCTGCCCATTTCGATGAGCAGTGCAGATCTTTGATACTTACACAGCGGAGCAGACATTTTCCCAATGCTCGTCACCGTCGCCTGACACGCGGCCAGGGCGAGCACCGGGTCCGGCCGTCCACGGGCGGCCGGATCTACTCGGTGGAGACGGGGCAGCGGAGCCCCATCCGGCTGTAAACCGGACGTCCATGCGGCACAGGGGGTTCGACTCCCTCCTCCACCACTTACGCCCCTGTAGCTCAGCGGACAGAGCCGCGGCCTCCTAAGCCGTCACGCGCAGGTTCGACTCCTGCTGGGGGCACGTGCGCCCGGTCATCGTCCGGCCGGGCGCGATCTGCGGTCGTGGTGAACTTGGCGGACACGTCGGTCTTCCAAACCGAAGCAGAGGGTTCGATGCCCTCCGGCCGCTCGCAGCACGCCGGGACCGCAAGGCGCCGGACAAGGCCGATGCGACTGCTGGCTAGGTCACCGCCCTTTCAAGGCGGGGGACCGGGATCGATACCCGGATCGGCTACGCACCAACGACATGCCCCTGTAGCTCAGCTGGACAGAGCGCCGCGCTACGAACGCGGAGGTGCCAGGTTCGAATCCTGGTAGGGGTACTGGCCGACGCGCTCACCGAGCACGCCGGCGGTTTCAAGCTCACGTGGCCCAGCGGCAACGGCAACTCCCTGTCCAGGAGTCGATCGCGGGTTCGAGTCCCGTCGTGAGCGCAGGTTCGACAGCCCTAAGCCGGGCCACCGAACACGAACGCCGTGACAACGCAGCCGCTGCGTCACGGCGATCACCGGGTGCGAGGGGCACTGGCGACCCCACCTGATTTGGGATCAGGAGTCACCGCGTTCGACTCGCGGGTACCCGACCACGATCGCCGCCGTGGAGGCGGCTTCCCCATGGCGCGTTGGTCCAGTTGGCACGGACACCGGCTTCTCACGCCGAAGACGCGGGTTCGATCCCCGCACGCGCTACGCGAGGGGTCCCGGCTCGTCACCGGGTCCCGAGGGTGACCCCCTCGGGATGGAGGGCCTGCCCTCGGGCACGGTGCTCCAGCTCCAACAGAACTCCCACACTCGGCTCTTTAGCTCAAGCGGCAGAGCTCCGGGGTGAAATCCCGGGCGTCAGGGTTCAAGTCCCTGGGGAGCCACTCATGGTGGACCAGAGCTTCGGCACGCCGGGCAATGGCGCCTCAACGCACTTTCAGTCCCGCGGCTCTAGCCCAACTGGCAGAGGCACCTGGTCGAGAACCAGCACAGTCGGGGTTCGACTCCCCGGAGCCGCACGTTCACCACCATGCCTCTTCAGCTCAGCAGGACAGAGCACCCGTCTCGTAAACGGGAGGACCGGGTTCGAGTCCCGGAAGAGGCTCGTGGTCGCATCCGGTCGCCGTAGCGGCCGGTGCGACGACGCCCCTGTAGCCCAACGGCAGAGGCAACGCGCTCAGAACGCGTCCAGTCCAGGTTCAAATCCTGGTAGGGGCACCACATTCCCGGTTGGTGTAGTCGGCAGCACGACGGACTTTGGATCCGCCAGCCCAGGTTCGATCCCTGGACCGGGAGCCGACAACACAAACCCCTGATGCCCGTTGGTCCAGCTGGCACGGACACCGCGCTCTGACCGCGGAGACCGAGGTTCGAACCCTCGACGGGCAGCAAGGCCCCTGTGGCGGAACTGGCAGACGCACGCGGCCCAAACCCGCGCGCCCGCAACGGGTTTGCAGGTTCAACTCCTGCCAGGGGCACACAAACTTGGAGGGCTGGCCGAGCCAGGCAAGGCACCGGGCTGCTAACCCGTGGTCCGGGACCGAACATCCCGGCGCGCGTTCGAATCGCGCGCCCTCCGCGCACGACAACGAGGTGGAGCATGGCGGTCTGTGCAGCGCTCTGATGAAGCGCCGGATCAGGTTCGACTCCTGACACCTCGACAACCACGACAACGGAATCCCGTTGCCGTGCCTGGAGGATTGGCCGAGTCCGGTAAGGCAGCCGTCTCGAAAACGGTGGTCGGCGTGATGAGCGCCGCGCAGGTTCAACTCCTGCATCCTCCGCAGGTCGCTAGCTCAACGGGCAAGAGCAGTCGCCTCTTAAGCGACGGGTACGGGGTTCGAGTCCCCGGCGACCTACTCCACCGGCGTGCTCAATCGCGCGCCGGCACTCGGGCCGCTAGCTCAACAGCGCAGAGCAGTCGCCTTTTAAGCGACGGGTTCAGGGTTCGAGTCCCTGGCGGCCCACCGCGCACGATCTCGCCCTCGTGGTCCAACGGAGCACGACACCGGTGTCCGAAGCCGGAGACGCAGGTTCGACTCCTGCCGGGGGCTCGTAGCCCATTCCCTTGAGGTGTAAGAGGTTGCACACCCGGTTGTTACCCGGGAGGCACCAGGTTCGAGCCCTGGCGGGGGAGCACACACCTGTAGCGGCTGTGGACGCCCGGCAGGCGGAGTCCCACGTCGGACCCGTCAGACGGCTTCCTGCACGGCGGCCTGGATGTGGACGCCGGACGGCAGCAGACCGGGACAGGCACGTCGACGATGAACCCGCGCCCGTCCACCTGGGTGAGACAAGCCCCTTCGGGGTCGCCTCCGGCGATCACACCCCAGGTGAACGAGCCGGAACCCCCGCCGATCCGCGCGAGCGCGGACCTTCCCCCGGCCTGCTGGGCTGCGCCCGTCCACACGCCAGACCACCGACGAGGAAGGCCGACAGCGACGGACCGGACGCGGAAGCTCCCCCTCCCGCAACCGAATCCGCCGCCGGAGGCTGCGGTCCGGAGTGGACATGCAACTCCCGTTGCGAAGCCCCACGGTTACTTCCCCGCATTGGAAATCCAACACCGTAGGGCGACTTGATCTCGGGAGTCGCGACACGTTCAGACGAGGCCCGCTGCGAAGGCGAGGGTTACTTCACGCCATGAGCGGGTTACGGGTTCGAGTCCCGTCCAGGCTGCGGTCTGGTAGCTCAACTGGCAGAGCGGCTCAATACAAGCACCTTCGCCGCTGTGATCTCGGGCCTCGTCTGAACCTGTCTGTCGGCTCCCTCGACCCGAGAGAGCCAGCATGTCGAAGTTCAACACGCCCCGGACCCGCCCGGCCGCGACCTCACCCATCACCTCGGAGACGTCGCCGAGTGGCCTCACCTTTGAAGGCGCCGCGGGCTATGCCCGTGCCCTGCAGTCCGAGCTCTTTGTGCTCGCGGTCAGCAACATGGTCGGTGAGCACACCTTCTACGAGTCCGCCGACAACCGCGACACGCGCTACGCGGAGCTCATCCGGGCAGCGGCGGCGAACGACGCCGACTGGACCGCCCGGTTCCTGCGCTGGCTGCGGCAGGACGCGAACATGCGCACCGCTTCCATCGTCGGTGCGGCGGAATTCGTCAAGGCACGCCTGGACCTCGGCGAGGCCAGCGAGTCCGTCACCAACCGGTCGGTCATCGCATCGGTGCTGCAGCGCGCGGACGAACCCGGCGAGCTGCTCGCGTACTGGGCTGAGATGTACGGGCGAGCCTTCCCGATGCCGGTCAAGCGCGGCGTCGCGGACGCCATCCTGCGCCTGGGCACCGAGTTCAACTACGTCAAGTGGGACTCCGAAGGCCGCGGGTACCGGTTCGCCGACCTGCTGAACCTGACCCATCCCGGCGACCGCAAGGGCAGCGCCCAGCACATCCGCGGCGACTGGCAGCACGACCTATTCGGCTACATCGTCAAGAAGCCGCACCAGCCCGACATGCCGGCGCCGACGTCGCTGCCGCTGCTGACACGACGCCAGGCACTGCTGGACATGCCGGTCGACGAGCGCCGCACGGTCTTGGAGAACCCGGACCTGCTGCGCGCCGCGGGCATGACCTGGGAATCGCTGGCCGGCTGGCTGCAGGGCCCGATGGACGCGGCAGCATGGGAGGCAATCATCCCGTCAATGGGGCTGATGGCCCTCGCGCGCAACCTGCGCAACTTCGACAACGCTGGAGTTTCCGACGCCGTCGCCAAGCAGATCGGGGACCGACTGGCCGACCCGGAACAGGTCGCGAAGTCGCAGATGTTCCCGATGCGGTTTCTCTCCGCCTACCGCTCGGCGCCGTCGCTGCGCTGGGGTTGGGCGCTCGAGCAGGCAATCGGCCACTCGCTGGCCAACGTTCCGCGGCTGGACGGCAAGACCCTGATCCTGGTCGACACCTCCAGCTCGATGCAGGAGGTGTTCAGCAAGGACGGCACCCTCGCGCGATGGGACGCGGCAGCGGTCTTCGGGCTCGCACTCGGCAGCCGCTGCGCGTCGGCAGACATCGTGTCGTTCTCCAGCGGCGCCTGGAGCCGCACCGCCACAAAGGTGTTCGACCTCCGGCAGGCCGAGTCGCTGCTGAAGGCAGTCGAGCGATGGGACGCAGGCGGATTCTTCCTCGGCGGCGGCACCGACACCGAAGGCGCGCTGCGGACCCACTTCCGCGACCACGACCGAGTGGTGATCCTGACCGACGAACAGGCCAGCTACGGCGACGTGGGGCACGTGCTCCCGGCCTCCACACCGCTCTACACCTGGAACCTCGCCGGATACAAGTACGGCCACGCACCCAGCGGCGGCCGCAACCGCCACACCTTCGCAGGCCTGACCGACCAGGGCTTCGCGATGATCCCGCTGCTGGAAGCAGGCCACGACACGAAGTGGCCGTTCTGACACGGTGACCGACGACAGGTGGCTGCCCGAAACCCGGGCAGTCACCTGCCGGCCTCGGCCGCACAACGGGGGACGCGCCGGTGCGCAGACGATCCTTGCAAGATCGTCGTGGAGGGTTCGACACCCTCGTTCTCCACTACGCCACCCACAGGTGGCCGAACGCGTGTAGCTCAGCGGCGAGAGCGCCCCGCCCACACCGGGGAAGCCCCAGGTTCGAGTCCTGGTACGCGTACAGCCCCATCCGTCACCGACACGGTGACGACGTCCTGTAGCTCAGTTGGCAGAGCATCCGCGCGACATGCGGAAGGCCCCAGGTTCAAACCCTGGCGGGACGACTGTGACCGAGGCCGAAGAAGACGAGGCCCTGGATTGTGGCTCCAGGCGAAGCCGGTGCGAGTCCGGTCGGTCACCCCATTCTCGTCTCGGGCGCCCCCGCGACGACGACGCGCGCGGTTCGGCAACCAGCTGGGCCTCATAAGCCCGGCCGACGTGGGTCGGCACCACGGCGCGCGACAACCGGTCAGCCCATGCTGACTCCGGCCCGTGTCATGACGGTCGTGAGGCGGCCTGCAAAGCCGTCGTCCACCGGGTTCGACTCCCGGACGGGCCTCCCGGAAATGCCCTGCTCCGCTGTGTCGCCGTGATCCGCTCACCGCGACAGGGCACGAACGACTGTGCTCGCGTAGAGCCGATTGAGGAAGTCGGCGCCCTCATGACCACGGGCGCTGCGCAGGTGCGCGAGGGCGTTCTCCAGCCGTGCGTCAACGACGATCTCCCGGCCGTTCGGATTGCGGAACCTCTCGATCAAGTCCGCCAGCTTGACCGGATAACCGAGCCTGCGTTGAAGAATTTCCACTTGCTCGCGGCGTCGCCGGCCGAGTCCTGCGTTTCCAGCCACCCGATGAGGACATCGCCGAGATGCTGGCGGCTCTGGTCGTCCCAGAACGCCAGCAGGTGCTGGGTCACATAGGTCGCTGGCTCGCTATCCGAGGCCCTTGCCGCCAGGTGGTCGTCGAACTGCGCGTGGCCGAGACGCCGCGCATCGGCGAGGGCGGCGCGGGAGTCCTGCGGATTGGGCCCCGACAGAGGTCATGAAGGCATCGAAAGTCTGACGATCCATCTTGTTCCCGTTCGCGTGGGCGGAATTGAACCAGCCCCGCGTCCGCGGGGAACGAGCGGCGACGATCCTACGACACCGGCCTTCAGCCCGTCGCAGCATGGCGCCGACAGCGGCGGGCACCCTGGCTCTTCGCGATGATGCCCAGCCGCACCTCGGCATTCCGGCAGCCGGACGAGGACGGGGCACTCCTTGTCGCCCCGCGCTACGAACCCGAGCGCGGCCGCGGTCATGGCCCGCTTGACGAGGCGGGACCTCCTGCCGTCCGCCTTTGCGGGTGCTGCCGCGAGGACGCACCGACGTCAGCGGATCCTCTCCCGGCGCTTCAAGGGCGCCTTCGGCGTCGCACGCGATGGGCCTGCGGCCCACCCTTTCCGCGCCGGGAGCGGGCTCCGCTCGAACCATGAGCGTCCCCGCACCCAATCACCCGAACAGGAGAGCCGGATGCCGATCACCTGCGGAAACCGAGCTGGTCACCTCGATGGACGCCCTGCCATCCACGCGACGATCGACGCCGTCCGCGCCTGCTGCACGGCCGAGCGCACCTGGACCTGCGACTGGCTCGTGCCCCACATGCATCCTGAGGACGGCGAGATCTACACGCTCGAATGCGGCGGGCTTGCCTGGGATCTGCCCGACGACCGCGGCCACACCTGCGAGTTCGGCCACGAGCATGTCCGCGCCGAAGCCCGCCATGCCGAAGGCTGGGACTACGCGGCCGACCCCGAGGAAGCCGGGCTCCTGGCCGGTCGAGGTGTCATCCCGGTCGCGATGGACGGCGGCCCCATCGACATCGACAAAGGCGCCTTCGACTACGCGGCCGCTCTACCCGGACCCCGCTAGCACGGGGCGGACCGCACGCAGTCCGCCGAGCCGCCGGAGGTGCCGAGTCGACGTCGGCCGGACACTTCCGGCGCTAGGCACCCGCCAGCCGACAGCCGACTGAATCCTGAGAGGATCGCCTGATGACGCTGCAGTACGCCACCGGGGACGCCACCCGTCCGGACGCCTCAGGGAACAAGGTGATCAGCCACGTCTGCAACGACCGGGGCGGCTGGGGGAGAGGATTCGTCGTCGCGGTGTCACGGCGCTGGCCGCAGCCCGAGCGCGAGTACCGAACCTGGAGCCGAACCGCAGGCTTCCGGCTCGGAGCTGTTCAGCTGGTGCAGGTGGAGCCGGACACGTGGGTCGCGAACATGGTCGCCCAGCGTGGCTACCGCACCAGCAGCAACCCAGTGCCGCTGCGCTATGACGCACTCGAGGAGTGCCTGGCCGTCCTCGCCGCCCAGGCGGCCGAGCTGGACGCGAGCGTGCACATGCCCCGCATCGGATCCGGACTCGCCGGCGGAACCTGGGACCAGATCACTCCCGTCATCGACAACACACTGACGGCCCGAGGCATCGCCACTACCGTGTACGACCTCCCGTAGCCGCACCACCGTCGCATCGGCCGCTGGCAGGTGACCCGGGTGGTCGCCTGCGCGGCATCCGGCCGTGACACCGGTCGGCACCGAGAAGCCAAGCAGTTCCCGTCGCTTCGATCCTTCCAACCACCACTTCGGCGCCAGAGACGGAACCGGTTACCCCAGCACGATGGATGGGGGTTCGCGGCAAGCGCATCACGCCCGGCCGTCCAGGGGAGACCAGCCTCGCTGCGCTCGGTCGCGCTGCGCGCGATCCCACCCCGGACGGACGAGCGTGGCACGCTTGCCCGCCCTGCGGCCCCCATCCACCATGCTCCGGCGCGCCCGTTCCAACTCCAGCGCGACCGAAGTGGACGGACGATTGGCTCACTCTCACAACGAAAAATGCTATGACGCGCATCAGCATTGCACGCTCAAGGCTCACACCCACACCAGTCGCTGCATTCCGCAGGACTGCCCGAAGTACCGGCACAAGCACACCGCCAACTGCTATGAGGCCGTGTTGAAATGCCGGAAGTTCACATAGGTCTCTTCTCTGGGGCGCTGTTCAGGACATCGCGTCGCTGGCCACGGCAGCCGGTGCCGTCGGGCGCCTGGCCCACGCTGCCCCAGAGCCTCGTCGAGGTGGCAAGCCGGAAAGGCGTCGGCTTGCCACCTCCCTGTCTCTGGGGCGTCTCGGGCCGCGCTCCGCCCGGCACCAGCTGGGCGAGCTCACGCCGAACCCGAGACCTAGGGAGCCGATGACCGTGGGAGACGCATCCGCAAGCCTGACCATCCACTCCTGCCCGCCGCACCGCGTGCGCTCCGTCGCCACGATTCTCGAGGACCGCGGCCTGATCCACCGCGAACACGTCGAGCGCAGGACACTCCTCATTGGACTGACGTGCACTCCCGACCTCTGCTCACCGGGAGATCTGCTCGACCTGGCGGACGACCTGATCGACACCGCCCCCGAGGCGTCCTTCACCGTTTACGAGGATTCGACCGACGAGTGGCTCGGCTCCTTCTGCCGCTACGTCCCGGGCCTGGGACGGTTCGTCGCGAGCACCGACCATGACGGGGATGCCGTGTTCACCGCACGGGAAGTCCTCGAACTGGACCAGATGAGTCCCGGCGACCGGCGGGCCGCACTCGGAGTCCCGTGGTCCGAGGCGATCGCGGCGATGCCGACCGACGACGCGGTCGAACCGCAGCCTTACAACACACGCTGGGATCCGGCCAGCGGCAAAATCACCGCGCTCGGAGCCGGTCCCGACGGAGCGGACGTGACTATCACCCCGGCCTGTGTCACCGAGGTCGACGACGACGGCAACCTCGCTGACACTACGGCCGCCGACGCCGCCCTGGCCGGCAACGGATTCCTCCGCGCCAACCCGTGGGAAGCGCTCAACGTCACCTGCCGCACCTGGGGCACCGACGTCTATCTCGCACCGGAAGACACACCCGGCAGCACCGGACCGACGCCCGGCATTCAGAGCTGACTCCCACCGCTACGTCCGCCGGTGCCGGACCCGTTCCAACGGAGGTCGTCCGGCGCCGGCGGCGACCGTCGGTCCGACTTCGCGCCTCGGCGTCGCCCCGCCTCGAAAGGACCTCGCTCTCATGCACGTCATCCAGGCCAGCGGCGGAATCGGCAGCTGGGCCACCGCTCAGCGCGTCGCCGCCAAGCACGGCACCCACGACATGATCCTCTTGTTCTGCGACACACTGATCGAGGAAGACAGCCTCTACGCCTTCCTGACCGAGTCAGCCGAGCAGCTCGGCGCGCGACTTGTGCGCGTAACTGGAGTACGCACAGGTTCCCCGCCCATGGAGCTGGCCGCGTAGTCGCATTTCAGCAGGCCAGGACCGGTCCCCTTGTCCACAGTGAATCGTCCAGGATTCCGGGCGTAACTCCTGGATTTCAGGAGTAACTCGTGTAATCTACCTCGCTGTGTCGGATTCCAGGAGTCGCAGGCTGTCGCTCCTCTCGTCGACGACCCCGCCAGCCGGCGACGAGCCGATCGCCGAGGCAGATCTGGCAGAGGTCGTCACGTTGCAGCGGCGGAAGGCAGCCAGCGCATCGGACGGCGGCGAGGAGACGCTCTACCTCGACACGCTGGCGGAGTACCAGTGGGCGCGCGACGTGTCCGGCCTGGCTGCGACCACGTTGGACCGGCTGGTCAGGCCGGTGGTCGAGATCTGTGAGCACTACGGCGTGGTCGCGTGGCGGCTGACTCCGCGGCAGGTAGATCACTACTTCGCCGGGCCGGGTAAGCGCGGCCGCTCCACTGTGCGCCAGAAGATGAACCTGCTCGACCACTATTTCGCGTTCCTGGAGCAACGCTACGCCGGCGAGATCGCCCGCCTGTTCGGCATCGGCGTCGAGTCACCGATAGATCCATTCAACCGGCCCCGGCACCGTGGCGACTTCGGGCTGCGGGTGCCGCCGTCGCAGCGGGCGACACGCGAGTTCTTCACCCGCTGGAGAGACTCGCTGGATCAAGCGCGCAAGCCAGTCATCGCTCGCCGCGACTATGTGATGGGCAAGCTGACCTACATCTCTGGCGTTCGGGCCGCCGAGCTGTGCTCGGTGAAGATCGGCGACGTGCATTGGGAATCTGGCCAATGGGGCCGGTTCCTGGTCAACGGCAAGGGCGCTCGCGGGTCGGGCCCCAGGCAGCGCGAGGCATACCTGTTCGAGGACGGCCGCGCCCTGCTTTGGTGGTACGTCGAGGAAGTCCGTGGTGAGTTTTGCGATGACCCCGAGGACCTGACCGCGCCGCTGTTTCCGTCCGAGCGGATCCCGACGGCCGTGACAGCGCTGAACGTCGATGTCCCAGGCATCGCGGTGACGCCGTCCACGTTCCGGAGAACGCTCAAGGCCGCTGGCCACCGGTTCGTGACCGGCCCGGTGACCGAGCTGTATCCCCACCTGCTGCGGCATGCGTGCGCGACGCACAACTACGAGCGCGGGATGTCGCTGTGGGAAGTACAGAAACTTCTCGGCCATGATCGGCCGACGACCACAGTTTCATACCTAGCCACCGCACACGCCGATCCAGAGAGGGCCAGTCTGGATGCCGCCGGCAGGGCGGTGCAACGACTCGTTATGGACAAGGGGAACCTGCGATGAAGTGGAATCTGCGCTGGGCGGCGGCCAAGCGCGACATCTGGCGGCCCAGCGACCTGCTGGCCGCGTTCCAGGAAGTCGGGTTCGAACCGTCCCTGTCCAAGGTCGCTGCCTTGTGGAGCAACAAACCGATCAGCCTCCGGCTGGACGATCTAGACAAGATCTGCGCCGCGCTGCACTGCACGGTCGCCGACCTGCTGGAAGCCGAGCCCTTGGCCAGCAGCGACGAGACCCGGCAACAGCGCGCCGTCGGCGCCGAAGACGAATCCGGTGGCGCGGTGCGGCCGACGCCACGGCGTGGCCGGTCGGGCGGTCGTCGTTCGCTGCCGCCCAACTGACGTGGCGCGACGTCAGTGGCCGGTCGGCCAGTGCCGGGTCTGCTTCGGCTGGGGTGAGCTTCGCCAGTACGCAGACTGCGTCAGCTGCTCGACCTGGAGGCAGAAGCATGTCGCCGTGGCGGACTGCCAGCGGTGTGGGCACTCCAGCCATGTCAACACCGACAACCTATGTCGCCTGTGTCTGCGCGAAATACGGACCAGCGATCCCGGCTGGATGATCGATCAACGCTCCGATGGTTCGTGCCAGCTGGGCCTGATCCTGCCCGGAGTTCGCCTACCGTCAGCGCAACCACTGGACCGCCCGCTGCGGGGCCAAACACCGGACCGCAGTCGGCCACGATCGTGGCTGGAACGGCTACACGCCGCCGCTCCGCGGTTCGCGGACGATCTGCGGGTCCTGCCTCCGGCGACTCCTGGTCAGCTCATGTTGATGCGGCCGCGGCGCCAGATCCTCGAAGCGGACGAGGCCCGCATCCGCGACCGTGTTCTGCACGGGCAGGACGAGGTGCGTGCCGTTGCGTTCGCTTTCGCCACAGAGCGCGGTTTCTCGAAAGGAATCCAGTACTGGCTGGCGCGCATCGGTCGGCTGGTGCTCGCCATACGTGACGCTGACGGGGAAACGCTGGTCACGGCTGATGTGCTGGACGATCTGCCGAGGTTCGACAAGCACATGACCGAGATCTTGCGTCGAGCAGGCATGTTAGGTCCGCGCCGTGTCGCCCTTCCGATCACGACCAAAGACACTTCAGTAGCGCGTGGATGTATCGACTGTGGTTGCTGGGGCATCCACGCCTATCCACGCTGTAGGCCTTGCCAGAGCTGGAAATTCAGCCTGCGGCATCCGATCGGCCCTTGTTCGCGATGCCGGCGAACAAAGTCGCCGGTCCGGGCTGACGGCCTCTGTCGAGGCTGCTCGGTGCACATTGCTGAACATGGACCGGACGCCACCGGTCAGCGCGGAACGCAGCTGTGGTTCGGCGGCCAGTTCGCGCTCAAGCTGCGACACCGCGCGGGCTATCTCGGCGCGGATCTTCCCGGCTACCGGGCCCGTCGACGCACAGCAGCAGATCGACCGCAAGCTCGACTTTCGCCGCATCTGGTCGATCCTCGCCAAGACGAGCTGTTCGAGGTCCGGCGCGACTGGAGTTGCATCGCTGCCGGCTCGCTGGACCAGCTGCCTGCGTTGGCTCCCTCCGCCAAGGCACTGATGACAGAGCTCGACCGCTATGCCCGTAGCCGGCATTGGGAGGATGCGCTTCGAGGCCTGGTGGCTCGCAGTCTCCGCATCGTGCTGGCGTGGATCGGCGCCGACGCCCCGATTCATGAAGCGGATGTTCGTTCTCTCCCGTCGGATCGGCCTGGCACGAACGCGCGCCGTGCCGTTGAATTCCTTGCCTCGCGGGCCATGCTCATTCCGGATCCGGATCGCCGGGTCGGCACCCATGAACGGGTTCTCGAGCAACGGATTCAGGCGTTGCCAGCTGGCCTGGCCGACGAGCTGCGCCGCTGGGCGCAGGTCCTTCGTGGCGAAGGGCGGCGCCCTCATCCGGCCCGGTCGTTTGAGACCATCCGCAAGTACCTCGGCTACGCCTACCCAGTCCTTCAGCACTGGAGCAACGAATACGACAGCCTTCGGGAGATCACTCCGCAACACATCGACAGCGCGATGCACGGACTCATCGGCCACCCCGCCGCCGATCGGCTCACCGCGCTCCGCAGCATTTTCCGTGCACTCAAACAAGAACGCGTCATCTTCCGCGACCCCACCCGAGGTTTCACCGTCGCTGCCATCGTGAGACTGCCCGCCTCAATCTCCACCGACCGGCTGCGCGGCCTGATCGACCGCGCGGACGGTCCGTTGGCCAAGCTTGTCGTCGCGCTCATCGCGATCCACGCTCTCGGCAAGCGCGAGGTCACCGAACTGAAGCTGGCCGACCTCGATCGGGCGTGCGGCACGCTGATCGTCCGCCGCCGCGGCGGACGTCACGTCGTCTATCTCGATGAGCTCACCCTCCAGCTCGCGCTGGCCTGGCTGCGAGAGCGACATCGTCGCTGGCCAGCTGCGTCTAACCCATACCTGCTGATCAGCGAACAGTCGGCGGACATGGTTAGCGAGCCACCAGTGTCCAGTCACGTCATCGACGTGATCTTCCGGCCTCTCGGCGTCCGCCCGTCTGCGCTGAGACAGGACCGAATTCTCGACGAGGCCCGCCACACCGCCGATCCCGTGCACCTCATGCGGATCTTCGGTATCAGCGTCACCACCGCGATGGACTACGTGCACGCCGCCCATCCCGAGCGCAGATCCACTCTGCCGCGATGACCACCAAACGGGAGTTCTTTCGCCAGTGCTCCCAGTGCAGGCTCAGGAATCCAGACATCGGTTTGCCTTCGACGGGGAACCGCCTGGCACGCCGGTCATGGGTGCGTCAGTGGCGACAGCCACCCAGGTCTCGTCCTGCTCGTCCGGCAGTGCTGACAGTTCTCGCCACGCACTGTCCAGGAGCTTCCGGGCATCCCAGCCCAACAATGCTGACATTTCGAGTTGGAGTTCACGATCTGTCATCGCCTTAACCGGGCGAGTGAACGCATCGCATTGCTCGCGTTGCGCAGCACGGCAACTGTCGCAGCGTGCCACCCCACGGCGAGTGAGCGCCGCCTCTACTTGAATCTCGATCTCTCTTCCGACCGCGCTGCCTGCCTCCTTTCCGGGGCGGGAGAACAAAGTCGCGTACTCCGCGAACCACTGGTGCTCGTTCGGCGGCGCTGGTTGGTTCAGATAAATTGTCTGGTAGGTGCCCTGAGGGTCATCCGGGACGTACAACCTCGCCGTCTCCGTGTCGAGCCTTGCGACCAGTTGCCGTCGATAGCGCGATCCGAGCGCCTGCAGCAACTCGTTGTGCACGAGATTCTGGCGATGCAGGTCGGCATTCAACATCTGGTCCATCGACTTCGGCAGTATCGAAGGCTCGTCTGGCTCCTTTCGGCGTAGTCGCACCACGGCCAGCGTCTTCGTGCCGAGCCGGGTTGTTCGCTTCTCGACGACTCCCTCCGCGACGAGCCCGCGCACAGCCCGTCTGGTCGCCTCGGCGCGGGACTTGTTGACCTTCACCGGTTCTCCGTTGTCGTCCCACGCCGGGTCCTGACCAGCCAAGCTGCGCAAGAGCACCCAAGCGTCCTCGCGCCGCTCTGCGGCCTCGGTCAACGTGGCCACCACGTGGCGCTGCACCTTGCCCCAGCCTCGACTCATAGACCTCACCCTACCGCTTAAGTGTTGTTCGTACATACCTCCGACCTCCGGATACAACGCTTAATCGGTGCAAGGCACGCTCACGGCCATGACTCCTTCCTTGACGATGCTGCTGCTGGTGGCGTTGGTGGCGATGTTCCTGCTGGCACTCGTCGCACTCCTGAAGTTCCCGACCGTCAACCCGAGCCGCGACTCCAAGCAGACCGGCCGGAGCTTTTCGATCTGGTGGACAGTCGTCGTCGGCATCGCCACGATCGCGAGCGCCACTGTTGCTATTGCGACCTTCATCAGGAGGTAGCTCCATCGCGTGCGCGTTCCACCAGCGGATCCGCTCCCGTTCCACGGCCGTTTCAAGATCGATTGCCTTGGGTTCACTGTGGCGTTCGCCGACGTAGCAAGCTGGTCAGGTCACTGGCCTCGCGGGGTAGGCGCCAAGGTACGTCACCGGCTTTGTAGTAGCGGGCAGAGTGCAGGTACCAGGCGCGGGTGGCCTCGTCCTGCACCCGGCGCTTTTCGGCGCCTGTTGGCTTGAAGGTCGGTCGGGTCCCAGGTCGTGCGGCGGAGGATCTGGATGGGCCGGCCCAATCGCATGGCGGTGGCTTTGAGCAGGGCGCGGAAGTCGTCGACGTGCGCCGGCGGCGGGGCCTTGCGCCAGGGGGTGTCCGGGTCGGGCTGGGCCTGAGCGCTTTCGAGCAGATCGTCAGGACGGGCGATGATGACGACGCCGCAGCCGGGGCTGCTCGTCGAGGGCCTCGAGCCCATCGAGGGGGGCGCAGCTTGCGCCAACCGGAACCCCGCAGCTATGCGGACGTTCGAGCGCGGGCGGGCACGTTCGTGGCCTTCGGACCCGTAGTCAGCGTCCTGCTTTCGTGGCCGTACTCTCGCGGCCGGACTCCGGCGGGGCGGAGTCGTAGCGGCGATAGGTCTGGGACATGGTCTCCGCTGGGTCGAGGCGGCGCAGAATCGCATCGGTGATGGCGGTCAGCTGGCTGACCTGTTCGGGGCTCAGAGCGTCGATGGCGTGCTGCCGGACGTTGCGTACATGCCCTGGCGCGCTCGCCCGGACCTTCTTCCGGCCGCTGGCCGTGAGCCGGATGTTTGTGGCCCGGGCGTCCTCCGGGCAGGGGAACCGTTCCGTCAATCCGAGGTCCTCGAGCCGCTGTGCTACGTGGGAGAGCCGAGGCAACGTCGAGTTGGTGGCTGCGGCAAGGGACGTCATCCGCAGTGTTTGCTGCGGTGACTCCGAGAGGATCGCGAGCGCGTAGTACTGGAAGTGGGTCAGGCCGGCGTCGCGTCGTAACTGGGAGTCGAGTACCCCGGGCAGGAGCTCCAGTACTGCGGCGAGTCGCACCCATGCTCTCAGCTCCTGCTGGTTCAGCCAATTCGTGTCCACAGTCGCACCCTCCGGAAACGGTTGCATCTACAACTATCGTAGCGTACGGTCTTAGTTGTAACTACAACCATATGGTCTCGGGAGCTCATCATGGCGCACGTCAGCATCATCGGCACCGGCAACATGGGTCGGGCTATCGCGGGCATCGTCGCGGCCGGCGGCAGCACGGTCGAGACAATCGGGCACGTCGACACCGACAAGTCGGTCACCGGCGACATCGTTGTGCTCGCCATCCCCTACCTGGCTGTGACCGAGGTTCTGGCCAAGCGCGGCGACCAACTCGCCGGCAAGATCGTCGTCGACATCACCAACCCGCTGAACTTCGAGACGTTCGACTCCCTGGCCGTCGCGGCCGACGGCTCGGCCGCCGCTGAGATCGCCGCTGCGTTGCCGCAGTCCCGCGTGCTCAAGGCGTTCAACACCACGTTCGCCGCCACCCTCGCCACCGGCACCATCGGCCCGCTGCTGAGCACCGTGCTCATTGCCGGCGACGATGCGGACGCCAAGGCACGGCTCGCCGAAATTGTCACGGCCGGAGGCCTGCGTGCAACCGACGCCGGCACTCTGGATCGGGCCCGCGAACTGGAAGCGGTCGGCTTCCTCCAGCTCACGCTCGCCGTCAGGGAGAAGGTCTCCTGGACTGGCGGGTTCGCCATCGTCGCCTAAACCGACACCACTCCAACCGGCTCTGGGTCCGACTGCACTGAGGAGTCCCAATGGCACTCCTTGGAATCAGTACCACGGCGGGCCGCCGACGGCTGCGTGACTCCGGTGTCCTCGTGATCGGCTCGGGTTACATGACCCACGGCTTGCCGTACATCGGCCAGGCAAGCTGGACAAGGTGCCCGGCTGGTCCTCGGACTTCGACTCCTGGTCATCGAACGCGTTGAACCGTGGCGCCGTCGACCAACTCGCCGATTTCGGCGACCGCGCGCCTGGAATGCCTTACGCGCATCCCACCGTGGAGCACTTCACACCGCTGTTCGTCACCCTCCGCGCCACCACCGACCCGACGGAGCCACCGACCACCACCGTCGGCGGGTACGCCCTCGGGCTGTCCAAACGCTCTCTTCAAGCGGCGTGACCCGGCTCGATCGGCCAGACACACGCTGGAATGCCAAAGCCACGTCCACAGTCCGCCCCCCCCGCGGCGGCCGATTCGCCAGGAGCTGATCATGCAGGGAACGATCACCACGACGAGGCGCGAGCAGGTCGCGATCCACACCTACACGTCGCCCGAATCCGGGCTCGCCGTCAACACTCACGTCATCGAGCTGGCCAGCCAACTGCTGATCCTCGACACCCAGTACGGCTTGCCGTTCGCCGTCGAGGCAGCCGAGTTCGCTGCCTCGCTGGGAAAGCCGATCACCCGCGTCTACGTCTCGCACGCCCATCCAGACCACTTCTTCGGCGCAGGCGTCTTCAACACACCGGTTCATGCTCTGCCCTCCACCCGCGAGACCATCGCTGCAGCCGGAGACGTGATGCTGGCTGGCAACAAGGCTGCCGTCGGGGACTTCGTCCCCGACAAGGTCACAGTCCCGACGATCGATGTCGAGCCCGGCGTCGAGGTAATCGACGGCGTTCGTTTCGAGTTCGCGGCCGTCACCCAGACCGAAGCTGAAGCCATGCTCATCATCGAGCTTGCAGACGAAGGAGTCGTGCTGGCCCAGGACCTGGTCTACGACAATCTGCACCTCTACCTTGCGGAGAAGCACCTCGCGGGATGGCGCACGAGCGTCGAGGAGCTTCGGAGCAAGGGATTCTCCACCGTACTGCCCGGCCACGGAGCGCCTGGTGGACCGGAGCTCTACGACTACGTGCTGGCCTACCTTGATGTCGCCGAACCGGCCCTGGCCAACGCGACAAACGGCGCCGAACTCAAAAGCACCCTACTCACCGCTTTCCCCCGAGCCGGGGGCGCTGGCCTCCTCGACATCCAAAACGGCTACCTGTTCCCAACTGCCTGACCTGCCAAGCAGACAACCACAACAGAGAAAGGCACTGACATGACTGATGTCGACCGCAACCTGGACAGCATGGACGAGCTCGACTTCAACGGCTGGAATGCCGGCGACTGGGAGGGCGTCTTCGCCCATAAGCACACGAAGGACGTCGTCGTCGACATGAAGGGAATGCCTGTCACCCACGGAATCGAGGATCACATCGGGGCGATGAAAGCCTTCGTAGACTCCGTGGGCGGCTCCGTACCGCAGATCACAGCGCACCCTATCCGGTTCGGCTCCGGCGAGTGGACCTGCGTCGTCGGTGAGTTCGAGGACGGCAGTCGAATGGTGACGGTCGCGCGCTGGAAGGACGGCGCTATCGCCGAGGAACTCATCTGGACCTGATCGCGGAAGATCAATGTTAGGTGAGCGACTGCGCCGGGGCGCGTCCATGGCGGACGCATCAGAATGTGAGGCCGAGGATGGTGAATGGCCGATACATGTAGCGGTTGGCCCATCGGGTGGCTTCGGTGATGTCGTGGCGGCCAGCCAGGCGCAGTGCCCCGATGGCCAGGTTGCGTAGGGACGCGAGGATCCTGGGGCCGGATCGGGTGTGCGCGTGGCTGTTGTCTTCGCGGTAGCAGGTGTCACGAAGCCAGTGCAGGGACTCCACACCCCAATGGTCTTGGACGTAGGTAGCCAGATCTGCAGGGCCGGCCAGGGTGTCGGTCAGATTGGTGACGCCGAGCGCGGCAGCCGCTGATGGTGATTGCCCAGTGGTGTCGGTGACATAGCGTTCGATCAGGTACACCTGCTTGACATGGGGAAACGGCAGATCCTCGGGGGCGGGCAGGACGCGGATGGTGCGGCGGGTGATGCGCCCGTGGCCGCGCTCGGTGTGCTTGTGGGCGATCGGGGTGCTCGCCCAGGGCAGGGCGTCGCAGGCGGCGTACAACGCGGCGCGGTTCTCCTTGACCGGTAGCAGGAAGAACCCGTCGCGGCGGTGGATGTAGTCGGCGGTGGCCTTGACCGTGTGCAGCGCGTCCGCGGTGGACACGGTGTTGGTCAGGTCGATCTGGTCAAGCACGTCGACGGCTTTGGGCACTTCGTTGGTCTTGGCGCCGACCTCGGTCTGGGCCGCGACCACCGTGGTCTTTCCGGGCTGGCCGATCAGGACGGCCAGCAGGTGCATCTGGTTACCCTCGGCGTCGGTGGCGCCCCGGCTGGTCTTGCCGTCGAGGCGGATCTGCATCATCAGCGGCGCCTTGCCGGTAGCGGGGACGTGTTCGGCGGCTTTGAGCATCGCGGACAGGCCCCGGGTTAGCCAGGTGCCGACCGCCGCGTCGAACGCCTGCGGGTCAGCGCCGGTGACTACACGCCACAGCGTGGCCTTCGACGGTGCCGCCGCTGGCGCCGCGCCGCTGCGTCGATACAAGTTGTGGCGGATCTCGGCCGGCACCTCGGCTACCCATCCGGTGATCGCGGTGTAGCCGCCCATGCCGGCCACCGTCGCTGCCGCGGCCAACGCCAACACCGCGGCCACCGGATGGTCCCGGCCCTGATCGGACCGGCCGTCGCTGACCTGGGCGAACGACTGCAGCAGGCCGGTACACACCTGCGCGACCGGCACCACCACCGGCACGACCGGCACCGACATCCGCCGGGCGGACATGACAGACTGAACCACAGCGAAGCTCCGGGTGACGTAGGTCTGTGAAGGGACCCTTGTCATATCGGGGCTTCACCCATGTCCACATGCGACACGCGGACCGCTATCCGCGCAGGACGAACGTCACGGTGAACCCAAGACAATCGATCTTGAAACGGCCGTGGCTCCCGTTCGGACGCGCTCGACTGCGCCGCTCGCTCGACCTCGAACAACTCGGACCGGCGGTCGTTCGCGCGACGAAGTTGACCGCGAACCCAAGCTGAGACCAGGATAGGAACTGGTTGCCTCGCGTGGGTTCGCGCTCAACGCGTTACGGGATTTGGCGAACTCGCACGCTTCAACTGACGGCCGCACCCCGTTCGAGGTCTACTGGCACGCACGGTTCCTCGGCAACGCGCGTCTCGCGCCCTGCTCCAAAATTCTCAAGCAGCAACCCGCCCGTCGCTGGCTCGACGAGCACGCCGATCCTGACGCAACCACCTTGTACGTCGGGATCGATGCCGGGGAAACCCGGCGGATACCCGGCATTCGCAAGGGCTGGGCGCCCTGGCATGTGGAGTTCCCGCTGACCAACGAGCCGGGTTTGACCAAGGCCGCGATGCTGGCTGAGGCGCGGTCCCTCGGCCTGACCCCGCCGGCCGCATACGACGAAGGATTCGCCCACGCGAATTGCGCGGGCTGCTGTGTGCGCGGAGGACAGGCGCACTGGCTGCGCCTGCTGGAACGTCATCCTGATCGGTTCGCTGACTACGAGCGACGTGAGGACGAGTTCCGTGCCGAGTTCGGCGATGTCGCGATCCTCAAGGAGCAGCGCGACGGTGTCGTGCGTCCCCTCACGCTTGCCGAACTACGGCGTCGCAATGAACGAAGGGAATCGAGTAGTCGTCCATGAACGGCACCGAAAAACTGTGGATTGCCCGCGCCCTCGCCCGCATGAAATTCGCATCGAAGATGCCGAGCAGGACGGGCATCAGCGGCCGAGTGTCCACCATAGCGCTTCGTCGGCCCCGTTAAAGAAGCTGCCGCCGTGAACCGGATCTCCGCCGAGGTAGACGCGCCCGGTGATCAGATGATGCTCTGCGTCGGCGCGCGCCGCGCTCGGCCTGCCTTGGTCCCACGGCGCGCGGGTGCTCAGGGTGAGCTCAGATTGTCCTCGTGTCCAGGTCAGTGCGGCGAGCTGGCCACCGATGTACTCGCTTCGGTCGTTGAGCGATGTCAGCTGATCGGCGTGCCGGGCGATGTCGTCCTCACTGCGCAGCGCCGGCTCGGGATCGGCGATGCCCAGTGCCTGGACGACGGCCAGCGGGTCTGCCTCGATGAGTTCCACGATGTCCAGTGCGATACAGCCTGGCCACGGATAGGGCTTGCGGGCGCCGGTTAGCCAGATCTCCGGTGCTTCAGAGCTTGACCCGTTGCGCCAAAGCTGGGCGAAGAAGCTGCTGGTGCCCTCGTCCCAGCCCCAGATGCTCTGGTCTTCCCAGCCGAGCAGGTCAATGGCGTCGTGCAACTGGTAGCCAGGCCGAGCATTGTGATTGCGGGAGTTCGCGGAAGTGCTCATACCGGGCAGTCTGCCCCTTTCGTTCCCGCGCTCGCTCGACGAAAGTGTCCGGCAGAACCTCCGTCCAGCGCCTCGGCGCGGCACCGATCGGCGCGGGCTGCGAGTCCCGCCGCCCTTCCCGCCTACCGCAGGTCGACAGCTCGGCTTTGGCGGATCCGCCGGCGCTGCTGGTGACGGGTGCTGCTGACGCCACAAGCCCAGCACAACGCCCGGGGGCGAGCGGCGCAGCGTTCCACGCACGTCCGTTCCGGTGAGACACGCCCCTGCGGGGTCGCGCTCCGCGCGATCACACCCGAACGAACGCCCACTCCTCGCCGCGCCGTCCTGCGGACCCCCGAACGCCGTGCTCAGGCCGAGGCCGTCAGCAACACCTGCACACCAGAAGGAGCCACCGGCCCATGGCGACAAAGGAAACCGTCATCACCGTCGACGACATCAGCGGCAACCCCGCGGTCGCGACCAAGAAGTTCGCGCTGGACGGCGTCCACTACGAGATCGACCTCGACGCCGACAACCTCGCTTACCTCGAAGAACTGCTGCTGAAGTACGCCAGCGCCGGACGCCGGGTCGGCGGGCGCAAGACCTCGCCCAAGTCCGTGTCCGAAGTACCCGCGTCGGCGCAGTCCCAGCCGGACGACCTCAAGGGCCAGGTCCGTGCCTGGGCCGGCGCGAACGGCTACACCGTCGCTTCGGTGGGTCGCCTGAGCAACAAGGTCATCCAGGCCTACCTCAAGGCGACCAACCCGCGGACGAAGGGCTCCCGCAAGCGCTCCTGACGCCGAACTGGATCCGGCGGGCGTGCTCGGCGCGCCCGCCGGACCGACCGGCGCTCTTCGTCGATCGCAGCACCGCCGCGTGAGAGCGCGATCAACCTCCCCGCCGTCGCCCGAGCCCCCAAGGAGCCCAGTCATGTCCACCTACGACTTCGCCGACCCAACCCGCCCGAGCAACACCGGCAAGCCTTCGGTCATCATCAGCCACACCGCTGCGAGCGCAACCCCGACTGTCCAGATCCAGCTGGCCGGATTCAGCAGCGGCCAGGAAAAGAACCTCGAGCGCATCGCAGTAAAGCTCTGCGCGGCCGCGGCCAGCGGCAACGCGAAGACGTGCAACGACCTGCTCGCCCGTCTCGGCAAGGCCGGCCTTCCCGACGCCGAAGTCGACCGCGCGCGCGGAATTCTCGCCGCCATCCACACCACCTGAGCGCGGTGCCGTGCTCCCCTCCTCGCACGAGGAGGGGAGCACGCAAGTCCGTTCTCAGGCGATGAACTTGCGGCACTCAAGGCAAGGTCCACTGTGGACACCTACTTCTCGTCGCGAAGCCGCGAAAACAGCGCTGACTCAAACCGGCCTGCGCCGAGCAGACCACCCGCGTCACCGCGAAGGAGAGCCACACGTGAAGCACAACCTCGACAGCCTCGCGACACTGCACGAGCTCGTCCGCGCGAACCGGCCCCCGGGCCATCGCGACGGCCCAGTGGTGCGGGACCCCCGACACGTGTTCTATCGGCCGATCTTCACCACCTTGACCGCTCTAGCCGCTTCTCAGCCGCCGGACTCGTACGAGGTCTTCCTCGGACGACACCTGCTGGGAAACGTCGTGCGCTTCGCCTGGGGCGACTGGGGCTCCTACTGTGCTGCCGACGGACGCGGCCTGCCAGTGCAGGACACCCGGGCTGGGGCCGCCGGCCAGCTACTGCACCTGGCCCGTACTACAGAACACCGGTGTGAGCGCACCAGCACCAGGATCTCCTGCCCGGCAGTGAGCGACAGCATCCACCGCTGCTACATCGCTCCGCTCGACCGCCAGCACTACTGCGAATGCGTGTGCGGTACCTACCTGTAACGCAAAGGACCCGGCCAGCGGGCTGCTGATCACCGTGCTCGCGCAGCCCGGTCCCGCTCGGCGGCCGCCCGCACCGTGCGCCCGTCCCCTCCGGTGGTCAAGCCGAAACGCGTGGCTTGACCACCTCTCGGCGCCGGACGCGACCGGCGACAGCGCCGCCGAGCGAGACCGGCGCCGCACAGCCCCTTTTCCTATACAGGAAGGTCTTCGCATGTCCGCATGGATTGTCTCCAGCGGGCACATCGATGTGCTCGTCAACGCGCTGGCGCAGTACGGCGTCGTCGCCCCCGACCTCGGCGCCCGAGGCTTCCGCGCCCTGGGGCAGAAGCTCTGGCAGGAAAACCACACGTCCGTCGACTACCGCTACGGCAAGGAAACCCGGTCGCCCGACTACCTCCTGCGCACCACCGAGGCCAGCCTCGACCCGATCGTGGTGCTCAAGGCCGTGTCCTGCTTCGACTACCAGACCTGCGAACACCCAGGCTGGCACGACAGCGAAGTCCACGAGCTGACGACCGCGCTGCACACCGCGATCCTCGAACGCCACCCTGACCTCGCCGTGCTGGTCACCGGGCCCTTCGGCGAAACCTATCGCTATCGGACCCTTCCTGACTGGGAGCGCGCCCCCTGGGGCATCGAGGTGCTTGACGAGGCCATCCCCGTGCACGCCTGACTCTCGCGGCTCGCCGGCGGCAGACCCGCCGGCGAGCCGCACTGGACATGACCCCGCAACTCGAGTCCGGAAGGACACGACGATGAACACCCACGACCCACTCCACGACCCCGAACGGCTCGTGCTGAGCATCCGCGAGCAGGTCACGGCCTGGACCCGAGACGACGTTCCTGCCACCATCGCGCTGGAGAACATCGGCAATCTGCTCGCCCCGCACAGCAGCACCCCTGACTCCCAACCTTCCCTGCCTGTCGAGATTTCGGCGGAAGAACCGCCGATCATCGCATGGATGCAGGCCTGGAACGACGGACGGCGCGCGTTCAATGACGATCGCTGGCCGAACCCGAAACCCGCCGCCGAATACACGCGCAATCCCCACGATCTGCACCTGGACTTCGCGCTGCACTACTGGTGGGCACGCGGGAACCACGGCAACGCCAGCCCGGTAGACAACTACGGCCACATTCCACACTCACTGTTCAATGAGGATCTCGGCCGGTCGACCCCGCCGCCCGAGCCATTGGACAATCCGTGACCTCAGCCCCGGGACCGCGGGGCCCAGCTTCCCGCGGTCCCGGGGGCAACACCTGTCCGGTCTGGTGTGTGGCCGCACCCCAGCTGATGCCGCCCGGACCGGGACGCTCATCGAGACGTCCCGGACGGAGCAGCCCCACGCGTCGAGGGCTCACCCATGCTGACCGGCGGCCGCGGCTGCGCCCAAGATCCCACCAGCCCGGCCGACCGGGGGAGACCAGCCTCGCTGCGCTCGGTCGCGCTGCGCGCGATCCCACCCCGGTCGGACGAGCGCGCGATCCTGGCCGGTCCGCCACCGCCGGTCTTGCCGGCTCCGCCCCCAACACCGGGGGACCGCATCGCCAGGCCAGCTGGCGAGGACCGCAACCGGGAGCCGGCACATGGACAAAGCCGAGTACGTGGCACAACAACTTCACCACATGGCGCCTGATCGACGTCTCAAAGACGTTGTCAGCGCCGTCAGGCTGATCGACCATCACCGCACGGCCAACCCGTCCCCCGAACACATCCAGGCGCAGCTGACCAAGATCCTCTCCAGCCGTGCGCCGTTCACGCAGTTGCCGTTCATCGCAGCAGCCGTGAAGAACCTGGCCAACCGCGCATGAAGCCAATGGCCATCGCAGACGAACTCGCGCCGCGGCACCGGCGCATCTGCGAGTCGAACCTGATCAAGCTGGTGGCCTTTGTCGTCACCGACATCAACCTGCGTCTCGGTGACGCGGAGATCATCACTCGCCTGATGCAGCAGTGCGAAGCCGTCGTGGCCGGGCTGCAGCAGCACGAGATCGCCGAGGTCGTTCGCGACATCCGCGCCGTACACCGCAAGCCCTGACGCCGCAGCCCGCCCCGGTCCACCACCGGGGCGGGCGTCACACCGTAGACCGGCGCCGCGATCGCCCGAGCGTTCCAGCGCCGCAGCCGACGCGAGTGAGACCAGCCTCGCTGCGCTCGGTCGCACGTGCCGCGCGATCTCACATCGGTCGGCCGAGCACGGAACACTCGGCCTCACCGACGGCACCCGGTCTCCCAGTGACGCGCTCGCCCGCGGGCGAGCGGCCCCATTCCACCGTCTACAGGAGACACGTGTGAAGCACATCGCACCGCTGATCAGCGGATCCCCACCGGTCGGATCTGAAACACTGCTGAACATCCTGGACTGGAACTGGATCAACTGGCTCAACGTGCTGATCCCGTTCGCCATCTACGCGGCGATCTTCATCGGCGCCGACGCGCTGATACAGCGCCTCTACCACCGTGACCGGCTTTGCGTGATCCAGGAACACGGCCTGCGCGGCGGGTTCACCGAGCACGCCACCAACGCATTCCAGGTCAAGCTCACCGAACTGCAGTGGCTGTTGTTCCAGCTGTACGAACACATGGAAGCACGTGGTGTTGCGGCGGGAAACGACGGCTCGATCAGCCTGACCTTTCCCACCCGCTTCTGGACGGCTGACACAGCCGCCCGCGTCGGGGTTGAAATCACCAGCAGCTCTTTCGGTGACGAACGAGTATCTGCGTTCCCCTCCATCGACGGCGCACTCGTGGAAGTCCACCGGTGGCACCAGATCGAAATGAAGACCGGCTAGCCGATTCCGGCCGCGGGCCCGGCACTCACCAGCGCCGGACCCGCGGCCTACCTCCAAACCGCGGGACCTCGGCGGCGCCAGTTGCTGACCGGAGCGCGGGCACGACCCAGACCATGTCGGCGTGCGTGAATGCGAAAAGCGCAGCAGCCCGTCCGGCGGCGTGTCCGCGCTCCGGTCACGTCCTTGGCGGCCTCCTCGACTGCTGAAAGCACCTCGCCACTCCGCTGGGCCACCCCGCAGATCCGGATAGCAGGCATGCATCGCGCTACTCACAACAGCCGCAAAACCCTGTTGCGCAAAGGAAGCCTGACCCTCAGGGATCGACACGGTCGCCGGTCTGCCCGTCGGCAACTCGCGCCAGACTTCCCGGACACGCGGCCACACACGATCCGAGCGGGACGGCACGGTCAAGGGCGCGCTTCGCGCGGCCTCCGGCTACACCCCTGACCGTGCCGTCCCGACCGGATAAGGCCCGGGCCCCGCGCCGCAAGGAGAAGACCTTCGGCGAGTACGAGAGGCCTGACCGTTGACCGAAGAAATCGTCCGCATCGCCGTGGTGTTCCACCCGCACCCCTCCGATGCCAAAAAATGGGAATCCACGGTGATTTGCGAACAGGGGCCATTGTCGGCGCTGGCCGCGCGCAGCGTTGAGAACGCCCGAGCAGCAGCCGCGGCCGAGGTGCGGGACATGAAGAGGTACGCGCAGGGCCGGCCGGTCAAGGTGTGGACGATCGAGAGGGCCGACATGCCGAAGCTCGACCGGGCCAGTCTGCGAGAGTTGTTCGCCACCCTGGAGAACACGAAGCCGGACGCCTAGATATCGCGGCTATGCCAGGCAGTTGACCGCGGGTGGCGTTGCCTTCGCCCGTGCAGTGGGCTGCCTGGCAAACCAGCCCGACTCGCAGCCGAAACGTCGCACGTCCGCCTGCCGACTGTGCCTTCCGCACCGCGCACCTTCACCTCTACGGCGTGCTTCGCCCGAGCAGATCAGCGCAAGCATGCCCGGCCGACGACCTCGCGCCACATCGCCGGCGGTTGACGGAGCATCCGGCCAGCCGGGTTCGCGGACGCCGGATGGCAGCAGACCGGGCGGGGCGCCGGCAAGGCAGACCGCTACGCGGTCGGCTCCGCCGAACCCTGCCCGTGCCCGCCCAGCCCGCTGTGCACGCGCGCGTCCACGCACCCTCGATCCGGAGGTTCCCGGTGAACAACCGCTTTCGTCCCCGCGCTCTCGCTCTCGCGGCCATCGCGTCCACAATGGCGCTGACCAGCTGCTCGGCCCTGGGCGCAAACCGCGGCGGTGGTCCCGAACTGACCAACGCCGACATCGTGTTCCTGAGTGAGACGCGCAATGCCGACATCGACTACACCTCGACGGGCAGTTCCACCGACCTGGTGACCGTCGGACGGCGAGTCTGTACCTCACTCAACAGCGGCACGGCCCTGCCCGCGATCGTGAAGAGCCTCTCCGACGACCGCTACCCGGACTGGGGAAGCGCGATCGCGGTGGCGGCCATCCGCAGCTACTGCCCGCAGCAGGCCGCCGCGCTCAAGCTGCCCGGGCGGAGCTGACCACCGCCGCACAGGACGTCCGTGCCCTGCCATCCGAGGGTGGCAGGGCACGGCTCCAGCACCCTGCTCGACCCCGGCCGCCCCCGGTCATCCGCCACCCCCCGCCGCCACACCTGGCGACGTTGCCGCTTCCCAACTCGGCTGGCGCAGCCCGACCTGGACGTTGATCTGCTCGAACTCGATCACACCGCGTCAGGGTGCGCGGCGATGAACCCGGCCCCAACCGCGCGAGCCGGAACCCCCGCCGCCCTGCGAGGCCCCGACACGGCCTGACTTCCTCCGCCGCAGATCGACGGCCCTTCGGCCGAACGCGCCGGCGAAGCAGTTTCCCGGCGGATGACGCCGGACTCAGGAGAGCGAAGGAACGCGAATGGCACACCCGCTGGTAGTGCACTGCAAACGTGCGCCGCACGACGTCTACATTGGCCGACCGTCGAAGTGGGGCAATCCCTTCGTGATCGGCCGCGACGGCAGCCGCGAGCAGGTGATCACCCGCTACGAGCGGTGGCTGCTCGCGCAGCCCGAGCTGGTCGCCGCACTCGCTGAGCTGTCCGGCAAGACCCTCGGATGCTGGTGCGCTCCGAATCGGTGTCATGGCGATGTGCTGGCAGCGCTGTCGGCGGGCCTGACACCCGCTGATCCGTGGGGACCTCCGCCGCGGTGTGACAACTGGACTCCTCCGCTTCTGTTCTGAACCCACCCGCGCGCCTGGTGCGGCAGGACGCCATTCGTCCTGCCGCACTGAGGCTCGAGTCACTCAGATCCGGGCGGCCACGGTCAACCACGGCAAGGACGGGCGGACCGGGCGGTCGTCCAGCCCGACCGCTTTGCTGTTCCTGCGGCCGCCCGGTCCCGGCGAGACCCCTTCCGCGGGTGCGGGGGCGTCGAACTCTGGACCACCGGCGCCAGCTGCGCCCGATGCGACACCTGCCCGATCCGGCCGGAGGAGACGGGGCCTCGCTTCGCTCGGTCGCTGCGCGATCCCGCTCCGGCCGGACGAGCGCGCCGCCCCGGCCGGTCTGGGCTCTGGTGGTCGCTCCGTATCGCGCCCCACCAACCGGCGGGGAAGGCCGGTCGCCTCGTCGACCGGACTGACCAGATGCCGCATCAGCGCGAGCACACACGGAAAGCGACAGACCATTGAGTGAGGAAACCACCGAGGAGTTCATCGCGCGCTCGGCCCGCCGACGAGCCAAGGCCGCCTCCGCCGCCGAGACCAAGCCGCCACCGCGGGACCTGACGGCCGCGGTGGAAGGCCGCAAGAAGGCCGTGAAGAAGCTGAAGGAGCAACAGGAAAACTGACGTCACGGGAACGGCTGAGGGGTCAACCCCCGGCCGTTCCCCTGCGAGCGGCCGCGGTCTGGAGCGCAAGCGCGAGCTCTGGTCGAGCAGACGCCACCCATCAGGACCGCGGGACGCATCGGCGACCGCGACGACGCAAGGGCCGCCCGAGCTCGCTCGCACGCCACCGAGCCATCGATGTCACCCCGCTGCGATGCGGGCACGAGATCACCTCGACATCGCGGTGGACCCTGCACGGCGGCGGCCCGCCGCTCCGGACGCGCGGACCCTGGCCACCGCCGACCACGCACGCAAGGGCCGCCCTGCCCGGCCAGGCGGGTGACGGTCCTCGCTGCGCTGCGGGCCACCCGCCCGGCCGATCGCACGCCCTTGCCCGCTGCGGTCAGCCGCCGGCCTGACCGGTCGCGCCCCGGAACAGCCATGCCGGGGCGCCGATCGCGAAGGGCACCGGCGGGCTCACCCCGGTCCCTGCGCCCGACCAGGATCCGAGGCACCACATGGGCTACGACTACTACTGGATCAACGAGCCGAGCGCCGAGCAACGCGCGAAGTACAACACAGCGCACCAACAATTCAGCCTGGCCGCGCAAGCACGCAATGCCCTCGACCCCTCCGAACGAGGAGGAGTCGACCGGGACCTCAAGCCCTGCGGCGGGAGCGACCGCTGGCGCGCCGCACAGGCGGCGGTTGAGGACGCCTACGACGCGATGTCGCAGGAACAGGTCTGGTCCTTCCGGCTCAACCTCTTCGGCGGGCGCCGCTACGCCTCGGCCATGGATCACCTGAACATGGTCGGAGATACGCGCGCTCCCAATTTCCCCGACCTCGCCGCGCATCCGGCTTTGCGTGCTCTGCCCGACGAGATCGACCAGGGGGCCATGACCGAACTGATCGTGCGCCACCCGAACCTGGCGGATGCACTGTCCGACGTCGCCATGCGCAGCCTGTCTTCGCTACTGAGCAAGGTGGACCACCTGACCCCCGGCGAGCAGAACGCGGCCCGATCTCGCGCCGAGCAGATCATGGCCGGACTCCGGTCCTACCGGACCGCCACCGTGCCCGCCGTCGCCGCCACCGCGGCAGCCGAGACCAGCGCCGGCTCGGAGAAGCAGGTCGAGCCCTCCGAGCAGCTGCGCGGCGAGCTGTTCACCGCCATCACCGGCGAGGTCCTGTCCCAGTACGAAACCGCGGAGTGGCGCTACCTGACCGAACACCCGGAGGCGATCGCCCAGGCCCAGGCCCATCACGCCGCGACGAACCGCGTTCTGCGGTTCAGCCCCAGCTCGGATCGCATGTGGTGGCACAAGATCGCCGGAACGAACGACGGATGGATCAACACCCCCGAGGAAATTGCCGGCGCCCTGCGCACCTACCGCGACACCGATCCGGAGATCGTGGCGAAGGTCCTCGCCGACAGCGAAATCGAGCGCGACTACTGGGACCGCTGGATCGCCTTCCTCAACCGCGCGGCCGCCGAAGGCGGCGGGTTCGCGACCTACTGACGCTGGTGCTGCTGTGCCGGCCGAGCTGGTCGGCACAGCAGCACCCTGCCGCGCCGAGCCGTGCCGCGTCGGCGCCCAGGACCCCTGGGCCGGTCAATGCCTGGACGTCACGAGACCAGCACCCCGGCCGGGGGCTTCGCGCCGATGAACCCGCCCCTGCGGGCAGGCGGACCGCCCTTGCTCCGCTGCGGACCGCCCGCCTGCCCGCAGGGGCGGAACCCCCGCCGTCCTGCGGACCCCCGTCCGGCGCGCTGAGGGCCCGGCCCTGTCCAGGCATTTCACCGAACAGGGGATTCCCGATGACCACCGATGATCTTGCCCCGGCGGGCGACCACGACCCCGAGCTGACCTTCCGGACGCTCGACTGGCACGGCTTCAGCACGTCGCTGATCTGCGAAGGCCCGCTCGGCGCAGTCGAACTGCAGTTCCGCCCCGGCCAGTTCCCGGCCTTGGCACTGGCCTTCCACTCCCGGAACCCGACCTATACAGCCGTGTCCGTCCTGGCCGACTGCCCGGTTCTCGGTGGTGACTGCTATCCGGACACGTTGTCCGACGGCATCCAGGACGTGTTCGAGCCACTGATCCTGGCCCAAGACGCCGACGGACTCGAAGCAGAGCTGACATCGCGCTACCGGATCGCCAGCTGGACCGTCCACGACGAGCAGTAGCCAACGCGCCCAGGGTGCGCAGCACGGTCCGGCCCGAACGGACAAGATCGCGCGCACCGGAATGAGCCGCCCGCCGGTCTGGTCACCGCGGACGGCTCGGTCCGGCCGGGATGCCCCGCCCCCGTGGCATCCCGGCCAGGCCCCTGTCGACGAGCACGCTCGTGAGTTCCTTAACCACGTCCGCAGCCCCAGACTGCACGGCCGCGACAAGCGGCGGTTACCCGCTACCCGTCACGATCATCCTTCGGAACGCCCCATCGGGACCGAGCCACACTGGTCTCCGGCTGCCGAACACGTCGAGCTCATCCCGGGTGACGGCCGGCCCGGCCCACGACCGCCGACCTCCACGGCGTGTGCAATGACGACGACCTGGATGACGCCCGGTTGCTGCCGGGGCTGGTCGACGCTTACCCCAGGGGAGTCTTGGGCGTCGTTCTGATCGACGACGTCACAGCCAGGTCCTGCCGAGGTTCGGCCGGACCTGGCTGCATTCGGCGCTTCGCTCATCACTTCAGGTCTCCCCGCGGCCCGCGGCCTCAAGCGCGCGCCATGCGGTCACGTTTCCCGACCGCCGACCGTCGCGGACGGGTGCCAGAGCAGCAGCCCGATCCGGCTCGCGCAATGCGCCTTCGGCGTCGCTCACGCGATGGCCGCACGCGGCCCCCATGCCCGAACCGGACCGGGCTGCTCAGCCGCCCTCTGTCCACATCGGAGCCAGCAGTCTTCGGGAGAGCAGATGGCCGCACCGAAAAAGCCGCCCGCGCGGCAGCAACCCACCACGAAGCGCGGGAGGTACCTGATCCGCATCGACTACAGCAGCACCTGCGCCCACGTCCTGGACCTCGACAACGGGCGCCGTGTCATCGAGTCCTACGGTCCCGGCGTCGTGCGCCACACCGTTGAAAAGGTCATCGCCTCCGGCGGCTGGGTGCTCACCCCGCCGACCAATCCGGAGTCCTGGGTCGCCTGGGTGGACGGGCGTGAACACCCGATCCACCAGCGCGGCTGACACAACGCGACAGGGAACGGAGTGTTCGGTCCCGATTCCAGGACCGAACACTCCGACCACGCCCCGCCCACTTCCGTTTCTCCCTGCCATTGGTCTGTCCTGACCCGGCTTCTGCAGCGGCGGATTTCCATCGGCACCCGTCGGGTTGGGGTCGCCGACGCTGACCGACGTCCCGCGGCTGCGCCCGATACCTCACGTGCCTCAGCCGACCGGGTGAGATCGACGATTCCTGCCCCGGCCGCGCTGGGTGCTCGATCCCACCCCGGTCGGCCGAGCACGAGGCCCCGCCCGGTCCGCGGCCGCCAGTCCTGCTGGCGATCACCCCAACCACGGGGTGCCGAGCAAGCCCATCTCGGTGACACGCCTGCAGATCCGGAGCAATGGCCATGAAGAAACCCGCTGACGTAGCACGAGAAGTCGCGCAGATCGCGGGAGGAAATCACCCGCACCGCTACATCACCCGCGCTGTCGAGCTCATCGACAAGTACCGGCGAATCAATTCTGACGTGGAGTCGATTCGGAAAGAACTCATCAAGCACTACGGACTCGCGTCGAAAATGGTGAACCGGGATTTCATCAAAGCCGCCGTCAACGGCCTGAAGGCCTGATCCAGCCCTGCCTCACGGCGCGGCGTCGCGCCCCCGGGAGCCTGGCGGACCCCGCCGGAGGTGCTCGAGGTTCCGGGCGTTGTGACTCCCCGCCGTGTTGAGGGCTCACCGACGCTGACCGACGCCCGCGGCTGCGCCCGAAACGCCGCACACCCAGCCGTCCGGGTGAGACGAGCCTCGCTGCGCTCGGTCGCACGTGCCGCGCGATCCCACCCGGACGGCCGAGCGCGACGCCCCGGCCGGTCCGCGCTCGCCGGCCCTGCTGGTTCCGCCCCCAAGCACCGGGGGCGTCCCCTCGCCGGAAAGCCCGGCGAGCCGAACCAGCGGGAGAACGCCACATGGGCATGAAGGAATTGGCCAAGAAGGCAGCCAAAAAAGCCGCGAAGAAGGTCGTGCAGAAGTCCGTCACGGAGCCTGCCAAGAAGGCCGCGACCAAGACCGCCACCAAGGTGTCCCGCGGTGTTGCGTCGGCGACCAAGCCGCAGGTTGTGAAGTCCACCATCGCGGGCGTAGGCCCGTGCGCCGGCTGCAACAAGCCGTTCGACGGCCGGTCCCACAACAAGCCCGCCTGCTCACGCGCCGCGGCCCGCCCGATGGCACGGATCCACGAACTCTAGGCCGACACACACCTTTTGCCTGCCGGACAACAAATCCGCACTGGAGGTGCGAGGTTTCACCGCGAGACCGCGGCCGTGAAGACACCGAGCCGAACTACATCGTCCAGAAAGACGGCCGAATGATCCCGCGTCAATTCACCCGGAAGGAGGCGCTCAGCACTGCCCAAAACATCGCTGCGGACGCACGCCGGGTGATCGTCCTGAAGGACCGCGGCGGCCCTGCCGGTGTTCTGGTCGTGACGGAGTGGCTGAACGGCAAGAAGGTCATGTAGGCGCACCGTCCCTTGGCCGGCCCGGCGATAACCGGGCCGGCCAAGGGGACAGCGTTGCCTCCGCGACCCGCCGATCCGGCGCTGCAACGTCGCCGCCCACTGCTTCCCATGACGTACACCGGCATGCCTCCCGCTTTTCGCCCATCCCGACCAGGTAAAGGAAGTCGGTCATGTTCGTTCCCAGCGCCGCGCAGCTCGCCAAGGACTGGGCGGCCCGGGCCGTCGACTTCGGCGGCTACGCCTACTACATGTTCTTCCAGCCGCGGATGCCTGGCTGTACACCCCTGCCTCGAAAGCCAGAACGAGTCGGCGTGCAGTGCTTGTGCCCTTCCTGCGCAAGCGAAGGGTGGTTCGCCCAGTCACCGGCCTGCAATTTCTGGCGTGCCCACTGCGAACTTTGCTCCGGCACCCGCGAGTGGGTGCACTACCCGGCGTCCGGCGGCTGGACTCGCCTGCCCTGCGATCTGTGCGAGCAGGCATGGCAGGACGACGTCCGCTTCTTCCGCGACGCGCTGCGCAGTCCCCGCCGCACCGCGGAGAAGCTGCGCGCAGAAGCCTCCCGACACGCTGCCTGACACGTCACTCCGCCTCGACCGGCGCCCGCCAAAACGCCGGACCACCCCACGAAATCCAGGAAGGACACCGAATCCACCATGACCACCAGCATGCCGAGCAGCCAGCCGAGTTCCGAGCAGGATCCGCCGCTGCTGCACCCCGAGCACCCGCTCGGCGCGGCGATCCTCACCTTCTACCGAGACCTCTGCTGCGCCGAAGGCACTCCGCTCGGCGAAGAGAACTCGGTGCTGGTGGAGTTCTTGACACGGGTCGGCATCGACACGACCCAGGACCCCGACACCGTCGAGCGCCAGCTGCGCCAGGCCCGCCACCACTACACCGTGGTGGGGCTGCGCGACTACTCCAGCGACGAGTTCTTCGTCGCCGCTGTCCTGCCCGGCAACGTGCCCGCCCTGGACAGCGAAGACGGCGGGAGCGACTTCCAGCGCCATGCGTTCCTGGTGATCGCGGCCGACCCGCAGGACGCGGAGCTTTTCGCGGAGCTGGACCGGGCCGACGATGACGACGAATTCGATGTGGCCTGATCCGTCGTTGCCGATGAGTTGGCCCACCCCCGGAGACCCGGGGTGGGCCGGCTGGTCACTACCGACCCGAAGGTCGCCTCGCTTCGCGGGCGAGGTCGCCAAAACAGCGTCCAGCGATGTGTCTACCCCACAGCCCCAGGCGTCGACTCTGGGAAGGAAAACACCTGACCAGCCTACCGCGCCCGCCCGGGCTGTCGGCTGCCCCATCGTCGCGGCGGCTCTCTGTGAGCTTCGATGCCGCATCCGGGGACGCCTGCGTCTGGGACGCCCACCGGAGCACATCGCGGCGGGACGAGCGGCGATGAACCCGCCCGGCGCCTGCGTGGTCACGTCGCAGCGCTCCGGCCCTCGGGGCGCCGGGCGGGTTCATCGCCGGCCTTCGGCTCCCACCCCGCCGTGCTCACCAGGGCCGCGTCCCAGACGCCACATTCCAAGGAGCGCCCCCGATGCCCCAGCCCACAGCACGACCCGACATCGACTTGATTCTCCGCTCGCTCGATGACGCCGTCGCCGACCTGGTCCGAACCGGCCGCCCGAAGACCATCACCGCCGAGCAGAGCTTCGCCGCGGATGCGATGCGGTGGCGCCCCGGCGCCGCGCAGGACCACGCATCCGTCGACGGCCTGCTGATTCCAGTCGACTCGCGCGAGCCGATGCGCCAGGTCACGCTGCCGCGCTCCGCCGACGGCTCCCTGCGTCCGGCGCTGGCGCCCTACCTCGGAAGCACCGTCGACGCTGCCACCTGCCTGCCGACGGTCGATTTCCTGACCAACAACGAAGGGCACAGCACCAATCACCCGCACCGGCACTACAACCGGCGCGCCAGCGGATACCGCATCGGGCTGTGGAGCAGCGTCGTCAACGGCGAGTACCCGTCCACCACGGACGACGTCCGGCTCGCCCACACCATGCTCGAACTCGACCCTCGCCACCTGCCGCTGTTCGGGCCGGTGGTTGTCGTCGGGGTCGACCCGCACACCGGAGGCTGGTTGTCCACCCCGGAACCAATCGTCGAAGAGCTGCTGGAAACCGAGGCCCTGACCCTGCGGATCCGGGCCCTGCTGCGCAGGGTCAACCCCGACTTCCACATCGGGTAGCCCTCTGCCCGCTCCGGCGGGGCGTGCTCGCACCGATCGCGCTCCGCCCGGGCGGATGTCCCGGATCGCGGCCACGCCGATGGTGGCCGACGCCACGGCGTCACACCGGACCTCGCCAGCCCAGCCCGACACGGGAGATCCGGCCGCGGGCCCCGAGGCTGGCCGCGGACTCTTCCGCCGGAACACCCGGTCGGGCGAGCGCGAGGTCCGGCCCTCCGCTCGCGGGCATCGGCCGCGCGGCTGCGGCCCCGAATCCCGGGACATCCACCTCGCCACCGGCTGTCACATCCGGTGGCGCGTCGGGAAGGACACCTCGATGCCCGCGAACTCCGCCGAGATCACCATCCTCACCCCGCCCGGCCCAGCCCAACCACTGACCCTGACCATCGGCCGCAGCGCGCTCGTCGACGCCCTGGCCACGACCGGACTGATCTCGACTCGCGTCGGCCAGCTGGGCTGGGGCGGTGTGCTGCTGGAGGGGCACAGGGATCACCTGGTCGTCACCACCTCCGACGGCCAGAACACGATCAGGGTCGACGTTCCCGACGTCGACACCATGCACGGCCGCATCCTCATCGACCACGTCGAGCTGACGAAACTCCTGCGAGCCCTGGTCAAGGGACGCCGGAAGAAGGACGTCGACGGGATGCGTGCCACGATCGACGGGAGCGACCCGGACAAGCCTGTCCTCGAACTCGACGGCTACGCGGTCCCGCTGGCCGCCGTGCCGATGGACGGCTTCCCGCCACTACCGCCCGACCACACGGTGGTCGCCCAGCTCGACCGCGAGCTGTTCACCGCCGAAGCCGCGCGGGTACTGCGCGCGATCGGCACCGACGACACGCTGCCCATGCTGTCCGGGATCTTGCTCGACGTGGCCGCCGGAGCACTCACGCTGGCCGGAACCGACCGCTACCGCCTGGCCGCCGCCAGCGTCCCGGCGATCACCGCGCCCGCGGACACCACCCGCGGCGGAGCCGTGATGCCCGGCGCACTGCTGGCCAAATACCTCAAGCGCATGACCGGGGACCGGCTGCGTGTGGGCTGGCTGAGCGACCTCAACCCCGAGCCGGAACTGCGACTTCCGCCGTCGGTGTCACTCAGCAGCGGCAACACGACCCTGATCTCCACGTCCACCAGCGCCGAATTTCCTGACTATCGCAAGCTTTTCCCCACCGACCCGCGGGGAAGCGCAGTCGTCGACCGACCGTGGATGCTGGCCGAAACACAGCGCGCGGCCGCGGTGCTCGCGGCGAAGAAGCACCCCGCCGGCCAGATCGCGGTGACACTCGACCCGTTCGAGGTGCGGGTCACGCCGGTACTGGGCGAACGCGGCGAGCAGGTCAGCTCCCCGGGGCGGGACGCCGCCGTCGCCGGCATCCCCGCTCCGCTGGAGTACCTGTTCAACCCCGCGTATCTCGTCGACGCGCTGGAGTCGTTCACCGGGAACCTGATCACCCTGCACCCGACCGGCAGCACAAACCGGCCCGTGGTGTTCACCGACACACCGAGCGAACTGGAGGACCCGGGCGCGTTCCGGCACCTGCTCATGCCGGTCCGCTCGCAGGGAACCTGATCAGGCAACCCGGCGAAGTCCGACCTGTGGCTGTTCCGGCGTTCGGATCCGAGGAGGCCGCCGACGCTAGCCGCCCGGTGCCGCTGCGCACACGCCCCACCAGCCCGGCCGACCGGGGGAGACCAGCCTCGCTGCGCTCGGTCGCCTCCGGCGATCCCGCCCCGGTCGGCCGAGCGCGGCGGCGTGCGCTGCGCGAACACCCGACGGCTCTGCGGAGGGCGCCCTCGAACCCGAGGGCGCCCTCCGCCACCGGCATCGGTGGCCGGCTGACAAGGGGAGTCCCTGCATGGCACGAATCCACGCTGACCTGACCATCGACTTCGACCCGTGCACGGTCCCCGCCTATGGGCTGACCGTGCACGGGCACATCCACGTTCCCAGCAGCCGCCTGCGCGCCCTGTTCGGCGAGCCGACGCGCTCGCTGAGCGGGCACGCGGAGGCGGGGATGTGGGTGCTGGACACCCCGGCCGGACGCGTACCCCTGGCTCCGCGGCGACTGCGCACCCCGCTCGGCTGCGCCACCGGCGTCTCCTGCTGGCTGATCCTCGCCGCGAGCGACGACGTCCTGCCGTGGATCTTCAAGGCGGTGACCGGCTCGACGGCGACCTTCGTGAATGCCGCACGCCGGCACTTCTCTGAGTCGACCCTCGAAACCTTCACCGCCGCCTACGTCAGCTACCTGTTCCTGCGCGCCGACGCCGAGCAGGACTGGTGCCTCCAGCAGGACTGGAACGACCCGCGCTACAAGACATGGCGCCGCCGACCCGAGCAACTTCACCACGCGGCCCGCGAGGTGCTGGCCGTCCTGCACCACTACCAGTGGTCGCAGGCGACCGAGACGCAACGCCAGACCTGGACCACGATGGGCCGCCCAGTCCAGGGCGGCTCCCAGTCCGACCTCGACCACTGGCTCGAGAACAGCAGGTGGCTGTACTCGCCGACCAAGACCACCCAGTACCCGCACGGCGGCGACCCGGACCTGGCCGGCATGCTGCGCGGCCTGGCGGACACCAGCCGCGAGCACCAGCCCATGCTCCGCGAGATCAACCCGCACCTGGACTTCGATCTGCGCGACGAACACGAGCAGACCCTGCAGGCCCTGGCCGGCACGCCGATCCCAGGACCGGACGCTCTCGCCACCTTCAGCCGGTGATCCCCACGCCTTCCCCGGCCTGCAGCCCACCTGCACGCCGGGGAAGAGCACCCCGGGTCGCCCCGGACGAGGGCGACCCGAGCCTGACCCGCACCGCCGCCGCGCTCGAGGCGCCTGCGCCCGAACCCGACACGGGTGATCCGGCCGGCGACGACATCAGCAACCCGACCGGTTCGCAGCCGGATCACCCCGGTCGGGCGAGCACGGCACCCCGACCTCCGCCAGGCAGTGCCGGTCCGCGGCGGGACGCCCCGACCTGGGGCAGACACCTGCCGGGGCATACCCGGCTCGCGCAGAGCGGAGCCTGTCATGGCCGTCATCCACGACGACCTCAACATCCAGACCATCGCGTGCACCGCGCCGGCGGACGGCCTGTCAACCCGAGGCGCCATCCACGCCAGCTACCACACCTTGACCACCCGCTTCGGCAACCCGGACTTCGGAACCACCGACACCGCGGCAGAGGAAGCCACGCTGTGGATCCTCGACACCCCGGCCGGACGAGCCCACCTGCAGAGCTGGCTCGACGTCCACCACCTGCACGCCCGCCCGCACACCGAGGTCCGATGGAGCATCCAGACCGCCAGCGACGGCGTCCTGCCCTGGGTGTTCAAGGCGGTGACCGGCTCGACCGCGGCGTTCCCGGCCGGCGTCGACCGGTTCGCCCGGACCTCCAGCCGCGAGACCCTCACCGCCGCCTACGTCGACTACCTCTACCTGCGCTCCCAGGCGATGGCGAACTGGGTCAACCTGCAGCACCGCGACAGCCGCAGTTACCGGGAGAACTGGACGCTGCCCCGGCACCTGCTCGGCTTCGCCCTGCAGGTCCAGGAAATCCTGCTCCACTTCCAGTGGTCCCACGCCGACGCCGCCGAGCGGCTGGCCTGGATCGGGGTGGGCAAACCCGCGCTCCCGCCGGCGCCCGACCTCGACCACTGGCGGCGATATTGCCGCTGGCAGTTCGTTCCGGTTCCCACCGAGGCACACCCTGACGGCGGCGACCCGGATCTGGCGGCCAACCTGCGGGAGCGAGCCGAGGACGCCGCGTGGGCACGCGACCATGTCGTACGGCCCAGCGCGGACGGTCTCGTCCGCACGCGCAAGGTCGACCTCTTCGACGAGCACGCCGCCACACTGACCGCGCTGGCCGGCTCCCCGGTGGGCGACCTCGCCGCCGGGAACCGGCGATGAGCATGGACGCGGTCACGATGGACCTGTTCAGCACGGCCCCGGCACCCGCGGCCGAGCCCGTGCACCTGGTCAGCTGGGGACTCGGCGTCGAGAGCTCCGGCTACCTGGTCGAAGTCCTGTCCGACCCCGACCGCCACGGCGTCGACCCGGCGAACATGATCGTGCTCCACGCGGTCGTCGGCAGCGAGTGGACACAGACCTACACCGACGCCGAGCAGTTCCTGTTGCCACTTCTCGCGGACAGGAGAGTCCGCACCGTTCAGCTGGCCCGCGGAGGACCGCGTGACAGCGACGGCATCGTCGTCCTCGACGACACCACCCGCCCGCACCGGGTGCACCGGCGAGGTCCCTGGACTCTGGCCGAGGAATCGAGGCTTTCCGGAACGGTTCCCCAGCTCAGTCATCGACGGTGTTCACTCAAATTCAAAGGATGGCCGCTTGATACCTGGATCGCGGCCAATCTCGGTGGCCGGAAATATGATCACGTCATCGGATACAGCGTGGAGGAAACAGCGCGCGCGAAACGGGATCTCGTGTATGCGACCGCGACCAGGACACCGGTGCATCCCCTGATTTCCTGGGGCTGGACAAGGGAAGCGTGCCTGTCGCGGCTGCTCGCCGAATTCGGCGTGATATGGAAAAAATCCGCTTGTTTTTTCTGTCCGTATTCTGGCGGGCGATCGCTGGAGAACACGCTGACACGAATGCGTGAGAACCCCGACGAAGCAGCGACTGCGCTGCTTCTTGAAGAACCGGCAGTCAAGCTGAATCCGAAATCGAAACTGTACGGGACTCACAGCCTGCTGGAACGACTCGTCGAAGACGGCAACCACATCGCCGTCGACCTGTTCCTCGGCCGCCTCGAACAGCAGCCATGGTCGGTCTACGACGTCCGGCGCATCCACTTCGCCGCGAAGAACGACCGAGCTCGCAAGGGAACGTCCTGGCGATCGGTGCGCCCGCTGTTCACCGGTTCCGCGGCCGAAGCCCGCGCCTGGCTCACGCAGGCGGGCCCGCCGGACCGCGACGATCGCGTGTGGATGCGCCGACAGGACGACGCTGCCTTCTATCCCCGCGGGGAGCACTTCCTTGTCGCCACCACCGCGGGCATCGCGGAGAAACGGCGCGCCTCCTTCGCCGAACAGTGGGCCCGGATCGTCGGCGACACCCTCACGAACGGTCCGCAGTAGACGCCCCGGCGGGCACGGCCCGGATGAAACCGGCGTGGTTGACCGCGCAGGAGCGCAGCAGACCGCCTCCGGGCAGCACCAGGGCGCTGCCGCGCCGCTGACGCGGAAACCCTGGCGCCGACCGAGCCGGCCCGCTGGGCGAGCGCCCGTCCAACGCCACCGCCGACCCGCTCCGGCCCGCCCGCGCGGATCAGGTGGCGCGATCGCTCGTCCATCACGGGGAGAAACAACCATGCGGTACGAGAAGGAACTCGACGCGCTCACTGCCGAGATCCACCGTCTCGGCGATCACTTCGCCGACGTCGTCAACCACGGAGACGACGACACCTCCGCCGCGGAGGCGTGCCGAGCCCAGATCGCCGCCGTGGCCGCACGACGCGACATGCTGAGGAACCTCGGCGGCCCGGCGCTCGACGCTGCCGATGCGGAAATCCGAGAGGCAGCCACGATCTGCGACCGCGTCTACAAGCGCAGCGTGGATTCGGTGACGCTGTCGCTCTGGCTGGCAACCGCCTTGGGAGGAGCGTCTCTGGCCGCCCTCGCCGCGACCGTGTTTCTGGCTCACCCGGTGTGGCCGGTCCTGCTGGTCTGCGCCGTGGTGCTGCTCGGCGTCGCGGGCTGGCGTATCCACGACTTCATCCGGCTGGCCCGCGTCTACTTCCAGGCCGAGAACGCCTCTGAAGCGGCACAGAAGCGGCGCTCGGAGATCATCGCGCGCATTGAGGAAGGCATGACGGCGGCGGCCGAATCCGGCCGAATCTGAGGTACCTGACCCGCTTGCCCTCCCTGGCCCGCGTGCGCGCGCCGTCTTCCCCACGCACCCATCCGGTGCTGGACGCCCGGCAGATCCCCGCGGTCCAGGCGTGACGACACCGGTCCGGGACACCCGACGGTGATCGCCGCCGACCCGGAGCCCGATGCCCCGCCAGCCCGGCCCGGCCGGGTGATCCGGCCTCACGTGCCAGCGGCGACAGACACCCGGATCCGGATCACCCGGCCGGGCGAGCGCGGGTCCCCGGTCTCCGCTGGTCGGCGGCGACCCGGCGGGCGGCGCCCCGGACCAGGGGCGTCCACCCGCCGGACATCGTCCGGCGCCGGCAGATCGGACCCGGACATGGCCGTCATCCACGCCAACCTCACCGCCCCAGCCTCACCGCCCACGACCTCGCCGCCCGCCTGGGCCACGCGCACGCTCGCGGCCGCCGGACTGGCACAGCTGGGGATGGCGTGATGGCGACGGTGAAGATCGCCCGCTTCACCGGCGACCTGAACGCGCACGTGGTGAAGCTCGCGGAGCGAGTCGACGAGAAGTGGCACGCCTGGCACGGACACGGAGACCTGGAGGTGCCCGTGTCCGTGGTGGCAGTGCTGTCGCTGGTGGATCCGCCCGTGCACGAACGGAACGCGGTGGCAGGTGAACTGATAGAGCTCACACCCGAAGCGTTCGCCGACACCGTGCGCAGGCTGTGGCGTCGTTTCGTGCAAAGCCGCCCGGACCTGGTAAACCGAGCCTGGCCACTGATCGAACCGTGGCTGGGCGAGCGGGAGATGACTCCGGAGACGGTGCGGGACGCCCACGCCGTCGCGGTCGAGGTGCTGCGCACCGACCTGTTCGCGCTCACCGACGAGACCCGCTGGGAAGTGGATCTCCTCGGGACCGTGTTGACGCTGGTGCGCACCAAATCGGCACTGCAAGCCCGCGGGCAGTACTACACGCCACCGGAAGTCACCACGCTGATGGCACGGATACTTCCGCCGCCGATGCCCGGCGAGTCGGTGAATGACCCGACGTGTGGAAGCGGCGGCATGTTCCGGGCCGCCGCGGAGGCAATGCGCGCCGCCGGGCACGACCCGGCGACCGTCTCCTGGGAGGGCAACGACCTCGATCACCTGGCCGTCGCGTGCTGCGCGATCAACGTCGTGTTGTGGGGGCTGGGCACGCGCGTGCTGCTCGGCGTCGGCGACACCCTGGCAGCCGACTGGCGCACGCGCGCGATCGCTGAGCGGAACGAACCGATCATCCTGATGCGCCAACTCTCCGCCGTCAGGTCGTTTCTGAAGCTCGACGCCGCAGCGTGCACAGACGCCGAGGAGCCGCCGGAATCATCGGAGACGGAGTCTGCCTCGGGAGACTCGCCGTGAGCGAGCTGCCGCTCATCGCCTGGTGCAGGTTGATCGTGGATCTGTACCTGCCCGCGTCTATCACGAAGCGACAGCGAGGTCCGCGCCGGCTCGAGTGTGGCGGGCTGGGTGAACGGCACCGCCGGACCAGAGCCTGCAGCGGATTGCACGGCCGGGCAGGCCTCGCCGCCTGAGCGGCGCACGCGCGGCGGCGCCAGGGCTCTCCACCCTGGTGCCGCCGCGAAGACGGGCCGATGCCAGCAGAACCGTCCGCAGCGCTGCAAGGGCGCCTTCGGCGTCGCACGCGATGGGCCTGCGGCCCACCCTTTCCGCGCCACGGCGCGCCCCGCTCGCACAGCTCCCCGTCCCCGCAACACCACCCGGAACGGAGAGCCACATGGACCTCACGATCATCCCGCCGCATGGCTATCACGCGGTCGAGCACGCCCGGTGGATGTGGGCCGATCCCGGCTGCGATCGTTGCGACGGCACCGGAATCGTCTGGACCAACGTGTGGGACCACGACATCAACGAGTACGCACCGCTGTACCGCGAGGACAACGACTGCGACTGCGTGTGGACGCCCGATGAGGATGTCCTCGAGGAGCTCGACAGGCGATACCGGGCCAGGGGCAACCCCGACCGTGCGCGGGATGCCTGGGACGGCATCGCGAAGTCTCTCGGTCCCCGCCGCGCTGGCGGCTGGTACTGGAGCAAGTACTGGGGCGCCGGCTACACCGTTGTCTCGATCGACTACTCCTTCTACGACGGCGACCCCGCCAGCCCGAGCTGGAAGATGACGGTGCAGTGGGACGACGGCCACCACACCACCCACTGCACCTCCTGGGACTTCAGCCAGGATTCCTGCGACCGGCCACCTGCGCGCCACCCCGGCCCGGCGCCCATCCCGCCCGAACTGCACTCCGCTACACCAATCGCCGCGTCCCGCCGCGGCATGAGGTCACGACTGATGTCCCTCCTGGGATCACACTGCTGATCACCGCATGATCACCGGCGGATTGACCACCCGCCGGTGCCATGCTCTCTTCTCCCGCAGATCGCGAACATTTCCGTGCCACCGCCGGGTTTCTTGACAGAAACCCGCCTGCATACCCGCCGCCGCGTATCTGGTCGGGGTTCCCCATCGCCCGGAACCCAGCGGCGCCCCGAGTGGCGGCTGATCACCTCGTCCCGCACGCCCGGAACCCGGGCGGCGGCGTTCGCACTCTGCACCACCCCCGGCGGGGTGCAAGCCGCGAAACCCGTGCGGCTTGCACCCCGTACCCGGTGCCGGTGCCCGCCGAGTGCACCCCGCCAACCCGGGCGGGGTGCACAACGCGAAGGGAAGGTGAGCCGGCGGTGAGCGCATCAACCGTCACGGTCCACGCCTGGGAATTGCACATGACCAGCGGCGGAAGCGACAAGTACTACCGACTCCTGCTCGTGGAGAACACGCTGCTCGTCAACTACGGCCGCCGCAACGCTCGTGGCCAGTTCCAGGCCCACCGCAAAGGCACGGCCGAGGCCGCCCAGCGCGCAGCGCGCGACCTGACCAACCAGAAGAACGCGAAGGGCTACCGCCTCAGCCGGGACATGACCGTGTTCGAGGTGCCACAGCACCTGGCGCTCGCTCTGACGACGCCGCCCCCGGGCGGGTACGGAAACCCCGCCGAACAGGTCTGCGACGAGGTCGTCACAACCTTCAAGAACGCGGCCCTGCAGCAGGAAACCGAGCGCGGGGAGGCGTCGTGGTGAGCACCCTCGGCGACGACATGCTCAGCAAGATCGGCCGCACCCCGACCGGATCCAAACTCGCGGAGCCGGACTGGCAAGACGACGACGGAACCTTCGCTGGAGCCGTCTCCACCGCCCCGTCCACGCTGGACCTGGCCGACACCCTTGTCCCGCAAGGCAGTCAGGTTCGCCCCAACGGCGCCACCTACCACCCGCGATCGGTCGCGGAGGTGTTCGAGGACGTCGCACTGCTGCGCTCGGCACGCGATCACCAGGAACACGTCTTGTTCTACGGCCCGCCCGGCACCGGCAAAACGGCACTGTGCGAGGCCGCGTTCGCCCAGGACGCCACCGACGAGCACGACGGGCTGGAAAGCATCGTCGGCACCGCCGACACCACCGAGATGGACTTCATCGGCACCTTCATCGAGGACCCGGCCACGAAGTCCTGGACCTGGCAACCAGGCCCGCTGCACCGCTCCGTGCTGCTGGACGTGCCACTGCTGGTCGACGAGATCGCGCTGATCGACCCGCGTGTCCTCAGCGTGCTGTACCCACTGATGGACGGCCGCGGCGTGCTGCGCTTCCCGATGAACCCGCAGCTGGAGCCGCTGACCGTGGGCAAGGGCTGGTTCGTCATCGCCGCCTTCAACCCCGATGTGCCCGGCGCGCGACTTTCCGAGGCCTTGCGCGACCGGTTCGAGCACCACCTTGAAGTGGGCACCGACTGGGGCCTGGCCGCGAACCTCGGCGTGTCCCCGGACATCATCACGGTCGCGCGCAACCTCGACGAGCGACGCCGCAAAGGCACGCTCGCCTGGTCCCCGCAGCTGCGCAGCCTGCTGTCCTTCGCCCGCCACGAGCAACGCCGCGGCCGCGAGTACGCCCTGGCGAACCTGCTGGGCAAGGTCCCGCCGGATGACCGCGACGTCGTCCACGGCGTCCTGACCCAGATGCTCGGCAAGGTGATTCACCGTCTGGAGCTGGGGAAGCAGGTCGAGTCGTGACCCCCGCCGACGCCACACCGACCCCCGCCCAGCTACGTCTTGTCGTGCGTCTCAACCGCGGGATCAATCTGCTCGCCGGACGTGGTGACCTCATCACGACCGTGCGGTGGAAGCCCGAGCCGGACGATCCGCCCGCCTGGTTCACCCCGGCGACCGGCGAGGTCACCCTCAACGGCCCCGTCGCGCTGGACGGCGCCAAGCCCTCGGAGATCAACCCGCTGACCCCCGAGGGGCGGCTGCGCCACCCGGTGATCATCGGCCTGCTCTGCCACGAGGCCGGGCACGCCGCCCACACCCAGTGGGACAGCCACTTCGGCGACGGGATCGACGTCATCCCCACCCGCGCCGCCGTGCTCCTGGAGGAGATCCGGATCGAGCACCGCCAGCTGCGCCGGCGACCGGGGGACCGGCTCTACCTGCGCGCCGCCAGCCGGCGCGTCATCCTGCCCGGCGCCGACGCCCCGTCGGCGGCCGCGACCCGCTGGCGCGCCGGCCAGGCGGCCCTGCTGACCTCCGGCAGGGTGGACGCCGGCGTGCTCACCACCGGTGAAGTGCGCAAGGTCGCCGCAGTCTGCCGCACGACGCTGGGGCGCAAGGACTTCGACCGGCTGCGGCGGGTGTGGCGCAAAGCGCTGACGGTGCCGGACGGCGACGTCGACGGGCTGATGAAACTGGCTACCCGCTGGGCCGACATCATCGGCGTGGAAGACCCCGCCGATGCTCCGGCACCGCCGTGCGGCCACGGTGTGCTGCCCGACAGTACTGAGGAACCCACTGCGTCGGACCAGGAATCCGGCCGCGACGAGCAGGACGCCGCATCCACCCCGGACGCCGACGAGGACACCGGTGCCGACGAGCTCGAGAAGGCGCTCGCCGAGGCATTTCAGGGTGCGATGGTGCTCGTGGCGGCCTCCGGTGAGCAGGAGGCCGCGGCCGAGCTGGGGCACGACGAGGACTCCGTCCCCGACGACGGCGAACGTCGCCGCGCGCAAGATGCCGCCGAACAGGAGGCCGCTGAGACCGAAGCCGAGCGGGTGTTCCACGGCAACCGCCGGTCCGGTGCGAGCGATCCGCGCGGCGAGCTCCGCCCGCCAACCGCGATCGAGCGCGAACTTGCCCGGCGGACGGGAAAGGCGTTGCGGCGGGCGAAGTTCCGCGAGCGCGGCAAGATCGTCGTGGACTCCGCGGTCCCGCCCGGCCGGTTGCGGGGCAGAGAGGCCATGCTCGGCGCGGCGCAGCGGAGCATGGGCACGCCGATCACGGCCAAGCCGTTTCGGCGGGTTATCCGCAAGGACACCCCCGAACCGCCGCTGACCGTCGGGATCGCCGTCGACATCTCCGGCTCGATGGACTGGGCGACGGAGATGCTGGCCAGCCTGGCCTGGATCGTTGCGCACGCCGCCGCCGAGGTCGACGGGATGACAGCCACCGTCGCCTTCGGTGAGCGCGTCACCGCGATCACCGCCCCAGGTGTCCCGCCGGCCGCGGTGCAGGAATTCGACGCACCCGACGGCTATCACGAGTTCGTCCCCGCTATGCGCGCGCTCGACGGCGCCTTGCAGCTCACGGCAGGCCAGGGCGCCCGGTTGGTGTTCGTGGTCAGCGATGGCCACTACGGCCCTGCCATCGAGCGGCAGGCCGCCGAGGTCGTCGAACGGTTCGCCCGGCACGGCGTTCACGTGGTGTGGCTGGACCTGGCTTCCGAGCACGACACCACGATCGTGCCGCCCGGGGCGATCCCGATCCGGGTCGCCAACATCGGGGAGATCCCGCACCAGGTCGAGGACGTCCTCGTCCGCGCGCTGCGCGTCGCGTGAGGCGTCGGTCCGGGCCTGTGCACCGCGGGTCCGGACCGGTCGTGGCCGACACCGCCGCGGCGGCGCGCTGTTCAGCGGGGGTGGCAGCCCGTGCGGGAGAGCAGCGGCCACCCGGGGCCGGGGCAAGGGCGCTCGCGCGCCGCTGACGCGGAAACCCCTGCCCCGGCCCGAGCACGGCCGCTGGATGCGCGCCCGTCACCGCACCCCACCGAACGGAGCGCGCCCATGCTCGACCTCGTCAACGGCTTCGCCGGCGAGCACCGGTTCCTGTCCAACTTCCACGAGCACCCGCTGACCTGGGACGACGCGGACTACCCGAGCGGCGAGGCCGCCTACAACGCCGGCAAGACTCTCGACCCGCGGCAGCGCGCCTGGATCGCCGCGGCCCCGTCCGCCGGTGAGGCGAAACACCGCGGCCGCCGGGTCCGGCTGCGCCCTGACTGGGACGACCTGCACCGCTACCTCGTCATGCAGCAGGTGATCGCCGCGAAGTTCACCGATCCCGCGCTGGCCGAGCGGCTGCTGGCCACCGGCACGAGCTGCCTGATCGAGCGCAACACCTGGCACGACCAGACGTGGGGCTGCTGCTCCTGCTCGCGGCACCAGCCGATACCGGGGAAGAACCTGCTCGGCCGGTACCTGATGCGCCACCGCGCGCAGCTCGATCCCCACCTCGCCGGGAGGTGGACCCGGGTCGCCTGCACCGGGCACCGCCCACAGGGTTTGCCGCCCGGCAGCGAGCCGTGGCTGGCCGTCGAGCTGCGGCGGATCGCCGCCAAGCTCGCCACCGATCGTGGCATGGAGGTCGCGATCAGCGGCGCCGCCGCAGGCGCCGACCTGCTCTGGGCCGAGGCCGCCCGCGACGCCGACGTCCCGGTGTGGCTGTACCAGCCCTACCCCGGCCACGACCAGCGGTGGAACCACGACTGGCAGCAGCGGCTGCTGGCCGCGCGCCGGTTCGCGTCCCGAACCGACACCCTGGGCACCCGATTCAGCGTCGACGTCCTGCACGCGCGCAGCGAGTGGATGATCCGGGACTGTGACGCGATTATCGCGGTCACAGACCCGACTCGCACCGCCGGCGGGACCGTCCAGGCCTTGCGGAAAATCCCGGCGACCCTGCCGATCATCCGGGTTGACGTCCGCAACCGCCGGACGACGCTGCGCGCTCCGGCTCAAGAACTCCAGACGAAGGCCGATGCGCAGACGTGCTGAGAACTCCTGACAGCACAAGGATGTTCCTGCGCCGCTGACGCGGAACCTCTTGTGCTGTCGGGAGATGCCCGCGCAGGCGAGCGAGAGTTCGCGGCGGAAAGTCTTGCGCCTTCGTGGCCCTGGCGCCCGACCTCGCCGGCAGGCATGGCCCGTTTCCCGCCCGGTGTGGTGTTTGGACGCGCCGAAGCGCAGCAGATCGCCTCGGCGCTGGGCAAGGGCGCTCCCGCGCCGCTGACGCGGAAACCCTTGCCCCGCACCGATTCGTCCCGCTGGGCGTGCGCTCGTCAACGCACCACACGACCAGCCAGGAGGCTCACCATGTCGTACCTCGAACTCGATGCTGACCACCCCGAGCTCACCCCCGCGCCCGCAGGCAAGGCGTGGCGGTACTGGGTCGGCTACTACTGCCCGCGGGGGACCGACGGCCACTTCGAGCTGTTCGCCGACGACGAGTACGACGGCTGCTGCGGGTCGAAAGGCTGGGACCTCTACCTCGACGCCACCCCCGGAGACACCAGCCTGCCCGAGGGGCAGTGGCGGCTGGTCGCGGCGTCGGAATGACCCCCGCCACGCGGGCACCACCTCGAGTCCCCGAGCTGGTGCCCGCGCGCCCCGTCGTCACGTCGGCGCCGGTGGACACCTGCACCGCAGCAACCCGCCCAGGCACGGGGCAAGGGCGCTTCGCGTCGCCTGCGGCGATGCCCGCACGCGGTCACCCCTGCCCGTACCCGGTCGGCCCGCTCGGGGTCGCGCTCGTCCACGACGCGCTCGACCGGAAGGCCCGGCCATGCCCCAGAGCAATGACTCCGCACCAGAACCCGCGGCGGTGACCTGGACACCGCCCCAGTCCGAGCAGATCCCCGCCCTCCAAATCTCCATGGGCCGCTGGCTCAGCCACCCCACGTTCCTCATGACGACCTGCGGCGCCCTCGAAGCTGGCCAGGGAACGATCGTTCCGGCGGCCGACACGCCGCTGGAATCCACCGTCATCCTCCACGCTGAAGAGGCCAACAGGCTCAGTTCGGCGCAGCCGTTCACCCTCGACGCGGAAACAACCGAGGACGCACTCGCCGCCGGCGCGGCTTTGCCGGACTGGTCGGTCGAGCCCGACGACCTGCCGGCGCCCGAAGGGCTGATGGTCTTCGACCGTCCGATCGGTTACTGCCAAGGTCGCGCCCGGGTTCCGCTGCCGGTCGTCGCGTGCTCCTGGGGACCATCTCCGCAGACAGCACCGCCGGGCGGCGCGGTCTGGGTGACGTTCTGGTCGGCAGGCGACCGCGAATCGCTCATCGCCGAGTCCATCGCCCACGGCACCCCGCCCGCCGAAGCCCGCTACAACGTCGAGACCGGAACCCCGCCACTGTTGTGGGCAGACGAAGCACTGGTGTGCTGGTCGGCCTCCGGAACCCCGATTTTCACCCCGACGAGCCGGTGCGTGCCCACCGACGAGGTGACCGGCATCGTGGTCCACCAGGAAGCCGCGCCCTGGCTACAGACGGTCTTCGCGGCCTGGAACTTCATCCGGAACCAGGTCGTCGAGATCACCGAGGCACGCGCACCCCGGGCGGAGCGCCGTCGCGCGGAGCGGACGGGAAAGCCCCTGCCCTCGGTCCGAGTGGTCAGCGCCCGCCGCCGGACAAGCTCCGCGCCGCCGTCCGCGCCGACCGGCCGCAGCGTAAGCGTCCGGTTCCCCGTCCGCGGGTTCTGGCGCGATCAGCCCTTCGGGCAAGGCCGCTCGCTGCGCAAGCGCATCTGGATCAAGCGTCACTGGCGCGGTCCGGAAGACGCCCCGGTGCGCATCCGCCCGGTGGTCATCGTGGTCGAGAAGCCGACCGACCTGACCGAATAACGCAGGGTCCGGGGCGCGCCCTGCTGGGCAGGAGTCGCGCCCCACTCGGCCGCCGAGTCCTGGCCACCCGTTTCCCGCCCGGTGTGGTGTTTGGACGCGCCGAAGCGCAGCAGATCGCCTCGGTGCTGGGCAAGGGCGCTCCCGCGCCGCTGACGCGGAAACCCTTGCCCCGCACCGATTCGTCCCGCTGGGCGTGCGCCCGTCAACGCACCACACGACCAGCCAGGAGAACTCGTGAAAACCAGCACCATCACCCCGGACGCCCACGCGCCCGGCATCCACATCACCGATCGTGCGGAGACCACGGAAGCGGTGACCGCATGACGACCACCTGGCTCGACGTCGCCTGCCTTGCCCTCCTGGTCATCTTCTTCCTCGGCCTCGCCTGGATCTCGAACCGCGACTGACCAGCACTCACCGGGCTGGCCGCCGAACCCCGCGGCCAGCCCGGTCCTGCCCCTGCACGTCAGCTGCGCCAGCGGAGCTCGGCACGAACAACCCGACGATGCCGGCCGGACTGAGCTCATGAACCGGCACCGCGCGGGTGCCGGCGGACGATCCCGCGCGCTCAGGCCGTGCGGGGCCGCCCTGGGCGAGAGGGCACACACCCTGACCGGCGAGCCACGCCGTCGTCCAGGTACGCCCCGCCGGAGCCGACACGGGTGATCCGGCCGACGCCGAACAGGAACTCCTCGCCCGCGAAGCCGGATCACACCGGTCGGCCCAGCTCGCGACCTGGACCACGTCTCGCACCCCGGTCGGCCGGGGTGCGCCTCCCGCCTGGAAGGCGCACCCCACCGAAAGCGAGCAGTCGCGTGACCATCCCCTCGACTTCGCCGTCGACACCACGCGCGACGGCACCACCTCCCAACTGGGCCAGCCCGGCCGGAAAGCTCCTGCTCCCGGCCACCGCCTCCTACGAGCAGTGGCTGCTACGCCGCCGCGACGGCATCGGCGCCTCCGACGCGAGCACCGTGGCCGGCATCAACCCATGGTCGAACCTGACCAAGCTCTACGCCGACAAGGTCCACGGCATCTCCGACCCCGACAACGACCTGATGCGAGTCGGACGGGACCTCGAAGGCTATGTCCTGGCCCGCTTTCGCGAGGCCACTGGGCTGCGCACCCGCAGAGTCGGGCTGCTGGCCAGCCGCGAGCACCCCTGGATGCTCGCCAGCCTCGACGCCCTGAGCGACGACGGCGGGGTCGTCGAAGCCAAGACCACCACCAGCGACCTCGCCGACGGCTGGAGCGACGAGTACGGCAACGACTCGGTGCCCGACCACTACCTGCTGCAGGTCCAGTGGCAGCTCAAAGTCTCCGGCCGAAGCCACGCCTGGGTTGCCTGCCTGTTCCTCGACACCCGCAAGTTCGTTTACCGGCGCGTCGAGCGCGACGAGGAACTCATCGACCTGCTGGTCACGCTGGGCAGCGACTTCTGGCACCACCACGTGCTCGCCCAGGTCGCACCTCCACTCGACATCGGCGCGGGCCCGATTCTGCGGCGCCTGCACCCGGTCGCGGAACTTCCCGCCCGCGACGGAGGTGACGCCGCGGCGGTCGCGCTGCGCCGGCAGCAGCGGATCAAAGCCCAGATCAAGGACCTGGAAGCCGAACTCGACGCGGTCACCACCGAACTGTTTGCCATCACCGGCGACGCCGAAGTCCTCACTGTCCACGGCGCGCTCGCCGCGACCTGGCGCCACACCGGCAAGTTCGACGAAGACGCCTGGCGCGAAGCCCACACACCCGAGGTCGTCGCCGCCTACACGCGAACCCGGGAGTACGTCGACTGGCGCGCCGTCGTGGCCGACCGGCCTGCCGACCTCCGCTTCCGCCGCCGGGTCTTCCTGCCCAAGCAGTCCTTCGCCTGACCCGCCCTGATTCCCCGGCCGGAGTCACCGGCCGGTCGTTCACCCAAGGAGAAGCCACGTGGATACCGCACGCCTTCGAGAGCATCTCAAGGCCACACACCAAGCGCGCCAAGGAGAATTGGTGCCCGCGCCGCAGCGCGCACTCACCCCGACCTCCGATGCGCTCGACACCGCGGAAAGCTACGCCGAGCGTCTGTCGAAGTCGATCCTGCTGCCCGCGCACTACCGGCGCCAGCCCGCGAACATCCTGTGGGCGATCGAATTCGGCCGGATGCTCAACATCCCCGCCATGGCGGCGATGACCGGCGTGTTCGTCATCGAGGGCCGGCCCAGCGCCTCGGCAGCGCTCATCGGAATGCTGGTCCGCCGTGCCGGGCACAAGCTGCGCATCCGCGGCGGCACGTCCTGGAAGGAGCCGGCGTTCGCCGAGATCATCCGCAAGGACGACCCGGAGTTCACCTTCCGCGCGGACTGGCCGTTCGCCCGCGCGCTGGAGTCACAGCTGGTGCGGCTGGTCAACAACCGTCCCTACGCGCGCGACAAGAAATACGACCGGGCGCTGCCATGGGAGCGCTACACCCCCGCACTGCTCAAGGCCCGCGCGATCACCGAGGTGGCACGCGACGCCTGCCAAGACGCGCTGTTCGGCCTGCTCTACACCCCCGAAGAGCTCGGCGCCGAAGTCGACCAGGAAGGCCGCCCGACCGGACAGCTGCTCGACGTCGCCGACGGAGCCGGCTACCACTTCGCCGACGCCCCGACCATCGACGAGGCGATGGAACGGGCCCGCACCGGGGCGCTCCAAGAGCCGGCCGCGCCTGAACCGGCCGAGGCCGATCGCGACCGGGTAGTGGTCACCTCGCCAGCCGAGACCGACGGATCCGAGGAGCCCGGGGCAGAGGACGAGGCCCTCAATGCCGAGCCGATCGACTGGGAACAGGCACTGAGCGACGCCGCCGAGGGCGGCGTGGACGAACTGCGGGACCTGTGGTGGGTCGTGCGGCGTGCCGAGCCGGTCAACGAGCAGCTGCTCACGCGCATCAGCGACGCCGTCAAGGCCACCGAGAACCGTCAGGAAACCGCCGGGGAGAACTGAGATCGCGGGGTGCTCGCTTCCTTCGGGTGGAGGCGAGCACCCCGCTTCTTCCAGCACGAATATTCCTATACGCAGGGAGATTGCCATGTCTTCAGATCAAGATATGTCCACTGTGGATACTCCGTCGAGCGCCGACGAGCCGATGCAGTGCTTCACGCAGGCGCACATCGCGCACTGGTGGGGCATCAACCGCAGCGCGGTCACCATGATGCGCAAGCGCTGGGGACCGGACAGCGCCGCCCCGTTCCCGACACCGGACATCGAGGTACCGACCGTCAACGGCGACTCCGTCATCGCGGGCTGGGCCTGGAACCGGTGGCCGGCCGAGTTCGACACGTGGAACGAGCGCCGCAGTAACGCGGGGCGCCAGCGACAGCGCGCGGCCCGCACCTCGCCGCGCACACCTGCCCGCGCACGCAAACCCATGGCCCCGAAGACCTCCACTGCCGCGCCACACCCCGCCGAGGACCCCGGGCCCGAGCACACCGACCTCGCCGACCAGCCGATGCCACCCGTCCGCGACTTCATCAAGCCCGCACGCCGCCGAGGCACCGGCGGCGTGGTGCGCCAGGGCCGAGTCGCCGGAGCACGCATGGCCAGGGCGGTGGCGAAGGGCAAACTCCGCCGCTAGCCGGCACTCCCGCGTCGGTCGTCACTGCCCGGCGCGGCTGCATGAACACGCAGAGCGCAGCAGACCACCACGGGCGGTGGCTAGGGCGCTGCGCGCCGCTGGCGCGGAGACCCCAGCCACCGCCCGTCGCGGCCCGCTGACCGGAGGTCGTTCACGCACCAGCCCGACCAGGGAATTCCCGGCCACGCCGGAAAGCGACCCCGCCGGGCCGGTGCAGCCGACCACCGCACCAAGGAGCGCCCCGCGTGACGATCACGATGCCCGCACCGACCTTCGCACCCACCCACGACTCGACGACGTGGTCACCCGGCCCCGGCTACGTCGAAATCCTGCCTGCGGCCTGGGCTCGCCCTTTCGCGCACGACCAGTTCGAGGTCGTCGTGCTGACCAGCGCAGACGAGCAAGACGGACTCCCAGCACTCGCCAGCGGCGTCCTGTCGGAGACCCTGCTGCTGCTCGCCGACTACTGGATGCACAACCCGGCCGAACTGCGCCTGCTCGCCATCGCGGACCTGCTGCAGCTGCACGAGATCGGCCCCGAGCACCCGGTGCTCGGCCACGCGGAAGCCCGCCTGGGGCACCGCCGCTACGAGATCCAGCCCGAAGCCTGGACGGCCCTTGGTCTCACCGCGGACGACGCCGTCGCCGCCGACCTTGCCACTCACACCGTCATCGGCGACCCGCCCGTCGCGATCGACACCGCCGGCCTCCCGTTCTGAGCCCACGCCCACGCCCGTCGCGCCAGCGCTTCCGCGCAGCCGCGACGGGCGTTTCCCTTCCACATCCAGGAGTTTCCGTGCCGAACAACAAGAAAGACGCTGCCGCAGCACGCCGTCGCCACCAGCAGCTGTACTCCGGTGGCGCCCGCCGGCGACGTGTCCTTCGACCCCTCGAAGGCGAAACGCTGGTCACCATGTACGACATCGTCGGCACCCCGCTGTTCCCCGCGGTCGTCGCCAACGGAACCTGGAACGGCGCCGCCATCCCGTTTTTCCGCCGCGACGTCGCCAAACTGGTCGTCGACTGGATCAACGCCACCCACGCCAAGAACCGCGACGCGGCACGAGCCCACTGGGACGGGGACACCGTCGTGCTCATCGAAGCGGAAGCAGAAGCCGAGCCCGGCTACACGCCCGAGCGCATCACGCCCGATCGCGGCGGCCGGTACGGGATCGGCGCACGAGCCTGGACCTGGAACTTCGCCGACGACTGAGCACCCCGTGTCGCCGAGCCGCGCCAGCGATAGGTCGCCGCGCGGCTCGGCGCGCCCAGTCTCGACCACCGCCGCCGCCCCCACCAGGGTCGCCGCGCCGGCACGAACCCGACCGGCGGAGACGGCGGCGGCGGCCGGGGCGATGGGCGCTCTCGCCCGAGGGCGCCCATCCGGCCGCACCGACACCGCGGCCACCGATCGAAGGCGAAATCCATGCGCTACCCCCTGATCGTCGTGCTTCCCGCCGGCACCGACCTGACCGACCTCGACAACGTCCTCGCCGACGTCATGGCCCCGTTTGACGAGAACCGCGAGGACATCGCCGACCTACCCGATGACCAGCCCCTCACCTGGGATCGATACGCCATCGGTGACCGCTTCAGCGGGTTCTTCCCCGTCCGCGCCGGCGCCGAGCGCGCCGACCTGATCCACCCCCGCCTCGCAGACGGCGCCGACACGCACGATGCCGTGTGCGACGGCGGCCGCATTCGCGCCCTCGACCTCGAGCGCAAGCGCGTCAACGCCGCACGCCACCTCAGGACCCCCTCGGCCAAAGCCTCAGCCGCCGACCACAGCTGGGTCGCGCTCGCTCAGCGGGCACGCGACACCGCCATCCCCACCGGCGCCGTACTGACCCACGAGGGCGTATGGCTCTCGCCCGGAGGCGTCCGATTCGTCACCGAGCGATCCGGCCCGGCCTACGACGCGTTCGTCGCACTGGCCAACGCTTATCTGGACGCACTCGACGACAACACCATCCTTGTCCTCGTCGACTGCCACACCTGAAAAGTCGTCCACGGTCCACGGGACACCCTCCCCGGCAGCCGCGCTCACAGCTGCTGGGGAGGGTGTCCGTGACATACCGCATCACGGCCTCGGCGCCTGCCCTGCCGGGTTTGCTGACCGAGCACCCACCAGACGAGGGCGTCGGCTGCCGCGCTGGCCGCCGGACGGGGCTGCGCACGCTGGACCACCGCCCCGGCTGCGCCCGAAGCCCCGCCAGCCCGGCCGACCGGGGGAGACGGGCCTCGCTGGCGCTCGGTCGCCTTCGGCGATCCCGCCCCGGTCGGCCGAGCGCGGCACCCCGGCCGGTCCGGGGCCGGTAGTCCTGTCGAGCGGCGCCCCGATCCCGGGACCTGCCTCGCTCGCATTCACTCGGCGAGCCACACGAAGGGCCGATCACCTGCCATGCACCACTACACCGTGACCGTCGCGCTGCCCGGCGAGACCCAGCTTGACGAGGTCGAGAAGAACCTGGCTGGTGCTCTGGAGCCGTTCAACAAGGAGAAGGAAGTCGAGCAGGCCACCGACCCGCTCGGCCGCACCTACTGGACCAATCCAGCGGGACGCTGGGACTGGTACCTCATCGGCGGCCGCTGGAGCCACCACCTGCCCATCCGCGCCGGCGCCGACCCCGCCGACCCCGCCGACCTCATCTTCGGCTCGCGCAGCTGGGGCAACACGCACGCCATCCTGGACCCGACCTTCTGTGACGGCGGCCGGATCCGCGCCCTGGACCTCGAGCGCAAGCGCGCCGCGCAAGCGAAGAAAGCTCTGGCCGACTGGAACGACTACGCCGCGGTGATCGCCGGGACACCCCAGCACCAGGCGTGGGAGACGTTCTCCACGCGGGCGAAGGAGGCCGAACAAGCCGCGTCGCGGCCGTGGCACGAGTTCTACACCGAGGCCAAAGCCAAGGCGCGCGCCAACGCCGGACTGGGAGACAACGCCGCGCCCGACGACACCGCCGACCGATACTCCGCACTGCTGGACGAGGAAATGGACCGCGCGAGGGCCGCGTGGAACACGTCCCTGGCTTATTCGTTCGACCAGGCCAAGCGGGACTACCAAGCCCAGCCGCGGATCGCCGCGCTGCGCGCGCACGAGGCCTACCGGGGCAGGGGCATGAACCCGCCCGAGCGCGAATTCGGCGATCTCGACCGCGATACCTACATCCAGCAGTGCCGCGATCAGGCGATCCCCGGGTATGCCACGCTCACCCACGACGGCCGGTGGCTTTCCGCTGACATGCCCTGGGTTCCCAGCAGCGACGACCGCGCCCGCCACGCCGCGCACCTCATCGAGGTCAACACCTACCTCGATTCCTTGGCCGACAACATGATCCTGATCCTGGTGGACTGCCACACCTGAGCCAGCACCGCTGGTGGGGCTGCCTCGAAACGTCGGGACAGCCCCGCTGATCAGGTCGCTCCAAACCCCCGCAGATACGTCCTCGCCGCCGACGGCGAGCGCTCGGGTCGGATGCAAGTTCGACAGCCCGGCGGCAGACAGTTCCAGGCGAATTTGGTGAAGGTTCCAGCCCATCCGCGGAGCCTGCGCCGGGAGCGGTGGTCCGGGGCTGTCCACTCTGGACCACCGTGCCGGCTGCGCCCGATGCACCGCTGGCGCGGCGCCCCGGCCGGTCCGGCCTCGGCGGCCCGGGGGAGCGGCAGCCCCGGACCAGGGGATCCGCTCCGCCGCCAGCCGGCGACTTGACGAAGGTGATCACCCTCCATGACGCACTACCACGTCCTGCTCGCACTACCGGCGGACGTCGAACTCACCGACGAACCGCTGCACGCGGCCATCGCCTCGGCGCTGGCGCCCTACAACAAGATCACGCCGATCGAGCGCATCGTCGAAGATGGCGTAGAGCGATGGGAAAACCCGGTTGGCAAGCTGGATCGCTTCCGGATCGGCGGCTACGAATTCGGGTCCTACCTGCCGCTGCGCGCAGGTGCCGCGGCCGCGGACGTGATCAGGGGAGCTATCGGCTACCACCGCGACCCGACCTATAGCGACGGTGGCCGCGTCCGCGCGCTGGACTTCGAACGCAAGCGAGCCGAGCTCGCCGAGGAAGCGGGACCGGACTGGGACGAGTACAACACCGTCATCGCCGGCACCCCGCCGCACCGAACGTTGGACGAGTTCCTGAACCGCCCCGAATACACCCCCGCCCAGGCGCACCGGGAGTACCGCGCCCAGCCGCGGGTCGCCGCGATCCACTCCCACCGGCCGTACCAGGGGCAGCTGCTGGTCGGGCTGTGGCCGGAGGACATCATCGGCGATCTCGACCGCGACACCTACATCCAGCAGTGCCGCGACGGCGCCATTCCCGGGTGGGCGACGCTGACCCACGACGGCCGGTGGCTCGCACCGGCGTCGACATCGGGACCCGGTGACGAGACGCCCGAGAGCTTCGACACCTACCTTGCCGAGGCCAACGCCTACCTCGACGCGTTGCCCGGCGACATGTCCTTGGTGGCACTCGACTGCCACGTCTGAGTCCTGCGTGCCGGACGGCGGGCCAGCTCGCCGTCCGGCACGACGACCATCTATCCGTCCGCGGGCAGGCGCAGTGCGGACAGCACCGTCGCGAAACAGGCCGCCTGGGTGGCGGCCGGAAGCGAGTCGATCGTTTCGCGCGTGCTCAACCAGCCCTCCGGCACGATGTCGTCGCGTTCGGCCAGCGCTGTCCACGGCTGGGCGCCACGGGACCTCGCCCAGCTCAGGATCGTCGCGGAATCCTCACCCAGAATCGCCGCCGCCAGCAGGTACCGGGACAACAGCTCGGTGGCCATCCCCGCGAAGTACCCGTTACTCGAGCCGAGGTCACCGGCTGTCGAGGCCCGGGTCAGTTCCTCAGCCCGCTCGGTGGCCACCGACGGCGAGATGCACTCGATCATGCAGCCCGGCCCGTACATCTGCTCGATCCGGCTCCGGCGCTCCGTGCTCGTCATCTCCGCCCCTCCAGCATCTTCTCCTGCGCTCGCGCAGCCAGTATCGCGCCAGACCTGCGCCGATGCTCACGGACCCGGCGAATCCACCTCCCTGGCCCACGTCCGGACGCGGAATCCGAGCAGCCCGCCCCGGCGGCGTCAAGGGTCCATTCACCTGCACCAGGCCCCTTGGCTATCGGGTTCTTGACCCCGCCGGGGCAGGCTGCTGAACGGCAGCGCGTCCGCGCGGGACCGCAGGCGCTCACGCCACCGGTCCCGCCTTCGCCGTGCAGCCACCGAGGCGCCCTCGGCGGCTGACCGCGCCCGAGGCCGGGCGCGTCTCCACAAGGGGCCCATCATGCTTCTCTTCCACCTGCTGGCAGTGCTGGCCACAGCCGCACTCGTCGTCGTGATCCTGCGGGACCGCCGCGCACGGGCACTGTCCCGGCTCCAGGTGCACCAGCTGAGCCAGGACAACCATCGGCTGACCTCCGAAAACAACCGGCTGCGCTACGACACCGTGACCGGCCTGCTCCTCCGCGAGTCGTGGACCACGACCGCGTCGCAGATGCTGCCGCACCTCGCGCACCCGGCGGTGCTGTTCGTCGACGTCAACAAGCTCAAGCGGGTCAACGACACGATCAGCCACCGCGCCGGAGACCGCCTGCTGCGCGAGATCGCCGATCGGCTCCGCGCGCAGCTGGGCGAGCAGGCGCTGCTCGGCAGGGTCGGCGGCGACGAGTTCGTCGCCCTGCTCGACCTTCCCGCGTCCTGGCCCGCGACCGTGCAGTCAGCCGTGGACGCCTGCCAGGTGGAGGTCGCAGGCAGAACTTGCGGAGCGGCCTTCGGCCTCGCCCGCCCGGTGGACATCGTCGGTCGGGAATCGCCGACCGCGGCCGCCCACGCTGCCAGCCGCCGACTGGACCGGCTCATGCACGCCGCCGACCTCGCGATGAAGCGCGCCAAGCACCGCTGCCGCACCGAAAACCTCGCGACCGCGCTGGAACTGTACGGCGAGAAGGACCCGCTCGTCCCCGAACACCTCGACCACGACCCGCACGCCCGTCCGCGCGACGCCGCGGTGCCCGCCGGTGACCAGCACCTGCAGTTCTGACCGCAGCTGCGGCGTCCGGCCCCGATCCACCACGGGATCGGGGCCGGACGCCGATGTCACAGCTCGTCGAACGCGCTGAGCGCGGCCTCGAGGTGCTCGCCCACCGCCGCGGGCATGTTGAACTCGCGTTCGTCGGCCAGAGCACGCTGCCAGTCCTGCAGGATCGCCGCGCATGCCAGCAACGCCGGCATCAGCACCCCGATCGGCGACACGTCGATGCGATCGAGCCCCTGCTCCGCCTCGACCCGCAGCCTGTCCGCGGCAGCGAGCGCGGCGACGTCTCCGGCCAGGTGCAGCAGATCATTGGCAACGATGACCTTGCGGACGTGGTGCTGATCGGCTCGGCCGGAGGTGACCGCGTCGACCGCCTTCCGGTTGATCTCGCGGTACTCGTCACCGCTCAAGCCACGGTCATCGAGCCAGTTGTGACGGCGCTCGAGATAGGTCGCCCCCGCCGCGATGTGCGCCAGCAGCACCGTCTTGCGCCGCGCCGGGGGAAGAGCGCTGAGGGTGGCCTCGTCGAGTGCGTGCGGCACCCCCAACTGGGCAAGCGCGCGTACCAGCGCGCTGACCGAGGGCGTGCGTGGCTCCGAGGGAGAGGTCATGAGGTAACAGCGCTCCTTCCAGCGAAGCGTCCAGCGTAGGAGCAGCCTCTCGGCGACCGCCATCCGCCAGAACACCCGCCGCGGCGCCATCGAGCCGGGCGCGCTCACCAGGCTGGCCGACGCGGCGGCCACCACGACCGCGACCCGACAGCCCGCGCCGACACGGGTGATCCGGCCCCGACCTCGCCCGCCAGCCCGATGACCCTGCCCGGGCCCGATCACGCCGGTCGGGCGAGCACGGACGCGGCGTGCGCCTCGCCGATCGCCGGCCCGGCCGGCGGCGCTCCCGGCTCTGGGAGCGCCACCAGCCACCTCCGCAGTGGCCGCCAGGAAAGGCACTGGTCATGGGCTACAACACCGACTTCTGGGGCTCGATCTCCATCACCCCGCCACTCAACGAGCACGAGATCAACTACCTCCGGCAGTTCGCCGAATGCGATCCCGAGGCCACCACGACCGGCCCGTACTCCGTCGCGCCCCGCGACGACGGTGCCGACGCAGACCAGGCTTCGCCGGCAGGCATCTCTCCCGCCCAGGACGCCCCCAGTTCGGCGTGCCAGTGGATTCCCAGCGACGACGGCACCGAACTGGAATACGACCAGCAGGAGAAGTTCTACGACTCGACCATCTGGATGGCGTACCTGATCGACACCTTCCTCAAACCCGGGGCCACCGCACAGCACGACCTGGCCCACCGAATCCCCAGCTGGGCCTACCCCGAGGAACTGGAGCAGTTCACCTTCGACCACGTCTGCAACGGCGAAATCGATGCCCAAGGCGAGGACTCGAGCGACCGATGGCGCCTCGTCGTACGCGACAACCTCGTCTCCACCCAGCACGGGGCGATCACCTACAAGTTCGAGACGCTGTTCGCCTCGGCACGGCACACCGACGCTGAAGAGAATCCAGCGGGCACCGCGGTGCAGGAGCGGCCGGTGCTGCGCCTGCTCGCCGTCCTGCCCGACGGCGACGTCGTCGCGTGGGCGGACCCAACACCCGGGCGCAACCCCTTCGGGATGCTGTCCCCGGACCAGACCCCGCCTTCGCTGGCCGCGGCCCTGGACAGCGCCGACCTGGTGATCCCGCCGATCACCCCGATCGTGCGGTTCGACCTCGCGCCGCCGATCGCGGCGCACCTGTTCCTCACCGCGGACATCGACCCGACTCCCACCCCGCCGGCCCGCGCAGTCCGGCAAGGCGGAAGCCCAGAGACCCCGCTCACCGGTGGTCTGCAACGGCTGTCATCCCTGGAGCCGGCGAGCGTGGACCAGTTCGCAGAGTTCGCCACACAACTCGGCATCCCCGTGCAGCACACCCCGCGCCTGCCCTGAGCGCCCGGCAGCAAGCCCCGGCCCGCCGCCACCTGGCGACCGCGTCGCTGGGGTCGGCGGCCCCGGGGGCGGGGCTGCGCACGCTGGCCGACGTGCGGGCGCGCGCAAGGACCCCGCCAGCCCAGCCGACCGGGGGAGACCAGCCTCGCTCCGCTCGGTCGCGCTGCGCGCGATCCCACCCCGGTCGGCCGAGCGCGCGGCCTTGCCGCTGTTACCCGCACGCCGGCCTACGCGGCTGGCACCCCGGATCCCGCGGGGCGCCAGCCGCCACCAGGACGACGTCCCTGGTGGCCAGCACGAAAGGCCGCCTGCATGGGCTACACCACCTACTTCACCGGCGAGGTCACCATCACTCCGCCGCTCAACGAGCACGAAATCGCCTACCTGAACAGCTTCGCCGACTCCCGGCGGATGGACCGCCGCAAAGGCCCCTACCACGCCGAACCCGGCAACGACTTCGCCCGAGGCAGCAACGAGGACGTGCGCGACTTCAACATGCCGCCGCACGGCCAGCCCGGCCTGTGGTGCCACTGGATGCCCACCGACGACGGCGGTGCCATCGAATGGAACGGCGCGGAGAAGTTCTACGACTCGCCGGAGTGGATGAAGTACCTGATCGACACCTTCCTCAAGCCCGGAGCCACGGTGCAGCGGGAGATGCGAACCCTGCAGGGCAACACGGCCCTCATGCGGCTGCCCGCGTCCGGGTGGACCTATCCCGAGGAGTTCAAGCACTTCACCTTCGACCACATCTGCAACGGCGAGATCGACGCCGACGGCGAAGCACCTGACGACCGCTGGCGCCTGGTCGTACGCGACAACGTCGTCTCCGTGCAGAACGGCACGATCGTCTACACCGATGAATCGGTCGTCGGCGAGGACAACCCCGCTCCGATCCGCGTCACCGCGACCCGCGCGGATCAGCCCGACGAGGACCTCCCCGCGCTCACCGCCGGCCAGCGTGCCCTGCCCGCTGCCGCCGATCTCCTCGACTGACCACATCGCACGTGGGACCCCAGGCGCCGCCGGGGTCCCACGTGCCCTTCCGCCATCACGGCGATCAAGGCGCCTCGCCCGCCGATCCGAGGAGGACAACTGTCGTGAACAAGCCCGCCATCACCAGGATCCCGACATTCGGACCGTGTGTCCGATGTGGACGTATTGCCGCTCACCTCGAGTCCCATCCCCGGGCGCTGCTGGTCGTCCACCGCGACGGCTTCACGCCGTGCCCGGTAGCCGCCGGCGAGATGCCGATCCCGGAGAACTTCCCCGGCAACCGTCAGGCGCGGACCTGACCCTGCGTTTTCCCGTCCATACCAAGCAGTCGCGTAGCCGACCCATCCCGGCCGCGGCCGGCTACGCGACCCCGCTGGCCCGCCACTGGCAGAAAGGACTGTCGTGCCCATCTACCTACCGGCACCGAAGCTCGATCCACGAGGACCGGACGGACAAGGCTGGAATCGTCTCAGCCTCGGCGCCTACTACAGCACGATCCCCGCGCAGTGCGCTCTGCGCCCCCGCACCTTCGCCACCCTGCACGAGACGCTACGCACGACCGAGCTGGCCAGGTTCGGCAACCACGGCCGCTGCGTCCGCGACAACCCCGGACGCTACCCAGACTGCCGCAGCTGCCCGGTGTTGACCGCCGAACCGTCCACTCTCGACACTACGCACGACCGCGTTCTAGTCCGGATCCAACGCCACACCACCGGCTCGTGGCTGGCCACCCAAACCGTCGATATCCCCTACATCGTGACCGACCCTGACCTGGGATGGAACAGCCCACACCAACGATGGGCCTGGGACCAGCTTGCCCGGCTGACCGGATGGCGTGCAGGCCGAGTACACGACGACCGACACTCGCCGGGATTCTGGCTGGAGCGGATCCGCTCCAGCTGAAACGACGCGGTCCCGCATCAACGCACCCTTCCGCTCTCCTCCTGCCCCTTCGTGCCGCCCGGCTGCTTCGGATGCCAAGCCGAGCACGCCACCGGGCGCCAGGGCAAGGCAACCGCTGCCGCGGTCGGCTCCGCCGAACCTCGGCCCCGGCACCCGGTGGCCCGCAGCCGGTGCGGCATCCGCACGCACCACCGCCGAAGACCGGCCAAGCGGACGGCACCACTCAATCGCACTCCTGCCGGCGCCCGCCAAAACGCCGAACACCCCACAAGGAAGGAAACCCACCGATGACGATGTCCAGCACCCGCGACCCCGACACGTTCTGCACCTATCGACACGAGCAGGCCGGCGTCTATGTAACCGTCTACCGCGACGGTCTCACCGCCTCCGACCGCACCGGCACATCCGAGCGCCACCACCTGCTCACAGTCAACGGCCTGGTCACCACCGGAGCACGCCTGACCCTGCGGCCCCTGCCACAGGCAGCGCAGATGTACCTGCCCAGTCCCGAAGCACCCGCGGTGTGGCTCGTTCGCGAGCCCCACCGCACGATCATCGTGCCGGCTTCCATCCTGGTCGACGGCATGCCAGACCTGACAGGCTGGATCTTCGGCGGCAACTTCGCCTACCGCGCCGACGAGCAATACCACGCACTGGTCGGATTCGACGCCGCAGTGCAGATCCACGACCACCGTGAGAGCTGACGCGGTAAGGCAGGCCGACCCAGCCGGCCTGCCTTACCGCATCCCGAAACAACGCCGAACATAAGGCACGCCTGGATACTGCAAGTAGCACGACATTTCCACATTCGCTACTGAAGCCCACCAGTGAGAAATCTCCGAACACATTCGCCAGTTACTTCACGGTAGCAATCCGCGCGACGCATTTGGGAACCGAATGTCGCTCCAGTGCGGGAAGCGCACTCTAGCACGATCGCGTGTCCGGCCGAGGAGGCAAATCTCGCTTGGACACGGCTTCCTGTCTCCTCGGCCGGACACGCGATCGTGCTTTCCCGAGTGCGTCCCGCGCAGAGCGCGACACAGTGGATCCACCAAATCCGCGACACATTTCATGAATTCCGGCGCCCGCCAAAACGCCGGTCCACCCCACGAAACGGAGAACACCAGTGACCACCATCGAAATTCCGACCGAGGTCAACCTCGACCTCACCACGACGCTTCTGGCCGAGGCACAGCCAGACCGCCAGGTCGCCGTCGAGATCTCGACGACGACCGAGACGTCCGGTCTCGAATCCGGCGATTTCCCCCACGAGCGGTCGACCGACGACGTCGAGCTCCTCGAAGTCGCACCCGACCAGCTGTTCATCGGCGCGAACACCCGCCGCAACGTCGTGCTGGACAAGGACTTCGTGCGCAGCATCGCCCGCCACGGCGTTCGCGAGCCGATCCGGGCCTACCGCGACGACACCGGGAAGCTGGTGGTCCACGACGGCCAGCGTCGTACGCTCGCAGCGATCCGGACGCAGCGCGAACGCGTCCGCGTCATCGTCGAGCCTCGACCGTCGCTCGACGAGAAGGCACAGGAACGCCGCAGGATCGTCGACCAGGTCGTGGTGAACCGCCACCGCGCCGACATCTGCGGCGCCGACCAGGTGCAAGCCGCCCAGCAACTGCTGGACCTGGGCTTGGACGCCCGGGCCATCGCCCGGGAATGCTCGATCCCCGTCAAGGAGGTCGAGACCACCATCCAGGTGGCCACAAGCGACACGGCTCGCAAGGCCCTCAACGACGGCACCCTCGACCTCACCCAGGCCGCAGTCGTCGCGGAATTCCAGGGCGACGAAGCGGCCGAGGCAACGCTGACCGAATGCGCGCGCACTCAGCCCGAGCAGTTCAGCCACCAGGCGCAGCGGCTTCGCGACCGGCGCGAGGAGCGCAGGCTGCGCCAGGAAACGACCGACAAGCTGCAGGCCGACGGCGTCACCGTCATTGCCCGCCCGGACACCCTCTACGGCGGCAAGACCCGCAAGCTGACCGACCTGCGCGCCACCCCGCAGACCAAGCCCGGAACCAAGCTCACCGCCAAGCGCCACACGAAGTGCCCCGGACACGCGGCGTTCCTGGACTACCGGTCCCACCGGCCGGAGGCCGACCGAGTCGAGATCGTCTACGTCTGCACCAGCTTCACCGAGCACGGCCACGCCGAAATCCACGCCGGACAAGGGAAGGTGACCGCGACCTACTCCGCCGGCACCGGCCGGGCCACCGGACCGATGACCGAAGAGGAGAAGGCAAACCGGCGCCGCGTCATCCAGAACGGCAAGGACTGGGACTCGGCGGAGAAGGTCCGCAAGACCTTCCTCAAGAACTTCGCCGGCCGCAAGAGCGCACCGAAGGACGCCACGACGTGGATCGCGCAGACGATCGCCGAGGGCAGCCACGACCTTCGCAAGGCAATGGAGTCCGATCACGCCCTGGCTGTCGAACTGCTGGGACTCGACAAGAAGGCCGGCCGCAGCCGCTATGACCGGCGCCTCGCGCACCCCATCGCGGACGCCGCCACGAAGGCGACTCCCTCGCGAGCCACCGTGCTGAACCTGGTCATGCTGCTGGCCGCGCTCGAGGAGGGCACCGACCGACGCAACACCTGGGAGAAGCCCTCGCCCGCCCAGCGCTCGTATTTCACGCAGCTCAAGAACTGGGGCTACGCGCTGTCCCCGGTGGAGGAGCTGGTCCTCACGCCATCGCAGTCCACCACGACGACCCCCGTCGAATTGGGCATCGCCGACGATGGTGACGAGACCGCCGCGGAGGAGCACGGGGATGACGAGGTCCCCGACGGCAACGACGACGAGGACGACGCCGTCGAAGGCGCGGCCATCAAACCGACCGCGGGGGAGGAGCCCGGCACTGCCGAATCGGTAGCAGACCTGCAAGCGGACTTGGCCGCCTGATCCACTCGACCAGGTGGGGCCGCTCCAACACGGGCGGCCCCACCTGCGTTTATGCCAACTATCTGACACAAACCTGACAAAAAGTGGACACCCAGATCACAAGCAATCCCGCTACCTCAAGCGGTGCGGGCACGTGGTCGACGCCCTTCCGCTCGGCCGGCCAGCTGACGCACGAAGGTCACCAGACCCGCGGCGAGGCAACGCGGCGATGAACCCGCCCGGCGGGGCGGGTGACGGTCCTCGCTCCGCTGCGGGCCACCCGCCCCGCCGAGTAGAACCCCCGCCGTCCTACGGACCTCGCCACGGCCTGATGAGCCCAGGCCCGTCAGCTCACCACCGCACCGAGAGGACCCGACCCAATGGGCCGTCACCGCATCAAGAACTCCCTGCTGGACGTCGCGCTCGGGCTCTACGCCCGATTCATGGTCGCGCTCGACGACGCGATCACCGGCACCTTCACCCGGCGCTCCGGCACGTTCCGCTGCAAGCACTGCTCAGCCGAATGCACGGTCACCAACGTCAGCAGCCGCGAACTGCGCGCCGCTCGCAAGCTGGCCACCGACCATTCGCGGCACCGTCCTGTCCGCGACGAAGTCGCCCTGTTCGCCAGCTGACGCCCCGGCGTCCTGGCTGGCGCTCAACTCCCTGAGCGCCAGCCAGGACACCGTTGCCACGACATCGGACGAAGGAGTTCGTCATCACCATCGACACCTGGACCGTCCACACCGTCGCAGACGGGCCGCGAGTTCGCGGTGCGAAGCCTGCACGGTGTCACCGGCGTCGCCCTGCTTTCCCCGCGGCGGATCACCGTGCTGCTCGACCTGTTCGACAGCAAGACCGGCGCGCACATCACCGACGTCTCCAATGTGATCCGCGGGGACCTCGACGCTTTCGCGGCCTTCGCCGACAACTACTTCTCGCTCACTCACGAGACGTATTTAGTCGATATCGACTAAATTGACCCCGTCTGACGTCCTGCCGGAGGAACAGCAAAACTCCGGAGCACCCTGTCCTTCTGACGGAGTGGGGTCCATGAAGGACTTTCCGTGTGTGTTCCGCTGCTTGCATCCCCGTGCAGAGGGATCTCGCAAGAGCCGATTGCCGAGGGTGTGGTGTCGCCAGCCCGGTTGCCGGGGTCGTGGGCCCCGACCACGACGCTTCGGCGAAGTCTGTCGATATCGATTAAATCAGTCCGGTGCGTACGGCGCCGTGCGCCGCTTTTGCGTCGAGCGCTCGGAATCGTGGCCACACCCTTTCTCTGCCCTCCGCGCTGCCCGGGGATGGGGCCGCTCGCAGGCCAGCACGCCCGGGCGGGGGCTGACGCGCCGATGCCGCCCGCCCACGCCGACCGGGTGAGACCAGCCTCGCTTCACTCGGCCGCGTTCCGCGGTCTCACCCCGGTCCGGCGGAGCGCGCGGCCCCGCCGGACCGCCCGGCTCCGGCGAAGTTGCCGCCGGGGCGAGCAGCTCTTGCCGGAGCCGGCCGGTCCCCGCGCTCCGAGGCGTGCTCCGGCCATGGCGTCCCACCCCGACACCTCGGAGGTACGCCGTGCAGTTCGAATCAGCCTTGGAATTCACCCGCGAGGAGCTGACCCAGTCCCAAGCCCACGCCTTGAGCGACGTCCTCCATTTACGCCGTCAACTGCTGGCCGACCAGCAGAACGCCCTGGTCTCGGCACGGGTCACCGTCGGTGCGACGGTGAAAGTTCGCCAGAACATCAAGCAGGCGTACCTGCGCGGCCTGACCGGCACCGTTCAGGCCAAGAACGGCAAGGTCGCCACCGTGCTGCTGGACGAGGAGTCCACCGCACGGCTCAGCTCGGGGAAGGCGAGCCGGTCGATCTGGATCCCCGAGGGCACGACCCGCCATCCACTTGACGGCATGCCCGTCGCGGCGCTCGACGTCCTCGACGCACCTGACGGTTTCGACGACCTGGTGACGTTTCTCGTCTCCCACGCCACTGCACAGCAGATCACCGAGGTCGAAACCGGTCGCAAGAAGCGCATCCAGACCCTCGCCGAGAGCCTGGCCGCGGGCGACGTCGTCATGATCACCAACGTCTCGCCCAAGTTCCTTGTCGGCTTGACCGGCACCGTGCAGTCCGTCGACAAGGCCGCCGGCGGTTGTCGGGTGCTACTTGACGAGAACTCCACCAAGCAGCTTCGCCTGGAGGACAGCAGCCGGTTCCACGTCGAGAACGGCGTGACCCACTACCCGATCCGGCTCAAGTTCGAGCAGGCGCTGATCACCAGCCAGGCCAGCTGATCAGCCTCCGGTGCTGGCGAGCCCGGCGACAAAGCCATGGCGCTCGCCAGCACCGAGTTCCTGTGCGCCTTTCTTTACATACCAAGGAGTTCCGTCATGACATCCGTCATCCGCGCCGACCACACTGGCCGCGTCTTGCACAAGGTCTCCACCCATCGCTCGGGGCCCGACGGCCATCCGATTGCGATCTGCTCACTCTGCGGCTGGTCGGAGACCGCCGACCCGCCCGGCGGCCGGGCCGAAGCCCGCGCCCTCGCGCGCCAGCATCTCAACCGCCCGCCCGAGTGGCCCGTCTTCCACCGAGGGCTGGCCAGTCTCATCGGCGGTCGCCGCACCAACGCCGACTACGCCGCGGTGTTCGTCGACGACGTCTTCGGAGACACCGCCGCGTGGGCACTTGCCGACGGGATCGGCGATCGTCCTGGCGCCGCTGAAGCCGCGCGTGTCGCCGCGACCACCGCCGTGCGGGCCGCGTTCGGCCACCGCCTTGATCCCGCGGACGCGCTGCTGACGGCCCGCGACGAAATCCTGCGCCACGACATCGACGGCGACACCGTCATGGTCGTCGCGGTCGCTCATGAGCAGCACGAAGGCTATGAACTGGCCTGGGTCGGCGACTGCCGCGGGTACGAGAGCCGAGATGGCCATCTACGTCAGCTGACCACCGATCACACCCGGGCCGAAGAGACCCGCGCCTGGTTGCGGGAGAACTACGACGACCCCGACTCCGTCCCCGGCTGGTACGCCCACCGCCTGCCGTCGTGGGAGCACATCGTCACCTCCAGCGTGGCCACCGCCACCGCCGACACCATCGGACGCTCCAGCACACCCGACCGTGAGACCCGGTTGTTGCTCACCAGCGACGGCGTCCACAAACCCGTCCCGCACGACGTCCTGGCGCAGCTGGTCACCTCCACCGACAACGTCGAGACCGCAGCGCATCGAATCGCGCTGGCTGGCCCGCGCCACGGCGGCACCGACAACTCCACCGCCCTGCTCATTGACCCCGTGCAGGGGTCGTGACCAGCGGATTCCTCATGCGCGGCGACAACACCATCGCTTAACCTCAACACCAGGGGAGGAACCATGCCCACCGACGACGCGCTTGCGCCACGCCCGCCCGGACCTGCCTGCGGGCCACCGCCGCAGAGCGACGTGCGGCCACGGGACACCGCAGTCGATGCCGCACTGCTCGACCCGGAACGCCAGTTTCTCGGCTGCCTGCTGCAGCTCCCCGCGAGCGCGGCCTGCGCCCTGCTCGCCGGAATCGACCCGGACGACCTGGCCACCCCGATGAGCGCGTTCATCCTCGAACTCGTCATCGACGTCGTCGCCAGCGACCGTGACCCGACGCCCGGGCTCGTCCTCGGTCACGCGGTCACCACCGGCCGGGCCGGAGGAGAACAGCAGCACGCCTGGCTCGGCCACGAGCTCATCACCCTCTACCAAGCCGCGCCGGTTCCCCTGACCGGCAAGCACTACAAGGCGCTGATCCTCGAAGCCGCGTGGCGCCGGGCCCTGCGCACCTACGCGACCCGCCTTCAGCAGGCCGCCGAATCCAGCGCCGCCGACATACTGGCCACCATCTACGCCGAGCGAAGCGCGGTGGACGCCGTCTACAGCAGGTACCGGGCGGCCGCGGAGCCAGAAAGCTGGCCCGCTGCGCTGTCGACGCTGCGAACCGGCTCCCGGCCTGCGGCCTGACGGCCGACAACCAGGCCGCCCGCGCCGCTCAGACCGGGCTGCAGGTGTCGGGGTTCGCCAGAGCATCGGAATCTCCCGCAGTCGCGGGAGATTCCGACAGCCGGCAGCTGCTCGACTCGGCTGACGGTTGCCGCCGTGGCCCTGCTCCATGCCGCCGTCCCTACGTGCACGCGGCTGTCGCGTGCCAGCCATGGCGGCGGTCCCTCAGGTTCCGCGGCACGAGCACGCCGGGGCTCTGGTGCCGCGTCACCGCGACGGTGCTGGTCACGGTCCGGGCCGGGCACAGCGGGCGCGCAGGCTGGAGTGCCAGTGGACCGCCCAAGGGCAGTACACCGTGGGAGGGGCAAGCGGCGATGAACCTGGGCCAGCCATTCCGGTGAGACAAGCCCCTTCGGGGTCGCCTCCGGCGATCACACCGGAATGGCCGACCCAGAACCCCCGCCGGCCTTCGGCCCCCTCCCACGGCGCACTGGGCAGAGCCGCGTTCCACAGACACCCCAGCCCAGGAGGCCCGATGAGCACGACCCTCTTCGCCGACGTCACCGCCGAGGCCGCCGCGGCGGACATGATCCAGGACTTGCTCGGTGGTCGAGTCATCGAGGTGACCGACGAGGAGGCCTGGCGCCACTTCGACGACCGCACCGCCGTCGAGGACCGGCTCCACTACGAACTCCTGGCCGAAGACCTCGTCGGCGCCGACTGGTGAGCCGCCCGAGCGGCGGGCCGGAAACCGGCCCGCCGCACGGCCGCCGTCCACATCGCCCTCGCGCTCCACTCGGAGTCCACATGTTCCTCGCCAAAATCGCGGCAGCCCTCATCTGGGCGTTCATCATCAAGGTCATCGTCGTTCCCTTGTGCGGCCACCGAATCACCTGGCGCCTGGCGCTTCTGTTCGCCCTTGTCGCCGCCTTCCACAACTGAGTCACCCTCGCGGGCCGGCGCGCACCGGTCGCGCCCCCCGTCACCGCACACCCTCACCGGAGACAGCCATGCCCCTGCACGTCCTGGCCTTCGCCAGCCTCCCGCTCGTCGTCGCGCTGGCCTACCTGCTGCGACTCCTGCTCAGGCTGGAGAGCGTGCCCATTCCCTGGTGGTCCGCTCTCGCCATCGGAGCCCTCGCGGTCACCGCCCTGTGGCTGATGACGCTGATCAACCTCTACACCGGTGCGCTCCTGCACCTCATCTTCTGCGGCCTCGTTCCTGGCTGCTGACGTTCCCGGGCCGCGCGCAGCCGGGCCAGACCCCTCACCACCCACCGGCCAAGGAGGCCCACCTCGTGCCGCTCGTGCTTGTCAAAGCGCTTCTCGCCGGCGCCGCCACCGTCGTCTACAAGGTCATCTTCGCCGCCTTCGACCAGCCGATCTCATGGGCGCTGGCAGGCCTGCTGGGCATCCTCACCGTCGTCGGCGGATACATCTTCTTTGTCGAGGGCGACTGACCGCCCGAACATAAAGCCGAAAATAACTAAAGTCGCCGTCAAATGTAGCTGTTTAATGAATGGCTTCCGACGTGCAAAGTAATTGAAGAAAGGTCCGGAAACGCTGTTGTTTCCGGGGGGCGTTCGCCACCCCCCGGACCCCCCAGGCAGGCCTCGGGAATGGAGGGGATGGAAGGCTGCGGTTCGGTGGGTCTTCGCGCTTCATTCCCTCGGCCTTCCTGATGTCTACCAGGGGTGTCAAGGGAAAAGCGCCCTTGACACCCCTGGCTTAACGACATCAGGCCGAGGGAATGAAGCACAAAGACCCCCCTTTGTAGACAGAAAGAATCCGTGGAAAGCCGCGCGATTCGGTCGACAATGTGACAAAAAAAGAAGAAGAAAAAAGGGTGATAACCCTTCCGTGACCGGCCAGAATCGGGTAATATTTTCGTTGTCAGGGGGAAACGAAAACCCCACCCGGAGCCCGCCAAAACTCCGGAAGATACCCCACAGAATCAAAGGAAAACACCACCATGACCGCAGCCGTCAAGACCGCCCCCGCGAACGCCCACCTCTCCGCAGCCGACGGTCCCGTCATCACCTGCACGAACCCCGAGTGCAACCTGGAACTCTCCCGCACGGAGAAAGCTCTCAGCGTCCGGCGGAACGGCCTCTGCGCGGAGTGCTTCACCGACGGCGTGAGCGTCCCCGAGCAGGCCGCCACCCCGCAGCCGGTCACCGCACCCGAGCCCGCCGAGCAGGCCGCCGAGGAAACGCACGAGGAGACCGCCGCGCGGCTCGCCACCATCGGACTGGACCCCGAGACCGGGGACGTCGTCCGGTGCGGCCAGTGTGACGCCAACATCGCGCGCAAGGTCGCGGACAACCCGGCCGCCGAGTACTGCTCTCCCGTGTGCGAGACCGCCGCCGTCCGCGCCGCCGCCTTGGCCATCGCCGTCGAAATCGTCACGTTCGCCTATCCCGACATCACCGAGTACCAGGCAGAAACCGGCCTGAAGGCCGCTATGCAGCACTGGAGCAACGGCAAGGTTGCCGGGCGCGGAATCGCCGCCGCCGCCCGCGCCTGGACGTCGCGGGACGAGGATTACTCCCAGATGCACTACGGCGAGCAGGGCCGCGCCAACAGCCGCGCGCTCCCGATCCTCAAGTCGGCCGTACGCGCCGCACGCGAATACCTCGCCGCCCACCTCCCCGCCTGACATGTGCCACCGGCGGCCGGACCACCACCGGCCGCCGGTTCCCACTCCTCCATTTTCCCAGCGCTGAAAGGCCGACACCATGACTAAGCTGTCCGCGTTCCTGAATCAAACCGCCGTTAAGGTCATCACCAGCACCACGCGTTACACCACCGTTAACGCGACTTGCGCCGATTGCACATTAAACGTCCGGATTGCTCTTGCGACCCCCAGCGAGGCGGAGCACATCGAAAACCTGATTACCAAACACAGCAACCATGCTGAACTCAGCAGCGCGGAATTTGTGCACCAAATCATGAACCGGTGACCCTGGCGTACGCCACCGGCGGCCGGACCAACACCGGCCGCCGCCCCCCGTCAGCGCCGCCAGGAGACAGCGAACGTGACCAGCCCTCAGCCACGCCCTAGCCAGTCCTACGACGAAGAAGACGAGTACGACGAAGGCGAAAGCGTCGCCGAGTTCGACGACCAAGAAACATACGGCGACGCCCCGGACGATCCGGAGTTCGGCGACCCCTACGACGAGAACGCGTTTCAGTACTGCTTTGAGTGCAACCGCAGTTACCCCACCGAAGCCGACCTAGTCGACGCCTACAACACCTACGCAGACGACGAAGCCCCCGAAGTGACCAGCGGCTCACAAGTCACGTTCTGCCCCGAATGCATGCACGACTTCCTTTACCCGCCAAGCGATGCCAGCCCCGAACGCTGACAGCCCGCCGCCCGCCCGCCCAGCCAGGAGCCCGAGCATGGACACCGCCGCACTGATCAAGTACATGGACGCCCGCGAGCGCGGAGCGCGCACCCTTGCCGCCATCGCGGCCAAGCACCGCGCGAACGGCGACGCCGACGCCGCGAAAACGGCGGACCGTTTCGCCGCATGGGCGTTCGCCCAGACCGTCGGAATCTGCCTCATGCTCGACGGCATCAAAGCCGCGTGGACCACGCGGCCCGACGATCCCCACAGCCACGGCGTCACCCTCCCGACCGGGCATTTCATCCCCACCCGACCCCACGCCAAGACCACCGCCGCCGTTCTCAACGGCCAGCGCGTCCGCCGGATGACCGTGCACGGTTCCGACAGCGCCCGCTACGTCTCGGCCGTCATTTGGCAGGCCGCCCAGAAGCTCCCCGCCCCGGCAGCAGACCGGGCGAACGTCGCCGCCTGACACAGCTCGCGCGCCACGCGAGCGGGAAGCTCGGGGCTTCCCGCCCGCGTGGCGCGAAACATCGGCGGGACCGGCATCGAGCCGGCCCCGCCGAGGGGCGGGGGGGGGGGGCGCCCCCCCCCGCCGCCCCCCGGCCCCCCCCCCCCCCCCCCCCCCCCCCCCCGGGGGCCCGGGGGGGGTCCCCCCCCCCGGGGCCCCCCAACCAGGGGGGCCCCCGCCACCCCCCCGCCCCCCCCGATCCGAGGGGGCTCGCGCCCCCTCGGGCTCCCCGCGCCCGCCCGCCCACCCGGCCCGCCTGACGGCGGGCACTGAATCGGGCTCCGGCGCCGGGGGCGCCTCCGCCCTGATGCTGCGCATCTGGCGTGACCGGCGCCTGGCGGCGCCGACCACGCGTGCTTCGCGCCTGGCGGCGCTACGCCAACAACACCTGTCACGGAATCCGGGGTCCGGCGCCGGGGCGCCGGACCCCGGATGCTGCTGTTTTCCTGCGGTGGCCGGCGCCTGGCGGCACCGACCACCGCGCGGCCGTTCCGCGCCTGGCGGCGCTACACGGCCGAAGTGGCACCCGAGCACCCGTCGCCATGTAGGGCACCCGAGGACACCGCTTCACCTCTCCGGCAGGGATGGCCGGTGAGTACATGCCGACTCCCGCCGCGGTGTCGGACCGTCCCGAAGTCACCCCGTGCTCCAGTTCCCACGCGGAAGCTCCGGAGCCGCCGCCGAGGCCTCCAGCGGCCACCGGCGCGAGGTAGCTGACCGAGATCGGGACGGAACGCCAGCCGCGGACACCCGCCGCCGGGCCAGGGCGTCAGCGAACCGCCCGAGGGCAGCACGACCCGGGCGAGGCGGGGCGGCGATGAACCCGCCCGGCCGCGCGGGGTGACGGTCCTCGCTCCGCTGCGGGCCACCCGCCCGGCCGAGCAGAACCCCCGCCGTCCTACGGACCTCGACCGCACCGTGCTGGGCACAGCCGCGTTCCGCTGACACCCCAGCCCCAGGAGGCACCGTGTACGAGCCCGGCGACCCATACCTGCCCGCGTCGTCCTACAGCCTGCGCACCAGTACCCACTCGTTCATCGAGTCCGGCACAGCTCTGCTTTCCCACATCGAGCACCTCGGCAACCAGGCCGGCGCGCTGCCCGCAGGCTGGTACTGGCACACCGAATACGACTACCGCAACCCGGGCCCGCGGCTGCCGATCCTGTCCGGCATGATCACCGCCCACCGGCCGGCCTCCGCCCGGCAGGCGGCCCTGCAGTGGGCCAACGTTCTCGGCCTGGCCCCCAAGAAGTCCGCGAGCCGGGGAACCGTTGCCTACGAAGGCGAACTCGACGGCCTGAAGATCGAGATCTGGGCCGTCGTCGACCGCAAAGCCTACGGCGGCACGCTCTCGACGCTGAAGTACTACGCGCCCGACGCGATCCTGAGCACCCTGTTCGCGCTGGCCGCTACGACCAGCGGCATCCTCCTCGCCCGCCACCGCAAGCAGGCGAAGGCCCGCACCCGGTAGCCGCCCCGCCGTGTCCCGGGTCCGCGCCCGGGGCACGGCGGCGAGGCGCGAGACACGCCGCGCCCGAGACGCCCCACGAGGCGGGCGGCCGAGCTGACGCACGAGACCAGCACCCCGGGCGGGGGCTGCGCGCCGATGAACCCGCCCCGCCTGAGCGGGCCGCCCTTGCTCCGCCGCGGGCGCCCCGCCTTCTCGGCGGGGCGGAACCCCCGGCGCCCTTCGGGCCCCCGCCCGGGGTGCTCAGGCCACGGAGCCCGTCAGCTCGCCACCACCCGCTCGAAGGGCTCTCCGACGATGACCCAGCACTACCTCACCCCGAACAGCGCCTCTCCTGACCACGTGGTCCTCGTCGGCTGGGACCGCCGGGACGCCACCTTCTTCGCCCGCGTCTACCGCGACGCCGGCAGCGGCCCGGAACACATCCTCTGGGAAGGCATGAGCCGCGGCGAATACACCAACGCCACCGACATCATCGAATTCGTCAAGTCCTATGTGGACACCAGCAAAGTGAAGCTCACCAAGGTCACCGCCGCCCTGTACCGCGACCAGTACGACAGCCTCACTGCGACCTCCGCCCAAGCCAACGCCGTCACCCACTGGTGATTTCCCGGCCGGGATTACGCAGTCACTCGCTGCCGCAAGCCCGGCTGCCACCGGCGTCGCGGAAGTCCCCGCCCGCACCCATCCCACTCGCACACCGGAGGTTGGACATGCCGCTCTGCCAAGGCCTCGGGGAACCGGTCCCCGGCGACTACGTGACCTACGCCGGCTCGCTGACGGATCTGCACGACATCTACTTCGTCGTCGCAATCAACCCGGACGGCTCCTTCGAACTGATCATGGACGACGAAGACGTCATCGTCCGGCTGCACACCGTGGGCCGCCAGTCGATCGCGCGCACCGGCGGCCACACCGACCGCTACCGCCGCTACACCTGAACACCCGTCACCGTCGCTCGCCCGGTTCCCGCAGGGGAACCGGGCGCCGTCCCAAGCGCGACGCCAACTCCGAGCCGGTGAGGACGACCAATCGAACCTGCGGCCTGGCCGCCCGGACGCCATCGGGTCGTCCAGCCGAACCGCCATGTCGCCCGTCCTCACCGGCTCCAAGCGCGACAGGACACGACTGCCAGCAGCCGGCCCCGGGCACGCGCACGGTGTCGACACCGTCGACACCGCAGCGCGCTACCCGTCGCACCCGCAGCCAGCACTAGCCAGATCCAGGCTGCCGTCCCGGCACGCGCCGGCCGGCATTGCCCGACGACGCGCCGCTCGCAGCGGCACTCCGAGCCCTCGGGCGGCTGACCTCCCCGAGCACCGCGGCACCGCTGAACGGAGCGGCTCCCATCGTCGGGAGTGCCCCCGCGCACCGGCCTCGCGTCACGGATGCCCCCTCAGCCCGGGCCCGTGAACCGCCCAGAGGTCAGCAGAACGGAGCAGGGGCAAGCGTCGATGAACCTGGCCGACTGATCGGGCGACGGTCCTCGCTGCGCTGCGGGCCGCCCGATCAACCGACCAGAACCCCCGCCGTCCTACGGACCCCTGCACCGCCCCGCTGAGGCATGCCGCGTTCCACCGACCCCCAAGCCTCAAGGGAGCAACACCATGAACGAGAACACCTTCGTCGGCAACGTCACCAACATCGAGGGTTACCGCACCACCCAGTCCGGCGACGCCGAGCTGACCTTCAAGATCGCGATCGACAACGGCTACTACGACGCTAAGCGCCGCTGGATCTCCGACACGGTGTTCCAGAAGGTCGTCGTCTACCGCGCCTTGGCCGAGAACCTCCAGGCCACCTTCGCCACCTACGCGAAGAACGGCGTCGGCATGCGGCTGATCGTCGTCGGCAAGTTCCGCGACGACAGCTTCACCCCGAAGGGCCAGGACTACCCGGTCACCCGGACCAAGTTCATCGCCACCATCGCCGGCCCCGACCTCAGCTTCGCCACCGCCGACGTCACGAAGGTCGCCAAGACCGCGACCGAGCGCGGCAACGACGCCAACCGCGAGCAGCTGGCTGCCGTGGCGGCCTGAGCCGTCCGCGCTCCGGCACCGGAACACCCGGTGCCGGGGCGCCGCCCCATTCCTGCTCCAGCTCACCGAAAGGTTCGCCGTGACGACCGTCAACGACCGCGACCTGCTCGACTACGCCAGCGGCTTGCACCGCGCCAGCCTGAATTGGATCCGCCCCGGCGTGGCCCTATGCCACACGGCCGGCTGCGACACGCCGCTGCCCGAACATCACATCCGGATGGCCGAACTCCAGGGGCACTGCCCCGGCTGCGCCGACGCGCTGGGCTTCCCGATCATGCCGCCGTTCTGACCCGACCCGAGGCAGGTGGCCCGGCGCGAGAACCGCCGGGCCACCGGAAGAAGGTGCCCCCATGGCCAGCGTCACCGACACCGTCGAGCGGATGATCCGCCGCTTCCCGTCGCTCTTCGCCAACCGCACCCAATGCCTGCACGCCCTGTTCTACGTGCTCGGCAACGGCTACGACTGGTCCGCCGGCGAACTCGTCGACATCACCCGCGACGACCGCACCGAGGAAGACGTCGACGCCGCGTTCCTCGCCCCGCTCATCGCGCGCCATGGCCCCGACCACCCGATCGTCGAGCAAACGGCGGCCCGGTTTGCCGCCGATCGCGCCCCGACGTTGTCGCGTCGCGGTCGCGCCGCCGTACTCGCCCGGACCCCCGGCGAGCTCGGCCCGCACGACCCGTACCCGCTCACCATCGGCTGTGCTCTGTCGACGATGCCCGCCGACGCCACCTCCGACTGGCGTGCCGCCGCCGACGAGATCACCGCAGCGGTCGACGAGCACGTCAACTCCGGCAAGTACAGAGGCATCCACGAGCGAATCACGACGTTCCACGGGCACCGACCCGGCTGACGGTTGCCAGCCTGCTCGCCCCGGCCGGGACGAGCGGGCGGACTCGGTCAACGGAAAGTGTCGGACCCCCGCCGTACCGTCGCCGCATGGGCCGACACATCACCCTCGCCGAGCAGGACGCGACGCCGCTGCCGTTCGACCTCCCGCTCGCCACACCTGCCGCGGCGCCCCGCCCGCGGCGGCGGCCCACCGCGCCACCTCTGACCGAACTCGTCGTCGACCCGGTCGAGCACGCCAGCGACATCGCGCGGTTCCGCGCGAAGATGGCTCACCCGCCGCGCCTGCCCGACGGCAGCGCCAATCCGATGTGCTGGATCTGGACCGGAGCCATCACCGATTCCTACGGCCAGTTCTCCATCGTGCGCGGCGGCTTCGCTTACAGCATCAAAGCCCACAAGTTCGCCGCCGCGTGGTTGCTGGGAATCCCGGTGCCGCGCGGCGAGCGCGCGGACCGCTCCGGCGGCATCCGCAGAGTCGTGGAACACGCGGTCTGCGACAACCCGATCTGCGTCAAGGCCAACCCCGACCCGAAGGTCGGCCACATCTGGCCCAGCACCCAACGCGAAAACCTCGCGCGCGGCGGTCAGCGCAAACGCGTCGGCGGGTCCAACTGGTTCATCCGCCGCTGGTCCAAGCTCAGCAAACACGAACGCGACGAACGCTCCCGCCAGCTTCGCGCTGCGGTCATCGACGGCTGGGACGAGGCGCGAGTTCGCGAAGTCTTGCTCCGCATCGACCCCGCACAACTCGACGCCTTCGTCCCGCTGCACTAACCAACCGCCGCGACGTCCCCACGGTCACCGAACCCCTGGATCCGCGGTCGCAGCCACCGCGTTGGCCTCCGCAAGCTCCGGCTCCGGACGCGAACCGGCGCGCGAAGTTCCCGGCGGCTCGGGCGTACCTGCGCCCGGTTCGGCAGTCGACACTGCAGGGTTCGCCTTGTCCTGCGGCACCAGCTGCGTCCAGCGCCGCAGGACCTCCACCCGCTGCTCGGTCACCTCCGCCAGCTCCGTCTGCGGAACCTTGAGCACTCCCGCCGCGAGCACCGCGCGCCCGGCGGCAATCTCCGCCTCGATGACCTGCGGGCTCTCGGCCAGCGCCGCGTCGAGCAGCTCCCGCAGCTTCGCCGCGCGTTCCTCGTCCGCGCCCGGCTTGAGGGCCGCCTCGAACACCTTGCGCAACGCGGCGTCGTTGTCCGTGCGCGCCTTCACCGCGATCTTCGCGGCCTCGCTGACCGCCACCGCAGCGTCCTCCTGCAGGCGCCGTTCGTCGGCAGCCTTCTTCCGCAGCTTGGCCCGGACCTCCCGTGCACTCGCCATGATCGACCCCTCCCCGGTATCGACGTGTTCCTGTCCGAGCCCGAGGCTAGATCAACCACCGGCACGGCCGCGCGAGCAATTCCCGCTGGTAGCCGCCTCGCCACCCGCCGCGACGGCCACGCGAACCCGGCCCAAACAGGGCCGCGCTTCCGGCTGACGGTTGTCGCCCAGCGCGACCGCGCGCGAGTCGCGTAGCCGGGTTGGCCCCGGGAGCCCGACGGCGCTCCCAGATCATGGTCGGCCTTCGGCCGGCTGCCTCTGACCGGCCCGCGTGGCCGCGGCCCGGTCCGCGTCGCGCGGCGACGCGGCGCGGGCGCTCGCGCGCCAGCGCGTGGCCCGCCGAAGGCCGGCCACGCGCCTCGCCTGCGGCGAGAAAAGACAAAGGTCGGCCTGGCGGCCGACAGTGACATAGCCCGCATCCGCGGGCTGCGCTGGCGCTTTGCGCCAGCGAAAGACAGGGACTTTGGACTAAGGTATCGCTATCGCGATACGGAGAAATTGACTCCGGACCTCCCCCGCGCGACGCGAGGGGAGAGGTGTGCCCAGGTGGCCTGGGTAACGCCGATCGGGAGCGCACCCGAACAAATCGACTACCGACTGGGCCAGCAACACGGCTGCACCGTCGGCGAGATCGACGACGCCCAGCTCGACTACCGCACCGAGCAGGAACGCCCGCTGATCTGGGTCGGCGAGGCCTTGGCCGACCTCGGAATCCAAGCCGGCACCGAGCTCACCGAAGACCAGTTCGACCTGGCTCGCAAGCTGGTCAATGGCTACCACCCACACACCGGCGAACAGCTCGTCGAGCACAAGCTCGGCGTTCCCCGCGACGCGAAAGTCCAGCTCGCGCCTCTGGTCCGCGCCATCGAAGGCGTTGCCCGCGAAGCCAACATCGACATTGCCGAGGTCCTTCGGCACACCGAAGGTCGCTGGGCCGGCCGCACCTCGAAGTCGATGCTCGAGACGTTCCGCCGCGCCCAGCGCGCCGTCGCCCGCGAAGGCGAACTCGCCATCCTGCGCGCCGACCACGCCGGACGCCTCGCCGACGCCGCGGGCATCCCCGTCGAGGACATCTGGGGAATCGACGCCTACACCCAGGCCGCCGCCAAACTCACCAAAACCATCACGGTCACCGCCGCTGACGGAACCACCAGCGAAGAAGTCGTCGACAACCGCGTGGTCGTGGGAAACCTCGCGTACGACATCACACTGCCCTACGACAAAGACCTCAGCCTGCTCCGGGAATGGGTAGACGAGGACACCGGCAGCGAGATCGACAACATCTTCACCGAGAAGGCCTTGGAAACCTTCGCTTGGGCTGAACGCAAGCTCGCCTACGGAATGCGCGGACATCACGGCGACGGCGAGACCGCCGAGACGGTCGCCGGGAACGGCTTCGCCGGCTGGGCAATGATCCATCGCTCCGCGAGGCCTACCGAAGGACACGCGATCGGAGATCCGCACTGGCACATCCACTTCACCATCGCCAACATGACCAAGGGCGAAGACGGCAAGTGGAGCACCGTCGCCGCCGGCGGACGCGACCTCATGCGCCACGCCCCAGCTCTGGACAAGCTGAACCGGGCAGCAGCGCGCAAGGTGCTGACCGAGCGGTACGGCATCTCCTGGAAACGAAACGAGCGCACCGGTCTGTGGCAGGTCGCCGCTATCCCCGACGCCGCGATTATAGAGTTCAGCCAGCGCGGCGCCGACGTGAAAGCCATGTTGCTCGATCTGGGATTCACCGAACAGACCGCCTCCTCCGCACTGCTGCGCATGGTCAAACAGGAGACACGGCTCCCCAAGACCGAAGCGACCACGCTGTCGGACACCAACCTCAGCGAGCACTACCACGACCGCGCCCACCAGGCCGGATTTGACTCCCGCGCGATCGCCCGGGAAGCGATAAGCGGGTCTACCGCGGCCGGCGATCCCGGCTCCGCGCAGCAACCCACCCTTGCTGAGCTCGCCGAGCTGCTTCAGAACGTGCAGACCGGCCTCACCTCGCACTCCCGCCGCTTCTCCCGCATCGACGCCATCTGCGCCGTCGCCGACGCACTACCCGAGGGAGGCGACCACGAAGAAATCGAAGCCCTGACCGACCAGGTCCTCGAGAACACCGGGTTCGTACCGCTGCAAAACGCTCCCGGCCCCGAGGTCGGTGCGCAACCCTCGCAGGGGGAGAAGCAGCAGCTCGGCGCCGATCACATGGCCGACGCCACGCTGTACACCACCCAGGACATCATCGACGTCGAGAAGGTGATCGTCGCCGCGGCCCAGGCCAGCCACGACGACCAGACCGCCATCCGCGTGCCGGACGCCACCGCGGCGATGGCCGCGTCCACCATCGAGGCCACCAACGGGTTTGCACTCTCGGCCGAGCAACGCCGCGAGCTGTTCAACATCGTCACCTCCGGCCGCGCGATCGATGCGCTTATCGGCGGCCCCGGCGCAGGCAAGACGACGTTGATGGACGCGGTCCGTATCGCCTACCAGGCCGAAGGGTTCGTCATCGCCGGCGCCGCGACGCAAGGCACCGCGGCCCAGAACCTGCAAGCCGAGTCCGGCATCCCCAGCCGAACCGTCGCGCAGTGGCTGTATCGCATCAAGGAAGGGCCGGGCCTCAACGGCGTGGACGTCCTGGTCCTCGACGAGGCCGGGATGACCAACGACCGCGACCGGGCCGTGCTCTACCAGGCCGCCGACGCCGCGGGCGCGAAAATCGTTGAAAGCGGTGACCCGAAGCAGCTCAGGGGCGTGGGCTGCGGCTCCATGTTCGCCGTTGTCCACGAACTCGTCGACGGTGGCGAACTCATCGAGAACCGGCGCCAGGCTGACGCCGACGAACGCGCCGCGATTGCCGCCTGGCGCGAGGGCAACTACTCCGAGGCGCTGACCTCCTGGGCCGACCGCGACCGGCTGGTCGTTGGCGAAACCGGCCAGGAGGCCACCGCGTCGATGCTCGCGACCTGGATGGACCAGCGCCGCGGTGCACCGGATGAGTTTACCGAGATGCGCGGTCTGCTCATGGTCGCCAGCACCAACGAACAGGTCGACCGTCTCAACGCCGGCGCGCAGGCCGTGCGCCAGGCGCAAGGGGAACTCGGCGCGGGCCGGACCTACGACCTCGTCGGTGGCCGGGCGATTCACTTGCGCGAGAACGACTACATCATGATCCGCGTCAACGAACGCCAGCCCGGCCAGCCGGACGCACTCAACGGCTACCGCGGCATCATCGACCGCATCTACGCCGACGGTCGGGTCGATGTCCGCTGGGACCGCAACAGCAGCGATGGCCGCCTCATCGAGGGAGCCCAGTTCTCGCCCGAATACATAGCCAAAGGCGGCATCACCCACGGCTACGCGATCACCATCCACAAGAGCCAGGGCATGACGATCGGCTCCGACGGAGCCACATGGACCGGCGAAGACAACGAGCGCCGAGGTGGCGCCGTTCTGTTCTACGCCGCCGGCGCGGACAACCCCGGCTCGTTCGTGGCAGCCTCCCGGCACAAGCTGAAGATGTGGATGTTCCTGGCGCGCAAGGACGTCGAAGGCCATCAAGACGAATACCTGCTCGGCATTCCGAAGACTGCCTTCGAGCGCACCCGCCGCGTCGTCACCAAGCTGATCGACCGGGCGAAGGCAACCGAGACCAACGTCAACGACCGGCCTGTCCTGGTAGACCTCGGTCTCCTCGAGGAGTCCGGCAGTGCCGAGACACCCGCACAAGCCCACGGCGTCGACCCCGCTGTCGCGGCGCAACGCCCCCAGCGCGCCGAGCGCAAAGCCGCCGACACCCAGCGCCGCACCACCGCTACGGAACTGCTCCGCGAGGAATGGGGCGAGCACCCCGCGGTGAAGAAGGTCAGCGAAGGTGCCGCGTTCGGCGCCGTCGCCCGATGGCTCGACCGCATCACCAGCGACGGGGGAGACCCGCGCGCTGCGCTCCGCGAGATCGATCCCGACGACGTCATTCTGCCCACCGTGCTCGACCCCAGCCGGGTCACCGCCGCCGCGTTGAAGAAGACCGCGACCACCGAGTCCAGTGACCCCGCAGACCCCGAGCGCGGCGGGGCCGGCGCACCGAAGAACAAGCACCAGCGGCGAACGGACCGTGAGGAGCGCGACCGAGTCGAAAACGAACAACGCGATCAGGTGGCCGACCTGCTCCGGGAACAATGGGGCGACCACCCCGCAGTCCAGCGGGTCGTCGAGGGCGCTGCGTTCGGCGCCGTCGCGCAGAACCTCGCCACCGCCGCGGCGACCGGACACGACCCTCGTGCCGTCCTGGCCAGCATCGACCCCGGTGAGCTCGCCGGCAAGGACAGCCCTAGTGCGTTCACCGCCTGGAAGATCCGCACGATGACCGATCCCGGCCCCGAAGCGGGCCAGGCCGGCGCGGTGCCAGCTGAGTCTTCACCATCGGCGCCGGAGTCTCCTGCCCGGCTGGACATCCTGGTCCCCGCCTATACCCGTGCCGCCGAGCAGCTCGTCCGGACCCCCGTTCCCGTCGGGCCCGTCACCACACCGCCCGCGTCAGCCACCGCGTCTCCCGCCCCGGCGACCCAGCCAGCGGCGCGACGCGACGCGATGTGGCCGAGTTGGTTGCCCACCGCGCCCGACCCGCGGCCGCTGACAGGCCGCGACCGGGCGATGGCCACTGCCGCGGCCGCCGACGCGCAGCGCATCCGCGCTCGCGTCGTCGAACTGGGCCGCGACGCGGCCCGCGAGCGCCCCGACTGGGTGCAACAACTCGGGCCCGCGCCTGCCGGAGCCGCGGCTCGCGCCCGCTACCTCGCCGCGATCACCACCATTGCCGCCTACCGCGAACAACACGGCGTCACCGGCCCCGACCCGCTCGGCCCGATACCGACCGGGACATCCGCGCCCGCGTACGCCGCAGCGCGCCGGGCGCACGACCGGCTCACTCAGGCCCCGAAGACACCGGCCACGGACAAGGCAGGCCGATCCGCCACCGAAACCAGCGAGCGTGGACGACGTCCCGATCGCGACGACGCAAAGCCGGCGACGTCGCGTGCCGACGACGCTCGGCAACGGGCGCAGCGGATTCTCGAACAGCAGCGTCGAACCCAGTCGCAAGCCGATCAGGATCCCCGGCGGCAAGGCCCTGCGCAGGGACCACGCCCCGGGTACTGACCGACTGCGGCGCGCGGGCCCGCGAAGTCCGGACCCGCAGCCCGCGCTCAGGTGTCTTCGGTACGGGACGCCAGCTCGACCAGCTTCAGAATGGCCTGCGTGTAGGCGGTCTGTAACGCCCGACCCACAGCGTCGAACCGCACCTGAGGCGGCACCTCGTCCAGGCCGTCGAGATTCAGGTGCGGCTGCGCGGACACGATGAGCGCGAACTCCATCTCCCGCTCGTCCGGCGTCGGGGGAACGAGATTCGCCGCGGCGGCCTGCGCGGCCGCGGCGCGCTTGTCCTCCTCGGCCGGCCAGCCGCCTTCGCGATTGGTCCACAGGACGATCTCGCGCACATCCCCGAGGATCGCGCTGCGCATCGAGCTGGCGCGAACGCCCAGACCGGTGTCCGCGTCGAGCTCGTCCAGCGACAGCCGAAGGACCTTGCTGATGTTCAGGTTCACACGCTCACCCCCGGCCTGACTACGGGCGTTACTGTAGCCACGTTACTGCGATCGACCGATCGCGGGGCGTAACAACCCGACTGCCGTCGAGCCCGGCGGAAACACCGAACCTGAGCCTCCGACGACCGCCTCCACGAGGGAGCCCCTGCATGTTCCAGGTGATGAGCGTGAACCTACGCCACGGCGCAGGCGACGGCCGCTGGACCGGCATCGCCGCGCTGATCCGCGACGTCGGTCCGCAGATCCTGCTGCTGCAAGAGGCGAACGGATGGGCCGACCCCGACGACCAACGGCTCGCCACCGCAGAGCAGGATCTCGGGCTGCGGGGCGCGATCGCCCCGAGCCCCAGCGGTTTCCACACCGGCATCCTCATCGACGGCGAAGCCGTCAGCTGGGACGACTGGGACACCGACCACGCGCACTTCAGCATGCACGGCCACTCGGAGCTCATCGCGACCGTGCCCTGGCTTCCCGCTCCGCTGACCGTCCTCTCAGCGCACCTGAGCCCGGATTCGGCCGACCTCGCCGCGCAAGAAGCGCAGGTCCTCATCCGGCACGTACACCGTACCGGCGGCTACGGCATCCTCGGCGGCGACATCAACCACGTCCCACCCGGCGACGCCGAACCCGACTGGAACAAAGTCCCGCCGCACGACCGCGCCGCCCGCACCGTCGCTGCTGATCCCGTCCTGCGCGCGAACCACGCCGTCGGGCACGTGCTGGCGCGCGGCGACCTCGTCGACGTCGCCGCCCACCTGGCCGAGCAGCGTCATGACCCGACGCTGCGAGCCTGGACCGGCCACATCGGGATGGTCCGCACCGACCAGATCCACATCACCCGAAAGCTCTTGCCGGCGCTGATCGACTACCGCCGCGTCGAGGCCCGGCCGTTCAGCGACCACGACGCGGTTGTGGCTGTGTTCGACCCCGACAAACTTCCGCTCCCCATGACATCCGGCTCAACCAGCTGATCCCCAACGGTCCGGCTCGGGACCGCCGTCTGCGAGGTTCGCGATGCCGATCTGTCAGGTCTGACCGGCCACGTCGAGCACCGGCGCGAACCGGGGCGAACTGCGCGATGGCCGACGCACGCGGGCGAGGCGAGAAGAACCCGGCCGCGAGCAATCACTCATCGCCTGCCCGGCCCTGGTTGAGACGGCCCCTCTACGATGAGTTCCCGCAGCTCACGGACGGATGGAACGGATGCAGCGACCGCAGTCAGCCGCGACGGAACGCATCGGCGTCGAACTCGTCGCCCTGGCCGTGAGCAAGCACCTCCGCTGGCTGTTCCGTGAGCAGCCAGTCAACGACGTCGGCATAGACGCGCACGTCGAGATCGTTGAAAACAGCGAAGTCATCCCCAGGCTGCTGGCGGTGCAGATCAAGTCGGGCCTGAGCTTCTTCGACCAGCCTGTTCCCGACGGCAACGGCTGGTGGTTCCGGCCCAGCGACGCACACGTGAAGTACTGGACCAACCACGTCCTCCCCGTCGTCGTCGTGCTGGTGAACCCCGAGACCGAACGCATCCACTGGCAGATCGTCACACGCGACACTTTGGAGAAAAGCTCCCGAGGCGGATGGAAACTACGGGTCCCGGAGAACAACATCCTGGACTCCACGGCTCGGCAGCAGCTGCGCGCCCTTGCCGACGGCGACCCCTACGTGCTGCGCGTGCGCGAACTGCAGCTCGCCCAGCCGTGGATGCAGTTGCTGACATCCGGACAACGACTCCTCGTGAGTATCGACGAGTGGATGCACAAGTCGTCGGGACGCGGCTCGATCACCCTCAGCTCCATCGTCGACGACAGTGACGAACCCGAGTGGTTGGCCGACTGGGAAGTCGGCCTCGGCAGCCGCGGCTACGACGAAGCGGTGCCCCGGCTCTTCGCCTGGGCCGACGTCTCCTTACACGAGTACACCTACGACAACGCGGAATTCGATCTCTACGAACAGGAGTGCGTCCGCTACGACAACGAAGGCGACCGGCACTCCGGGGAAAGTTTCCGTGATTGGCAGCAGGGCAGAGTGGTACTACCCGGTTTGAGGCCCTACACCGACGATGGGGAAATCGCCTACTGGCGTCTCGAACTCAGTCTCAACGCCCTTGGCACGGCCTTCCTGCTCGTTCACGACTTCGCCACCCATGGGGATCCTCAATTGATCACCAAGCCCTCATAGGACGCGGCGATTCCGGTCCGCCATGATGAGACGTGAACTCCGATGCGCCGGGCGCCTCCGCAGGGCTGAACATCGCCGTCGATCCCGCGCCACATCCTCTCGCGCACCGGTTCGCCGTGCTGGCCGCGACGAAATCCGGCTGGTGCGGAGGAGACTCGGCCTACGCCGTCGAACTCGCCGGCGGCCGCGAACGCCTGTGGCTGTTCTCGGACACACTGCTCACCGGCGGCAGTATGGTCAACAACTGCATCGTGGTCGAAGACATCGCCCGCGGCGAACTGCGAACAGTCCTCGGCGGCACCCCCGCCGAACCCGGCGCCCTCGTCAGCCCGCACAACACGACCGGGCCCGACGGCCTGTCGCGATGGCTGTGGACCGGACACGGCATTGCAATCGACGACCCCGGCACGCCCACCGACCAGCATCGGCTGTGGGTGTTTTACCAGGAGTACCAGGCCACCGTCCCCGACGAGCAGAAAGCGGAATGGGACTTCGCCTGGACCCAGACAGTCCTCGTCGAACTGTCCCTTCCCGACCTGCACGTGATCAGCAGGACACCCATCACGGACGGCACCGGCGTGCAGTGGGGTGCGGCGGCCCACCGCGAAGGCGATGACCTTCTGGTCTACGGCGTCGCCGACGAGGGCGAGAACAAGCACCTGCTGCTCGCCACGACGACAGCCGTCCGGCCAGGCCGTGCCTGGCGGTACCGCACTGCGGACGGCAGCTGGTCGACTCAGCCCGGCGACGCGGCGCGACTGCTGACCGGGGTGAGCAACGAGTTCAATGTCCTGCCCCTGCGCGACGCCGATGATGGTGGATGGCTGCTGGTCACCTCCGACACCACCCGGCCCCACGGCTCCTGGCCGATCGTCGCCTACCGCGCACCGCACCCGGCAGGGCCATGGGCGGGACCACAGCTCGTCCTCGATCCACCGGAGAACAAGGGCACCCGCTACGCCTACAACCCGTCGTTCCTGCACCTGGCCGGCCAGAGCTACCTGCTGGCCTACAACGTGAACGGGCGCCTCTCGGAAGTCCTCGCGGATGAATCTCTCTTCCGGCCTCGGTTCCGCCGTGTTCAGCTCGGCACCCAGGCGCTCTCCGACTTCTGAGCAAGGCCGCCGAGTCGTCGTTCCCTGAGTCTAACGACGCGGCGTTGCTGCCGGGAGCCGAGGAGCCGTGGGGCACTACCGTTGCCCGGAGGTGCCGCAGATCCGCTCGCGATGCATCCTTACAACCAAGGCACCTCTGTCGGCGGCGAGTGAAGGACGAGTCCATGGCGAACGATCATCACCCAACTCCGGCCGGAGCGAGCACAGCTCCGGCCGGTGAGTCGATCTGCCTGGTCTTCCACGTCAGCGGACGTCTCCGGGCTGCCTGCGTTGACCGGTCGGCCGCCGAGTTGTTCGTGCTGAACACCTACGACCCGAACACCTTCGACATCATTGAGCTGCCGCTGCTGGATGCTGGTGCCGCTCGGCAGGCCGGGCTGGCGCTGCTGCGCCGATCCCTGACGAACTTGGCTCCGCAGGTGGTGGGCTCGTCAGACCCCGCGGCCATCGAGGAGAAGGTCCATACCGCCTGGCACGAACGCACCGGCACCGACTGGGCCGACTTCACACCGCCGCCGTTGCCCGACATCGACCTCGACGCGCTCGGGTGTGGTCTGCAACGCGACTACCTGCGGGAATCAGAGTGGCACCAGTATGCCGACACTCGCACCGGATGGCTGGCGTCGAACGGCGGGTACAGCGTGGTGCTGCCTGGCCGCCGCGAGCTGTGGATCTGCGGAGACACCTTCCTGCCCGCTACCGGCCAGGACGAGAACATGATGGTGCGCAACAGCTTTGTTCTCGACGACGGCACCACGCGCACCACCTACACCGGCAGCGTCGGCCCCGATGGCCAGCGCGGCGACATGATTCCCGCCCCCGGCCCGGACGAGGATGGTCGGCAGCGCTGGTACCGGCCTGGAGCCGGACTGGCCACCACCGAAGGCACCGAACTGGTCGTCTTCGCCCACCGCCAGGTCGCCACCGGGATCTCGGACTCCGCGTTCACCGGCACCGCGCTGGCCCGGTTCACGCTGCCCGACCTCACGCTGGTCGAGGTCACCGACTTGCACCCAGGTCCGATCCGGTGGGGCGTGGCCGTGCAACGGTACGGCGAGCACGTCCTGGTGTACGGGGTGGAAGATCTGGGCGCGGAGAAGTGGCTGCACCTGGCTCGCGTGCCCCGCCGCCCAGCTGACCCGGAAGCGAAATGGGAGTTCTGGCAAGGCGAGCGCTGGTCGGCCGACAGCGCGGACTCCTCCCGGCTGCTGCACGGTGTGGCCAACGAATTCGGCGTCCTGCCCGTGCCTGACCGGAACGGGGGCGGCTGGGTGCTGCTCACCCACGACGCCCGTGAGCCATTCAGCCCGGACATCGTGTCCTACCGCGCCGCGCAGCCGTGGGGACCGTGGAGCACGCCGACCCTGGTGTACCGGACGCCGGAGACCACCAGCGGCGTGGTCACCTGCAACGCCAAGCCCCACCCCGGCATCTGGACCGGCCGGACGGGCGATGTCCTGGTCAACTACAGCGTGAATCATCGCGACCTCGCCCAGGCCGATCCGACCACATGCCGGTGGCGTTGGTTGCGGGTGCCGCTCACCACGCTGATCGGCGACCGTCAGCCGCACTGACACTGTCGAGCACCCGGACACCCGACGAGAGGGGACTTTGTGAAGCCGCACGAGTACGAGTTCGGCGACCGGCCTTGGCCGGACGGCAAAGGAGTGCTTCAGGTCTACGCGCCGATCGACCTGACGATCAACCCGGAAGCGGCGGCGCTGGTGGACAAGATTCGCGACGCGATGGACGGCGCTCCCGTATCCATGTTGGACACGCCCGGACTGCATGTGACCCTCGACCTAGTCGCGGACAAGGTGATCGAGGATCTGACGCAGAGCGAGCGGGACGACCTCGAGGATGCCCTTCGTTCCCGGCTCGCCGACATGCCCGTCTACCACGGCTTCGCTTATCCCATCGCCTACGCCGTCGGGCCGATCATGGACATCAGCCCCGCCGGCCCGCTGCGCACGTTGCAGCAGGCCGCCCGTGACACCATCCGATCTGCTCGTGGCGACACGGCGTGCACGTTCCGCCAGGCGAAGCCGCACATGAGCCTCGGCTACTGCCACACGCCGACCGACACCGACCCGTGGTCACGGAAGGTTCGGCAAATCGACCCCGCCGTCGTCCCGTTGACCATCACCACGGTCGAATTGGTCGACGTCCGCCCGGACAACGTGACCAAGGAACTCGGCTGGAAGCCGATCGCCCCGTCGATCCCGCTGCGCGCCGACTGACGTTGGCGTGCCGGGCCGAGTGCTGTCCCGGCATCGCCAACGGGCACGACCGCCGCATGTCTGATGTGCCTGACTACCTAAACGTGCGCCTACCTGCGAAACGTCTTGACAGCTGTAGATGGCCAGGGTGACGTGGAGGCCTTTGTCCTGCACCAAGCCGACCGGGCGCCGTCGACCGCCGCGCGCCACTTCGGCAGCAGTTCGGCCAACTCCGGGTTCGCCGAAAGTTCGACCGGCGCGTACAGCTGGAGCGTCGTGAACCCCGGCGGCCACGGCTCGGAGCCATACATGAACACACACACCGCTCCACTTGTCTCCCTCTTCTTGATCAACTGTCACGACCCGGCACAACGACATCCCGGTGCCTGGTGCGCGGGCCGGCTCAGCCGACCAGATGGTTAACACCCCTCCGCCATCGTGCGGGAATGCACCGGCATGTCGCAGCAGCTCGCCAGTGCCTGTACCACGGCTTCATCCGGGCAAACACGCGGCCGCCGGTGGGGCACTCGGCGGCCGGTGCGCCAAAATCCTCGACCCGCTGTGGCTACTCGTCGGCCCAGTTCTCATCAAGGGCGCACAGTCGATCGATCCTTTCCTGTTCCAGGGCGTCACCCGCGAGCAGCTTTCGCTGCCGTGCCAGCCACTTGTGCAGCGCGTTGCCGTTGCGGAACTGCAGGTGGCCGTGACGCTTCTTGAAGCTGGCCGCCTCGGCGTAACGCTTGTCCCACGTCTCGGCGTACGGGTCCCATGGGAAGCCGATCTTGTTCAGGAGCGCGATTTCCTTGTCGCCGAGCTTGCCCAGGTTGCGGAACGATCGTTGCCGGTTCTTCCAGGACGCGAGCGCGACGTCATCGACGGTGCGGTAGTCTTCGGGGACCTTGAAGTGGCCTTCCTCCCGGCGGAAGGCATCCAGTTCCTCGTAGTTGGCAAGCCATGTAGCCCATTTCTGATCCGTGGTGACCCCGATGGCCTCCAGCAGTTCACGTCGTTCGGGGTCCAGGTTGCCTTTGCGATACGCCACCGCCTGGTTGTCCAGCCAGGTTCGCTCGGTCGAACGTCCGGATGGCAGTCGGCTCGGGTGCTTCTTCTCGCCCATAGCGGCGGACACCTCGTTGTAGCGGCGCATCCACAGTTCGCGGTCGCGAGCTTTCTTCTCCTGCTCGAGATCCCATAGGAAGCCGATCTTGTTGAGTAACGCGATCCGCTCGGCAGACAAGCTTCCGTTGTTCCGGTAGCCGCGCTGGTTCTGGCACCAAGCGTAGAGATTGATGCCCGTCAGCGACATAAAACCGTTGGGAAGAAACATGTTCCCGTACTCGTCGCGGTACGACTTCAGTTCATCGTAGGCTGTCTGCCAGGTTTCGTCGGGCACCTTCCAGTACATCCCGATCGCGTTGAGCTTCTCGATCCGGGCCTGTGCCAGTGATTCGGCACCGTGAGCCTTGCGCTGATCGGCGATCCATGCGCCGAGTTTGAAGCCGGACGGTGCGACCCATTTGTAGTGGACACGCAGGTCTTTGTTGCGGTCAAAGTAGTCCCGGGCTTCTTCGTAGCCGCGGTTCCACTTCGCGTCGTGGATGCTCCACACGATCCCGATGTCCTCGAGCGCGCGGACCTGATCCGCGAGAAGGGTTCCCTCGCGATGCTTCTTGCGCTGGTTGAGAATCCAGGTTCCCAGGGAGAATCCGTCGGTCGTCTTCCAGGCGCTGGGGACGTCGAGGTGACCGTTGCGTTCGCGGTAGGCGCATGCGTGTTTGTATGCCTGTTGCCAGACGTGGTCCAGCTTGACCCACACCATGCCGATCTCGGCCAGGGCCGTGATCCGCTCCGCGCTGAGTTTGCCTTTCGCGTAGTCCTGGCGCTGCTTGCCGAGCCAGATGCCGAGCTTGTGGCCATTGGCCGCGATGTGGTTGTGGGGGACTTCCAGATCGCCATGCTCGTCCCGGTAGCGTTGCGCAGCCTCGATGCCGGCGTCCCAGGCTCGTGTCCACTTGTCCTCGCCCAGATTCCAGGTGATGCCGAGCTGCTCGAGTGCCTGGATTCGTTCCTTGGTGAGAGCACCCTGCTTGTAGAACTTCCGTTGCCACCCGAGCCACGTTCCGATTCGGTAGCCGTCCTCGGCGACCGTCTTCACCGGGATGTCGATGTGCCCGTGAATCTTGTGGAACGCTCGAACGTGACCAAGAGCGGTCGTCCAGATCGCGTCGAGGATGTCCCAGACGATGTTGACGCTGTCGAGCGCGGCTTCCCGTTCCGGGCGAAGGCTTCCATCGCGTCGATACCTGCGCTGGGTGGTCAACCAACTGCCAACCCGCAGCCCACCTGGGCTCACCCAGTTGACGGGAACGTTGGCGTGGCCGTTGAGGTGAAAGTACGCACGGACCGCACCGAAGTACTCGTCCCAGCTCACGGTGGTGGCGCGGACCGTGCGGATGGTGATCGACTCAGCGAACTCGTCCGGGATGGCGACACCGCGGATCTGCAACCACGGCGGGAGCTTGACCTCGCGGTCGGGTTCCAGCTCACGTCCCTCGCCGAGCGCGGTGCGCCGGAGGCGGAGGTACTCGTCGAGCCGGTCGTCGTGGTCGCGCAAAGCGCGAACTACCTGCCAGACCGGCTCCCAGGTCGACCCTTCCAGCGCGGCCTCGGGACTCTCGCCGGAGCCCAGCAGCAACGGCACGACGATCGTGGCGACCTTCCCGCTGCGCCCCCCGGTCCGCAGCGCACGGCCGACGGCCTGGATCGTGTCGATCGCCGACGTCCGCGGACGGGAGAAGACGATGGCGTCGACGGCGGGAACGTCGACGCCTTCGGTGAGGACCCGCGCGTTGGAGACGACGGCGATCTCGTCGCCGGGGTCGGCAAGCCGGTTGATGATGCGCCGCCGCAATGGTGGTGGCTGCACCCCGGATACATGCCCGGCCCACAGCTCGATCGGGCCCGAAGGCATGAGTTTCGCGGTCGCGGGAAGCGTGTGCGCCCACAGTTTCGCGTCGGCGACCCGGTTGTGGAACGAGATAGCGCGCCGGACGCCGTATTCGGTCATCGAGCGCAGGACGGCGATCTGCCCCGCGAGGACGCCGGGCGCCACCGCCGACCCGCCTAAGGTCATGGATAGGCCTTCGTCGGTGGTCAGGTGGTGGATTTCCTCCGAGGTCACAACCGGAACCACGACGCGGTAGTCCGCGAGCAGCCCCAGGTCGATCGCGCGGGAGAACGGCAAGCGGTAGGAGACCTCACCGAAGATGCGCGTGTCGTCCATGGACACGACGTTCTCGGCCGAGGAAGTCGCGACCCGCGGCGTGGCGGTCATGTACACGCGTCGCTTCGCTGGAACGAGCTCGTTGTGGTGCACCACCTTCCACGGCCCGGCCGCGTGTCCGGTGGTCCGGTGCGCTTCGTCGATAATGACCATGTCCCAGGGGCCGAGCCCGTGGTTGGCGTGTGCGGCCGCGACGACCCGCATCGACATGTACGTCGAGAGCACGGTGGCGCGGCCGCGGCCGACCAGCGCGCCGGCCAGGACGTCGGCGGTGGTGGTGACCACGACGTCGGGTTCGCCGGCGATCAGCTCCATCTCGGCGATCGTGAGGTCGCTGCACACCGCCACGACGGTTCCGAGCGGTCCGTCACCGACATCGCGGTAGGCCCGCAGTGTCTGCACCAGCAATTCGATCGTCGGCAGCACCACCAGGGCCTGACGTCGCGCGCGGAGGTCGGCGACGAGCGCGCCGCCGATCCGGGTTTTGCCGATCCCGCAGGCGCCGACCAGGGTTGTCCGCCCACCCCGGGCGATCGCGCTCCTGACCGACGTCAACGCCTCGACCTGGTGCGGCCAGAGCTTCGGCGACCGGGCGAGGCTTTCCCCCATGGTGCGAATCCCTCCCGTAATCAGTAACCCCGAACGGCTGCCGAACTCCCGTGGCTCGTACCGGTCCGGTGACAGTAACGCCGCGTTGTGCGATGTTACTGTCACCGTAGTTGCCAGGCACTGGGACACCGGTAATAAGGCCTGGTCGCGGCGGGGTGCGCGGCGACCAGGTGCTCCGCTGGCGGCTTCAGCGCCGGGTGAGGACAAGGCGCCGCCCCCGGCCGAGGGGGGAGTAGCCGGGGGCGCGCGTGTGTGCGTGCAGAACCTGAAACCAGCGGTCTGCTCGTCGCGTGATCGATGACCTCTCAATCAAGCCTGCTTGCGCAGGAAGATCGGCTCAGCCCGGCTGGCACGGGAACGATCACGCACAGCGGACGCTACTCCTCTGCCTCGGCGAGTTCCACCGCAACGCGCTGCAGGGTGAAAAGGCGAGTCCGGCCAGCCGGATCGTTGCCGGGCGTCTGACGTTAGAGATCCACCGTCACGGAGATGCGCTTGTGGTCGGAGTCCGGCTTCGCCGGATCAAGCGGCTCGTGGATCCGGGTGGAACCGGGAACCACGCGCGCCGCCAGCGGCGTGTTGAGCAGGATGTGGTCGATCTGGGTGCACTGCCGTCCGGACGGCTTGGGCAGGTTGGTGCCCGTGTAGATGCCGGCGAGCTCGGCCGCGTCGTGGAACCCCACGCCGCCGACGCGCTCATCGCGCTGCTCGTCCCACCAGCCGCAGAGGTAGTCCATCGCCCGTGTTTCGAGTCGGCGCGGCTCGACGGGTCTGCCGTCCAGGCCTCTGCGCAGGCGGTACAAGATCTGGTGCGGTTTGTCGTAGTGAGGCGCGTCGAGATCCTGCGGCTCGTGGTGGGGGCCGGACAGGACCTCGTTCCAGTCCGCGAGGATCGCGGACAGCACGGTGGGATTGGCGAGCCAGCGCATCGCTTTGGCGTCGGACTCACGCAAGGCCGGGTCGTTGAGATCGCCGTGCGTGGTCGTCACGTACAGCTCGTCGCCGCCGGTCACGGGCCTGATCGTCACCAGGTTGGAATTCCTTGCGGCGAAGTCCGGTGCCCGATGGTCGTAGAAGCGGCTCACCACGACCGTTTGCGCGTCGTAGAAGATGACCGGGGCGAACGGGCCCCATTGACGGGGAAGTTCGCAAGGGAGTGGCACGTATGGGCGGCCACCGGCGGCTCGCATCGCCGCTACAGCGCCCCATTTGCCCTCACCGCCGTTGAATTCGTAGCGATCGCCTTCGCCCATCACGAACAAGTTCGGCCAGCGGTCGTCCTCACCCATGACTCGCACGAGGCCGGTGAAGTCGTAGCCGGAGCCGCCGCCGCGGGCACCGCCCCCGATCAAGCCACCGTGCTCGAAGTTGAAGTATGCCAGGTCGATCGTCGTCACCGGGTGTTCACCGTCCTGTTGTCGCGCACGGGAATGGCAAGGGGGAACCGGTGGAGGACGTTCCATCGGTACACGCACTGGGCCGGGTCCTGCTGGACCTCGGCCAAGACGATCGAGTCGACTGTCAGCGTCGCGTGACTGGGCCGGATTCGCCGCAATTGGCGTTGCAGGGTATCGGTTTCCTGTTCTCCGTGTGCGTAGGCGAGGGCCATGTGCCCAGGGGTGGAGTCGTGGCCGATCGAGTCCTGCCCGCATATCGTGGCGATGATCGTGCGGGCACGGTTCACAAGATCGTTGAACGGCTCGTCGTAGTGGACGTCGGCGAGGACACCTGTGTTGTAGGCCAGGAGGGAGCCGAGCAGCAGACTGAACGAGGGCAGCGAGGCGAACAGGCCTGCCAGCTCCTCGATCAGCCTCGTCCGGGCCGCCGGCCCGACAGGCTCACGGGCGAGCCCGTGGTTGATCGACTGCACGGTCAGGTGAACCCATTCGTCGGGGACAGGCCGGTCGGTGGCCGGATGTTGCTTCAAGAGCGTGCGGATTCGGGTGAGCATGATCGCGAGATCGTCATCGCGGTGGAGGTCGGGCGTGACGAGCAGGTTCAGCTCTCGATGCCCCCGCGGCCACAGCCGCTCGGGCTGGAATGCGCTTTTCACTGCAGTACGGATCCCTGTTCGTCGGTAGGTGCGATGACGTCGATGATCAATAACTGGAGGGACTCGCCTTTGGCCAGCACGGCGGCTCGTGTCCTCAGTGGACTTACATCCCAGTGATGGGTTCGTCAGCGGCTCGCGAGCCGGGTGCGCAGTTCCGGCACATTCACGACCGTCCTGAGCGGAAGGTGGTCCGATGCCTTGCGCGCAACGTCGGTGACGACGGGGGAGCAGCCGACGATCGCGGGCAAGACCGCGGTGCTCACCCAGGCCAGATCGATCCGCCGGAGCCCGTGCGGCCCGTCGGGGTACCAGTGTCCGATTGTCGGCTCCCAGGTCCCGCCGAGGGCTGCGGCGGCGTCGTGCAGCAGACCCCCGTAGGAGAGGGACTGCGCGGGGCGCCGGTCGGCGCGAACGTTGATGATCTCGCCGGTGGCCGGGTCCTCGTCCCAGAGACACTGGAACACCTGCTGCGGATCGGGGTCTTTGCCCGTGTACGGCTCGGGGTCGTAGAACTCCCCGGCCGTGGTGCGGGCGTTGGACAGGCTGTTGAAGTCGCCGCAGAAGATCAACGCGTCTCGCGTGTAGCCGCTCGTCGCCGCCAGCACGAGTCGCTCGGACTCGTTGACGCGTGTGCTTTTTCCCAAGGACGGGGCCTGATAGCTGGCGACCGAGACTTCGATGCCGTCAATCTCTAGTGTGCCGACGACCATCGCGTGCCAGAGTTCGCCGTGGCCGTAGAAACGCCAGGTTCCTTCCACGGGAGAGACCCGCTCGGGGTCCCACAGGACTGCGGCGTGCATGTCGTGGGAGCCGTAGGCGGCGGCGACGTTTCCGGGCTCGTACTCGCACTCCAAGCCGGTTTCCCGTGCCAGAGACCGGACCCGGGTCATCAGCTCTGCCCGATCGGGAGCGTAGATCTCCTGCAGCAACGCCACCGACGGGCGCTCGTCACGTAGCACCTGTTCGACCAGCGGTGCACGTTCTGCTGCTTTGCCTGGCCGGATGTACTCGGCCACGTTCCAGCTGAGCACTGTCGCGGTCGTACGATCTTCCTGCACGTTTGGTTCCCCACCCTTGTTCGGTCGGTGTCGACGGATCCGTCAACAGCCGGGTTGACCCAGATGAATGTCGAGAGCATCACGCTGTTCACCTCGTCGGAACAGCTTCACCAGCGGCACTGCCATTGCGGTCGTCACCAGCGTCATCAGCACCAGGATCGCGAACAACGCCGGGCTTAGAATGCCCAGCTGGCGCCCAACGTCGAGCACGACCAGCTCGGTCAGGCCACGGCAGTTCATCAGCGCACCGATCTGTCCGGCCGTCCGCGCCGGAGCGCCCATCGCGCGGGCGCTGAGCACGGCCCCGCCGAACTTGCCGAGGACCGCGACCGCGACGACCAGAACACACCATCCCCAGAGACTGCCGTCAATGCCGAGCAGCCGCAGGTCGGTGCTCAGCCCGCTGATCGCGAAGAACAGGGGGAGCAGCAGGGTCTTCGTCACGCCGCCGATCATCGACGTCACCCGTTTGGCGACGACGGACTCACCTGGCAGTGCAAGTCCGAACAGGAACGCGCCGAAAATCGCGTGCACACCGATCCACTCGGTGCAGGTCGCGGCCACTAGAACCCCGACGAGGACCAGGTGCAGCGCCCCGCGTTCGCCGGGGGCGCCGTCCGCGCCGAGCAGCCGGCCCAGCGTCGGACGCAACGCCCACAGCACGCCGGCGAAGGCGGCGGTGAGCACGATGGTCACCAGCACTCCCAGCACCGACGACGCGGTGGCCACGGCGACGACCAAGGCCAGCAGAATCCAGGCGGTTACGTCGTCTACCAGCGCGCAGGTCATCACGAGCGCCCCGATCTGCTGGTGGTACATCCCCAGGTCCAGCAAGATCCGCGCAAGCACCGGCAGCGCGGTGATGCTCAACGCGACCCCGAGGAACAACGCGAACGGGAGGAACCCGAGCCCAGGCGGGGAGAACCGGGCGAAGGCGGCAATGGCGAGCAGCACACCGAGCAGGAACGGCGCCGCGATGCTGACGTGGCTGACCACGAGCGCGAGGCGCCCGCGGCCACGGAGGCGGGCGACGTCGAGTTCGAGCCCGGCGAGGAACACGAACAGCACCACGCCGATCTGGGCGAGTACCTGCAACTGGGCGAGCGTGGGATCCGGGATCAGCCACTGCCGTGCCGCTGGAGACACCGAGCTCAGTAGCGTCGGGCCGAGCAGGATTCCCGCAGCGATCTCACCGACAACCGCTGGCTGCCCCACCTTCGCGACGAGCGTTCCGACTGCCTTGCACACGACTACGATCAGCGCGATCGCCAAGAACAGCCGCGCATACGGGTGCACGGTCGCCGCGATCGACATGGCCCGGCCTTTCCCGCCGCCGACCGCAATAAGCAGTGCGGTGGCGGCCGCCGCGGGCAGGACGACCAGGCTCAGATAGATCACGACCGTGCGGGTACCGCTGACTCGTCCAGTGCGGGTGGCGGTCATGACGTTCCCTCGCTTATCCCTGTTATCACAGCGACTTCACCCGCCGTGCCGCTTCGCGGACGATCTGGTCGGACTGGGCGATGCAGAGGCGGACCGTGTCGGGTGCGCTGTTGAACACGACTCCCGGCATGCCGACGACGCCCGCGTCGGCTAGCCGCTGCCAGGCGTCGGATCCATCGCGGGTGCGCACGAACACGTACGTGCCATCAGCGGCGGCGACGGCGATCAGGCCGCGGGATGCGGCGACGGCGTCGAGCAGTTCCCCGCGCAGGTCATCGAACCTGGCGATCCGGGTATCGAGTTCGTCCTGAGTGGCTGGGTTGGACAGGATCCGCTTCGCCAGGTGCTGGCCGGGACGGCTGCTCGACATCGACAGGTGCGTTTTGACCCGCGTGGCCGCGGCGAGCATCGCGGGGTCGGTGGCCACCAGGCAGCCGACGCGCGCGCCAGGCAGGCGCAGCAGCTTGGACAGGCTGAAGACGAGGATGTCGTGGGCGGCGAGTTCGGCGGTGAGATCCGCGATGCGCCTGCCGGCCAGCGACATGTGGGAGATGTCCCAAACGGTCCAGCCGTCGTCCCGCACGGAGATGCCGGGCGTGGTGATGATCCCGGTCGGGTTGTGAGGGGTGCACACGACGACCGGTTCGCCCGCCCGGCGGCGGGGCGGGACGCCGGGGACGTCGTAGTGCACCACCCGCAGGCCGACGAGCCGTGCCAGCTGCTCGAAGCCGGGGAAGGCCGGCCGCGGCAGCAAGACGGTGTCACCGGGATCTGCGACGCAGGTCAAGGCCAGGAACAGTGCTTCGCTGCCACCGGTGGTCACCAGGACCTGATCGCCGGTCACCCCGATCAGGGCGCCGAGGATCGCGCGCAGTTCGGGATCGCCGGCGACCCCGCCGTAGGAGCTGAGCTCGTCGGCGCTCAGGCCGGGTTGCGCCAGCATCGGGACGGCGGTGGCCAGCGGGGGCGAGTTGTCCCCGCGCAGGTCGAGCTGACCGGCGGGGACGACATCGTCGTAGTCGTAGGTCACCACCGCGGCGGCGCGATTACTGATGCAGGTGTGCATGCTCAGCGCTCCGGATGCCCGGCTTGCCACGCTGCGTGCAGGTCGTCCGGGCGCAGCGAAGCCAGCTGGGCATGGACTGTCACCAGCCACAACGCGGCGAGTTCGACGTCGATGTGCTCGTCGTCGGCGAACTGCCGCAGGGCCTGCTCTTCCACCGGGGTCAAGTTCAGCGCCGCGCAGGCCGCGGGCACGAGGGTCCCCGGCGGACGTCCTGTGACCGTGCCCAGCCGATTCCGGCTCGCCAAGAAGCCTGGGAGCGTGGCTGGCGCCGGATGTCCAGGCAGGCGATGGTGCAGCAGCACCAGCTCGGTGGCGAGGTTGCCGGCCCCGGGCCCCAGGCCGAGCAGGGCGCAGTCGATGTGGGTGGCGCCGGCGTCCACGGCGGCCAGCGCGTTGGCGTAGGCGAGGCTCAGGGGGTTGCGGGCATGGAACCCGAGCTCGGCGTCGAGGTGCTCGGTCAGCCGGTTCACGAGCTCCTCGACTTGATAGGGCAGCAGCGCCCCGCAGGTGTCGGCGACGAAGAGAACGTCGGGGCTTGCCTGCGCCTGGATGGATTCGCTGTGGCGGCACAACTCGGAGATGGTGTATCGGGAGGCAAGGGTGACCGAGACCGTGGTGGTAAGCCCGGCCTCGCGCGCCCGCGCAGCCAGCACCACGATGCTCGAGAGCCAGGCCGGGTGATATTCCAGCCGCAGCGTGGCCAGCCCGGCCTGCACGTACGGCGCGAAGTCCAGCACCTGCTCGAGTGTTCGGGGGTGCACCGTCGCTGCCAGCCGCAAGCCGGGATGCCGGGCGGCGGCGACGTCGTCCGGGGTCAGGAAGCTGCCGACATCGGGGACGGTCGTGGAGTGCCCCGGCGGAGTACCGCCGAGGTAGCCGAGGTCGACCATGTCCACGCCGAGTGAGGAGAGCGCTGCCGGCACCGTGCTGTAGACATCTGCAGGCCAGCGGAAGCCGGCGTCAGCTCCGCCGTCACGTAAGGTGACGTCGAGCAAGGTGCCCATGAAGTCGGTGCGGCACCGCAGCGGGTGGGCGAACTCGTCGTACATCAGATCCTCGGACTGTGGTCATGACGGCGGATGGCGGCGAAGCGGTAGAGGGTCTCGAGTTCCGGTTTCCGGTGTCCAAGCCAGGCTGAGAGTTCGAGTGCCGCCTGAAAGTCGCCCTTGCCCCACCAGTCCCAGCGCGGCACAGCGAGATGGCGCCCGCGTCGGGAAACGGAAACTCGGACAAACCCTGGTAGGGCCGGGCTTCCGATTCTTTTCCGTGGGCCACCATCTCGCTGTGGATCATGGGGTCGCAGCTCGGAAACGGCGTGCCGAACGCAACTCCACCTGATCGGTTCGCTTGTCCAGCAACGTTTCTGTCGTTCGCTTGCGCGTTGCTGGTGCGTGGTCGTGGTGTCGGGAAGTCGCACGAGCTACGGATGGTGTTACGGCCACGATTGCCGTTCACCAATTTTTGTGGCGTGGCGCTACACAGTCAATTCCACTCCCGGTGAATCCATGGCGAACGGGGCCGCGCACCCGTGGAGCCGTTCCACGAGGTCTGCCGGGGCTGTCGGCCAGTCATGGCGTGACGGCGATCCCTGGTGGCGGTGCGCCTGCCGATGTTCCGGCTTCCTCACGTCGTCACGCCTTCCTGCTGCGGGCCAGCGGAGCACAGCGGCCGCCCGGGGATCGGGGGGCACCTCGGGCGGCCGCTGTGCGTGCGGTTCCGCCTGGACGGGCACCGCGTGGTGTTCGTGCGGCTTCTACCCTGCAACGGATCTCCGCGGCGCGACAGCGGTTGGTGTCAAGGCCCGTCCCAATGGCGTCAAGTCCGGCTGCGGCGCGGTGGAGACACAGCGAGTGGGAAGGTCGCTACGCTGGGACGTCGCGAACGCCCGTCCCACCGTCGACTGCGAAGGAACGTGCTGGTGATACCGGTTGTCAAGTGGTCCGGCCGGGAGGCACGGGCACTGCGCAACGCCCGGCGGATGGGGGTTCGCCAGTTCGCCAAACACCTCGGCTACACCGCCGCCGCGGTGTCGTACTGGGAAGCACGCGGATCGGACGCCAACCTGCGCCAGAACACCCAGGAAGTGCTCGACGCCGATCTCGCACTCGCTCCCGAAGACGTTCGGGGGCGCTTCGAACAAGCCTTGAAGGCGGACGAGGACGAGATGGACTCCGACACTCTCGGCACCAGTTCGTCCGCGCGGACACGAGACCTGCTTCCGCAGCTGCGGACCCAGTTCGCCCGCAGCCTGGACTACCAGGCGCCCGACGGTGTCACCGGCCGCGTGCGCGACTTTCTGCGCTCCTCCGCTCGGGTGTATCTCCTGGCCGGCCCAGCGGGGGTCGGCAAGACCCGGCTCGTCTACCAGCTCGTGACCGAGCTCGCCGGGGCAGCCGACTTCCAGCTCCACACGGTCGGATCATGGGAAATTGGCAGCCTGGATCTGGCCGTCGAGATCCTGCGCTACAGCTCCGTGCCGAAGGAGAACGACGCGCTGCTGACGCTGGAGGCCGAAAGCGCTCGGCTGCGCCGGCCTTGCCTCGTTGTGATCGACGGCATCAGCTCCCAGAGCCAGTTCGATCGGGTTGGTCGCCAGCTCGACACCATCCTTCGCCAGGTGACTACGGGCTGGCTGCGGTTCTTGCTGGTCCTGCGCACCCCGCCGGCCGTGGAGACCAGGGCCCACCCGGTGCTCAACGCCGCCATTTTCGACCCGCCGTCTGGCAGGGACCAGGGACCGCAGCATCTGCTCGGCCCCTGGGACACGGTCACGGCCCGGCAGATCTGGAACTCGGCCCGCGCCGGCGACGGCCCGCCGTTCGAGCACCTTCCCGCGTCGGTCCAGCAGCTGACACGGCTCCCGCTTTACATGCAGCTGGTGCTGACCTCCGGGGACGGGACGGCCGCCGCGGACGGCAACGCCTACCGGCTCATCGACCACTGCGTGCACGCGATCCTGCGCGCCGAAGGCCAGGACAGCGAGTCGGTGATCGCCGAGTTGTCCGACATCGCCGCCCGCCAGACCGCCGACCTCGTCCCGGCTGGACTGACCGTCGGCGCGCTCAGGGACGATCACGACACCCACCGGGACGAGCACGGCCGGATCTCGTCGGCGGTACTGGTGCGCACCCCGGCGGGCCGTGTCGAATTCACCCACGACGTCCTGCGTGAATATTTTCTCGCCACCCGCATCGCGGGGCTGCTGCGTGATCGCGGCCGATTGGTTCCCACGGTCGGAGCGCTCAACCACCTGGCCGATCAGGCAGTGCACTCCGCTGCCGCCCGCACCCTCTTCGAGCTCGTGATCCACTGCCTCGATGACGTCGACCGGGACCTGCTCGGTCTCGCCGCGATGTCCCCGACCATCGCGACCGGCACGACCCTGCCGCTCATGCTGTCCATCGCCGGAGACAGCGGCAGGTTCGCCACCCCCGACGTCCTGCGCGCCTGCGCCCAGCGTTGCGACCAAGACACCGCCCTGGAACTGGCCCGAGCGCTTCTCGCGACCTCCGCGGTTTATCCCGCACTGGGAAGCGACTGCCCACAGTGGCTGCTGAGCCTGCTGCGCCGGTTCGGCGCCGCGATCTGGCGCGCAGTGATGACCTTCATCGAGCTGAACCTCGATGCGGCGGCCGTGCGGATCCTGCTCGACCTCGCCGACCTCGACATGGGCGCGGAATCCATCTTCTTCGCCCGTTACTACTTCCTGTTCATCGGCGACGACAGCGTGACCAGCGGCGCATTGGAGCGCCTGCTCGAGCACGAAAGCTGGCGGGTGCGCGCCGGTCTCGCCGAAGCACTCCGCGACGAGCACTCTCCCCCGACTGGAACCAGCCGTACCGTCATGGACCGCCTCGTCGCCGACGCCGACTACAAGGTGCGTGCCGCGGCGGCGCTCAGCCTGCACCGGGTCACCCCGGCACCCGCGCGCCGCTACCTCACCACCTTGCTGACCGACGAGAACTGGCACGTGCGCGAGCGAGTGCTGCACGACCTGCTCACGGCACCCCGCCCCCCGCGGATCCTCGCCGAACTCGCCGACACCGCGGCGGCGGCCATCGCGGCGGAACCCAGCTGGGCCCGCTGTCCAGCCCACGTGCGGCCGATGCTCCAGCGACTGCGCCTGACCCACGGACCTCATGACGCCGTCGACGACTCGGCCGCCACGGGGCAGGCGTTGTTCGCGATGCTGCGGGAAACCCGCACCGGGTGGACCAGCCTGCCCAAGCCCGTGTTCACCGCTGTCGTCGAGATCGCGCGTCGGAGCCCGAACTGGCTGGTGGTGCGCGAGGCGGCAGCCCTCGACGAACCGGTGGCGGCCGATCCGAAACCGGGTGGATTGGACGACCCGCGGATGTACCGGGAATCCTTCCGGCGCCGCCGCGGCCACCGCTCGCTGCAGGTGGCGCTCGATATGCACGACCTGGACGACGCGCTCATCGTCGCCCGCGCGGCGGGGCAAGCGGGCGTCGACTTCGTCGAGGTGGGAGATCCGCTGATCAAGCGCGTGGGACTGCGGGCCGTGGAGCGGGTGAAACGAGAGATTCCGGACGTGCTGGTAGTCGCGGAGATGATGTCCGCGGACTGGGGCCGCGACCAGGTCGTGCTGGCGGCCGAGGCGGGCGCGGACGTTGTCCAGCTGATCGGCCCGGCCACGATCGCCAGCGTGGCGGCCGCGGTGGAGGCTGGGCACCGGCTCGGCGTCCCCATCGTCCTGGACGCGCCCACCGCGCTACTTACCCAGCCGTGGGTCGCGGCGATGGAACGCGCCGGCGTCGACGGATTCACGGTCACCACCAACATCGACGTCGGCATCGGCAGCCGGCACTCCCTGGCGACCGCCCGGTCCATCCGTGGCTGGACCCAGCTTCCGGTCGCGGTGTCCGGCGGGTTCAGCGCCGCCGACCAGACGATCATCACCAGCCGGGACTGGGACATACTCATCGTCGGCCGCAGCGTCGCCGACGCGGTCGACCCTGGCGGCGCTGCCCGCCGCATCGCCGAATCGGTCCGCGATCACGACGAAGGAAGCCGATGAAGATCACGCCACTGCGTCAGGAGCTCATTCCGCAGGTCATCGCTCTGATGGAACTCGGCGAGCCGTACATCCGCGCACGCACCTACTCCGACTACTGGGGCTATGCCACCTTGTTCGCCTCGACGTGCCCGGTGGCGCTGGTCGGGGACGACGTCGCCGGCGCGGTCATGGCCTTCCGCAGCCAGGAAGACCCGCGCGACATCTACGTCCAGGACGTGATGACCCACCCGGATTACCGGCAGCAGGGCGTGTCGAAGGCCCTCATCGCGGCCGTGCGGGACCAGGCGATCAGCTGGGGCTGCTCCCGCCTGTATCTCACCTCCGAGCCGGACAACATCGCGGCCCAGGCGACCTGGCAGGCGCTTGGCTTCGTCAACGTCCCCGGCGACCGGGACGTCGACGGTGTCTCGGTCACCTCGAACTACAAGGGGCCCGGCAAGGACCGCGCCGTCTACCAGCTGGACCTGCCTTAAACGACCCGCGCAGCGACGACAAGAGGCCGGGCCCGCCGTGTGCAACTCGGTCGGCCCGGCCTCGGTCAGTTCGGTCCAGGAGCGGACGCGCGTGGTCTGCTCCGTCAGCGGGGCTATCCGACTACCTCGATCAGCTCGCGCCGCTGCCGCTCACCGAGCCCTCTGATCCGACGCGTGTCCGCGATGTCGATCTTCTTCATCAGCTCGCCGGCGCGAACGTCACCGATGCCCGGCAGCGCTTTCAGCACGGCGAAGACCTTGGTCTTCTGGGTGACGATGTCGTCTTCCGCCTTCTTGAACACGTCGGCGAGCGTTATCTGGCCCGACTTCAGCGCGATCAGCATTGCCGCGCGCGCGGTGCGAGCCACCTTGGCCACCTCCAGCGCGGCCTGTCGTTGCTCGGGAGTCAAGGTGGGCAGTGCCATGGGGAAGCTGATCCTTTCGGTCGGTGCCACGTCGTGTTGGCGCGGCGGAGAGGGTCTCACCATCGTGGACCATGGGGCTTGGTTCATGCGACAGGGCGCCGGGGGAGCGGCTCTACGCCGCGGTCAATCGCGCGGCCGGTGCCACGATTGCCGGATCCGCACCGTCGTCTGCGGAATTCTTCGCAGCCCTGCGGCACTCACCGGTCAGAGGCGGCGGCCGGCGACCGGGTGGCTGGTTCGGCAGTTCAGTGATGGAGTCGGTGGTCATCGTCCGCCAGCGCGGTCCGAAGGCCACCGGGAAGGTGCTCTGCGCGAGGCTGTGGTGCTCGTAGTGCATGACTTTGCCCTGGACGGTGTGGTCCTCGAAGATCGCTGTCACCAGCGTGCCGATCTGCGGCAGCGTCGGGGCGACTCGCGGCCGGCTCACGTCGGTGGTTTCTGGGGCGGATGGGGCGGCGGGATGTCGCCCGGACCGGTGGCAGGCCACTCGCGCAATCTCTCGAGGACCCGCTCCATGAACGGGATCTGCGGGCGCTGGAGATCGGGCGGAGGGCCCTGGTCCCGGACGAGCGGTTCAACGCTGGGGGCTAGCGGAACTGCCGGGGGAATGTAGGTGCGCAGCCCGCTGGCGCGGAAAGCGTCTTCCGGAAGCAGGTATTTCGGCACCGTGGGTGTCTGCATGATGTCGGTGATCTCCTTGGCATCCACGAATCCGGCCAGGGACAGGTATTCGGTGGGGATGTGGTCGGTCTTGGCGTGCGCGGGCGTGGCCCGTGCGGCAGCGGAAAGGGTCAGCTCGACGTGGCGGCACGCGCAGCGTGGGCAGGCGCAGGTTCGCCAGGTCAGGCGCACGGCTCCGGCGGGGAGCTCAAGCGCGGCGTTGGTGGCGGCCACGCCCCAGGAGTGTTGCTCGCGGGCGCAGCCGGAGCAGCGTGGGGAGTCGGGTTGCACGGCATGGGCGGTCTAGAGCGGCAATGGCGCTGCGAGTTGCGCCCGCTCGGCGTCGCTGAGGTCAAGGCCGTCCAGGGCGTATATCTCCGGGACCTCTTTCGCACCAGGAAGATCCGGGAAGTACCTCGCGGTCGCGAGCCGGGCCGCGTCCCACCTGACCGACCACGCCGTGACGCGGCTTCGCCAGCCGAACACGTAGTCCGGCTGTACGTCGCGCAATTCGATGGCGACGGTGTGCGTGATCCGGAACTCGGGGATTTCCATGTCGCGCAGGGCCAAGGGGCTGAAGTGCTCGGCAAGGACACTGCAGACGAGCAGGACCCTGGCCCGCTCCACGGCGGCATCTGTTGTGGCATCGTCGGTTGCGGTCATCACTCGGCACCGTCCTGTGTGGACTCCGGGTCGTAGGACTCGGCGACCTGCGATCGCCACATGACGAACCCGTGAGTGCACTCGTAGGCCTTGTCGGCCGGCTTCCAGGTCGCGCAGCTGTGACCGCCGACCGTGAAGCGCACCCCCAGCCGCACGACGGGGACAGGCCTGGTGGGTGTTGCGGCAGTGGTCTGAGCCATGGAGGACCAGCTCCTCGTGGTTGTCGGTTGTGGTCGGGTGGTGCTCCGCGCCGGATCGGGGAAACGCCGGACTGTGGCGGCCGCCTGCGCTGCCCCGGGCGTTGGTGACCGCCCGGGACCGCGTCGTCGTCACGGCGCTCCGGCGCGGAGCACCTGCTTGGGGTGGGAGTGGGTGCGGTGAGCGGTTGCTTCCGCGCAGCACGGCGCAGCAGACGGCCCGGCGTGCCGACCTGAGCGCCGCGTGCGTGCCATGTGGTGACCTCTCCCAAGAAAGTTGATACCCCTCAACTCTTGACGAGGTCTTCATCCGGAGACGAAGTTTAGGGGTATTAACTGGATGCTAGGCCGTGCTGACCAGCGCAGTCAAGGGGTCTAAACTCTCGGGGGTGAGCGCCGACCGTGACTTCGATGATCTGCGACGTGACCCTGATCCGCTTCGCCGCGGCCGCCGGGCGACCGAACTGATCGAGCAGTACAACCAGCTCGCCGTCGAGCTTGCTCGCATCCGGCGGCACGCGATCGACTGCGCCCGCAGCGAGCTCGACATGAAGGACACCGACATCGCCCCGAAGATCGGGCTGACCAAGAGTCGGCTGTCGCAGCTGATGAAGAAGGCCCCTGTGGTCGAACGCCTGTTCTTCGGGCACGGTCCGGTCAGCATCGGCGTGCCGTACCGGTACCAGACCACGGACCGGGAACGGCCGCTGATCGCCGCGGAGGACGCCGAGACCGCCGACCAGCTGGCCGAACTGCTCAGCGCGATGGCCTTCGTGACTACTCGCCATCAGATCGAGCCCGATCGGGAGACTCTTCCCGACGGCGACGCCGTGGTCGTCTGCGGCCCGAAGTCGGCGCCGATTGGCGCCTCGCTGCTCGAGGCCGATCCGGCCCTGCGGATGACCCAGCACGGATCCCGATGGTGGATTGAAGAGGTCGTCACGGGTACGCGACACGGGTCGCCGGCCGACGAATCGTCGCCTCAGGCTGGCGACGTCGCCTACGTCGCCCGTCAGATCCGAGAAGGTCGGGTGGTCGTGCACATCGCCGGAATTCACACCATCGGGTCGCTCGGCGCCGCGCACTATCTGACCAACAACCTCGCGGCACTGTTCACTCTCACCGACGACACGTCCTGCTCGATGGTGATTCGCTGCGTCCTCGACGATCGGCACGTCACAGCCAGCGAACTCGTCGCCGGCCCCTTCACCTGGTGAGCGCGTGGACACCGTCACCTGCCAGCTTCCCGCGATCCACGCCAGCGACGACAAGATCGCCACCACCGACAACGCCGTGATCATGCTCGATGGTGCCTCGGCGTTCGTGCCCGTGCCAGTAGCGCCAGCGGTCTACGCCGACGAACTTGCCACCCGCCTCACGCGGGAACTCGTCCGCACGCCGGGCGACGATCTGGTCGAACTCCTCGCCGCGGCCATCCACGACGTCGCCGGGCGGCTGGATCTCCGCCCCGGACGATCCCCCTCCAGCACGGTCACCATCCTGCGTGCCCATGACGGCTGGCTCGACGTCCTTCTGCTGGGTGACAACCTCGTTGTCTTGCCCGGGGCAACGCTGACCGACCCGAGGCTGAGCCAGCTCGATCTCGAGCCCGGCAGGCGCTACCGGAAGCGCCTCGCGCATGGCACCGGATTCGACGAGACTCACCGCTCCATCCTGCGCGAGCTGCAGACCCAGCAAGCCGCCCGGCGCAACCGAGCGGGCGGATACTGGATCGCCGAGGCGGATCCCGCAGCGGCGTGCCATGCCCTCACCCGCCGCTTCCGGCTCGACGATGTTCCTTGGGCCGGGCTGGCCACCGACGGTGCCTACAAACCCATGCGGCACCTCGGGCTCGACGACTGGCCGCGTCTGGCGTCCTGCGACGCAGCCGTGCTGCAGCGGATCCTGCGCCGATGCGAGAATTGGGAAGCTCGCCGTGATCCGGCGGCGATCGAACTGCCTCGTGCCAAGCGCCACGATGACAAGAGCATCGCGTTCGCGCGGTTCATCAACTGACGTGACCAGTTTTTCCATAGTGGACATTCCTTTGCTATCCGCATGTGTGGCATCGGAACGCGGATCTCCTCTGCCAATCGTCAGGACGACTCCCGGCGTGCGTGGCGCGCGCCGGCACGGCGTCCGCGCCCGCAGGCGGCCACCGTTCGAGAGCGCCGCCGTGCCAGCGCCGCCCTCGTTCGAAGTTTCCTGCGGCCGCACATCGCGCGGACTTTCGGCGCGGGCGGTGACCGTCCCGTCCCGCATGATGTGCGGAACGTGACCCCGTGACTGCGCCAGGCCAGCGGCCTGAGGCACCGGGACTCGGGGTAGGCGACGCACGGCACCTGATACCGGTCGGTCGGCCGATATGAACTGCGTCACCCCGAGCAAGATGCCGATCAGGCCCTTACCAGCGCGGATAACGAGTTGGGGAGCCGAATCCGCAGGTGTCCATGACCCCAGTTTTTGCCCGTTGGGGACGTATACCTGCAGTAACTCCAGCTCGTCCGTCAGACTGACATCGTGGTCGACAACGTAACAACCGAGCTGGACGCGGACTGGATCGTCTGGGGAATCGAAGCGAGAGACCCCTCGCGGCTGACCCAACCGGGAATCGGCGCGCGCACGGAGCAGGCGCTCATCGAGATGTGCGAGTCGGCCGGCTGCGTCTACCTCGGTTGTGTCGACGACGACTCTCACGACCTCACACCCGAGGGCACCTACTACCGCTGGCAGGTGCGCATACCGCAGGCCGAACATCGACGGCGCACCGAGAACGACGTCCCGTTCGCCGTCGCTGCGCTGACCGACTATCTGCGCAGCCTGCTGCCCGATGGGGTTGAAGACTGGTTCATCCGGCTCGACCCCGACCGCACGCGCCGCCTTGCCGTCAGCGACGCGATGCGCGAGGTCTACGCGGACCTGCTGCGCCCGGTGGAAGACACGCTGCTCGGGCTGCGCAGCGATGGAGCCCAGCAGCGCGCCCCGCTGGTGAACTTCTGGGCCGCCGACGACGACTACCTCGCCGGCGACTATGCGTTGTGGTTGGCCAAGGACCGGACGGTCGGATGCGCGCCGCGCCCCTGGCTGGTTCTCAACGTGGGCGTTGTGGCCTCGGCCGAATGGTGGACGACTCCCGCCGGGCGGGACATGACCCGTTTCGGGCACACCCCCGGATCTCCGGTTCTGCTGTTGCCACGCCCGGACAGTCCCGTCTGGAAAGCCTCGATCACCAGCGGCACCAGTGCCGCGGCAGGTGGGGTGTCCGCCCGCTACGAATGGCAGGCCGGTGACGGCGCGACGCTGGCGGAGCGCCTCGGACAGGAACTGCCCGCGCTGTTCCCCAATCTCGACGCCTCCGGAGGCGCCGGCGCGTTCACGTTCCGCTGATCCCGGCTTGTCGTCGGTGGTCACATCCCTTACCTCCAGATCTGGTGCAGATTCGCCAGAATGCGGTTGCGAAACGCCACATCGCCGGCGGTACGCAGCGCCGACGGGGGATCCTGATCGGCTTCCGGCCACCGCAACTCCTCCCGCCGCTCGACCGGAATGACGAGCGTCGGCGGTCCCGGATCCGGCGTGACGTGCCGCGGTGTGTTCACCTCGGTGGACGGTTGCACCGGAGTGGCGGGCTCGAACAACCCCGCCGCGCTGCTCAGCGGTGCCGCGGGAGTTCCCCTATACGCCCCGGGGGGAAGATGAGACCCGGGACGGCGGCGGGGAAAGAGCGCGGACATGCGACGGGTCCTTCGAGGGAACGGGATTCGAGCAGTGATGGAGCACGAGGTGACGCAGAACCCGTTGCTACGCGGGGATGCCGACGTTGAGATCAGCGAATTCGCGAGCCAGCGCAGAGCACCGCGCGCATTGATCCAGATGCCACTCGACTTTCGCCGACTCCTGGGAGGGCAGATGCTCGCGAGTCCACTTGCCGAGGTTGTCGACGACGTCCTGGCACCCGGTCCCCTCGGCCGCCCGCTCGACGTGGACCTGCAGAAACGCATCACGTAGTCCCCGGCGGGCCCGGTACAGCAAGGCCGAGACGCTGTCCGAGGTCATGTTCATCATCGGCGCGATCTCGGCCGGGGTGAGCTGCTCGATCTCACGCAGAAGCAGCACAGTGCGCCAGCGATCGGGGAGAAGCGCGAAAGCCTTGGCCGCCAGGCGTTCCTCGAGGCTGGCGAGTTCGGTATCGCGGAAATGCACGATCAGCTCGTCGCGGTGCCCCAGCCGGTCGCTGAAGTCGCCGACCGGCTCAACTTTCTTGCGCTTGCGGGCATGGTCGTAGGCGCAATGCCGCAGCGTGGTCAGCAGGTAGGAACGGAACGCGGAGTCAGGTCCTTTGCCGATACACAAGAGGTCGAGGATCTTCTCGAACGCTTCCTGGACCAGGTCCTCGGCGACGGCGTGTGAGCTCGACAACTGGCGGGCGAGGAAGCTCGCGGCGGTCTCGTGGCGGGCGTAGAGCTCGCCGAACGCCTCGATCTTGCCGCGGCGGACCGCGGCGATCAGGTCCGCGTCGTCGCGGGCCTTGTCCAGCTGCAGCGGCTTGCCGAAGACGACCTTCGCGGTCGCGGCGGTGTCGGGCATTGGTCGCGCCTCCCCGTCCTGTGAGCCAGTACCGGTCACCAGCCGTCGTCGGGTGGTTCACCCGATCACCATCGCCAGTAACGCCCCTACAGTAACGTTACTGCGTGGGGTTCTGCCTAGACCTTCGCTCACCTCGTCATCCATTTGCAGTAACGCGGGTGCCGGGGAGCGGGACCGCGTGCCTGATCTTCGGGGTCGCGTCGATGCATGCCTCAGGGGCGGCGCCGGGGACGCCTGGTGACGTCGGCCGGGACCGTGATCACCATGTTGTCCCGTCGGCCGCCCGGTGATCACTTCCAGGTAGATGACCGGCCGGCTCCGCGCAGACCCAACCGCCGTGCTCGGTGTCCGGAGGCGTCGGCCCGAACCGGTCCCCGCACCTCTCGAGCACGGGACGCGGGATCGCGCGGCCCGCCCCGTCGGTGCCGGGTGCGAGCGCTGATGGTGATGTCATGCTGTTCTCCCCGCTGGGCTGTCGGTCTTGGTTGGCCAGGGCATGTCTTTGGTGCGTACCTCGGGCCGCTTGGCGATGTCGTCCTCGACGAACCTCTCGAACTCCGGATCCGTGAGGTCCTGTCGCGCAGAAGGCTCGACGTGCTGGCGGTTTTCCTTGCATTCACGCCAATTTGCGTGAGTGGCCAGCCTGGTGATGGCCGGCCACAGCCATCGGTCGCGCCAGGCGATCATCGCCGTCGTGGGCCGCGAGGTTCCGCAGTAGGCCTCGCGCCACGCGGCGTACGCGTCGGAGAGTTCGTCGACCGCCACGGTGTGCCGGTACCAGCACGGCGGAATGCTGACCTCGCTGGTGAGTGGATAGCGGCTGATGAACCAGTCGACGAACCAGCGTGTTTCGGTCCACAGGGCACGCGCTTCGTCCTGTGTCAGCCAGCCCCAGGCCCAGCGCGAAGGCTTGGCCTGATTGACTTTCTCGATCAGTCCTTCCTCGAACGCCGCGAACGTCGCGGTCAGTTCCTCGAGGACATCGGACTGCTCGGTGACGGTGTCGTCCAGCGCGCTGACCGTCGCGTCGAGCTTGCCGAGCTGGCGCTCGTGCTGCTCACTGGTGGACGCGAGCTCGGTGACGACCTCGGGAAGAAGCTCCGGAGCTAGTAGAGGCAACGGCTCGTCGCCCTCGTCCGGGGCCTCACTTCCGGCACTCGGATTCTCCTTGGTGCCCCCGGGCTCCGCAGACGTGTCCACGTCGGTGTCCTCGGGGCCGTGGCGGGGATCCTCACTCATCGCCGGGCTCCTCGGTCTCGTCGGGCGGATCGTCCTCGGCGGGTTCGGCGGGCATCACCCCGCCGGAGGCCGCGACCAGTTGCCGCGTCTTGGTTCGGCTACGTTGGACCCGTTCGGCCAGGTCTGGGGTTTCCCACCAGCCGGGCAAGTCGACGATCGTGGCGGCCATGTTGCGGTAGAACAGCAGTGCCTGACCGTCGATCAGCTCACGGATCTCGTTGACCGGCAAGGCACTCTGGTAGCGCTGCGACACTTGAACCTGACTGCGGTCCGGGCCGGTGGACACACTGGTCTGGTCGATCGCCCGCTCCTGTAGCAGTCGCGACATAGCCTCGAGGTCGCGGGTGTTGGACAGGCCACCGAGAATCAGCTTGACCGACGCGTTGTCCCAGATCTCAGTAGCTTGCTCCGGGCCCCATCGCTGCCGAAGCTGGCTGAAACTCTGTACAAATACATACAGTTCAATTCCGCGCCCACCGGAGTCGGCGAGTCGCATGCTCAAATCTTCTTGCGGGCTAACGTTTGCCGCCTCATCCATGACGATCCTAAGTGGAGGGTCGAGTCTGAGGTCTCCATCGGCGAACGCGGGGGAGGCCATCTGTTCCTCAGTTTGGAACTGGGAGAGAACTTCCGCTCGGTGCAGCACTTCCGACATCAGGGCGTTGACGATCGGCGCCGCGGAGTTCTTACGGCCCCGGCTGACCAGGTACAGGGTGTCCGACCCGGACCGGATCAGGGCGTCGATGTCCAGCTGGGGCTCGCCGGGACGCGGTGTGCACGCGTCCCGTGTCTTCGGCGACGCCAGCGGACGCAACAGCAGCGCCAGCGTGGAGTAGATCGCCCCGGCACCGGAAGAGTCGTTGGAGCTGGCCGCGCTGTCCAGGATGCCGCGCAGTTCCGCGGCCACGCCGAACGCAGCGCGCGGGTTGGTGTCGAGAATTTGCTCCGGCCGCCGCGATTTCGTCGTTGTCCACAGTCGTAGCTCGTCCACGCCGGACTCGGACAACGCCGCCGCGTGCAGGAGCGCGGCCATGACGCCTTCGGCGCTGCCGCCGAAGTACCCGCCGCCCTTGGTGTCGCCCAGTGGCCGGGCCGAGCAGATCGCCACCGCGCGCCGCAGCGCGGTGTCGTAGTCCTCGCATCCCGCGATCGGTGACCAGCGCAGTTTGCGCGGCCACGGTGTCCGGCCCTCCGGGTCGAACACCCAGACGGTACCCAGTTCCTGACGCTCGATGATGGTGAGCTCGAGCAGATCGAAGCGGGTGGAGGTCGCCACGACCGAGCCGGGGGCCAGCATGATGTCGAGGACCGCTTGCCGGCCCGTCTTGCCCATCCGGACCGGCGCGACAACCAGCTTGCTGTCCTCGTGACTGGCGAACAGCGGGTTCCGGGTCCCGCGTTGCACCGCGAATCGTGCGCCTGCCTGATCGGGGTCCAGTTTTCGTTGCTGCGCCAGGGATGGGCGCAGCCGCACCGCGGTCTTGGCGATCGCCTTCTGGCTCAGTCGCTTGTCCACGGTCGCCTGCGGCGCCAGGCCCGAGCGCTTCTCGGCGCGACGCCGGCGCACGGCTCGCCGCCAGGTCGAGAACCAGACCCAGCAGGCGGCCTCGGCCAGCGCGACCAGACCCGCCATCACGTAGGTCAGTGCCGCCGGGCCCGGGCGGGGATCAGCCCGCCACGCGGCGGCCGGATCAGCTGCGTCGGCGACCCACCGGACGACGACCCCGGGTAGGGCCCGCGCCGGAGGCCACGCCCAGCCGCCGCCGGTCAGCAGTCCGGACAGCGCCGCGCCGAGCAGCCCCGCCAGCACGATGCCCAGCAGCAGCGCGAACACCATCGGGTAGAACACGCCCACCAGTGGGCGGGGCGGGGTTTGCGGCGCGGCCTGGGGTTGCTGATCAGGCTGCGTCACGAAGAATCATCCCCGTCAGCGCGGTGTCGGTGTCGGTGAGCGCGATCTCCCGCGGGCTTCGTTCGTGCCGCAGCAGGATCGGGTCGCGGTTGCCGACCTTGAGCAGGCAGGTGCCCTGCTCCAGCGCCATGATCGTTTCTTCGGTGCCCGAGGGCAGGTTGTACAGCTCCACGCAGGCCGCGGCGTCATCCAAGGATCCCTGCCCGTAGATGAACACGGTCTCGGCTTCCTGAAGTAGAGACCGGGCCGGGGAGTCTGGGGGCAGGTCACTGATGTGATGGAAACCGGCCACAGTGGACAGACCCAGTCCCCGCGACAGCTTGGTGTTGCGCCGGAAAATGGCACCCACACTGCCCTCGGCGACGTGCCAGCCCTCCTCCACGACGTTGACCGTCTGGCGGAACTGCTCGCTGCGTTTGGCCAGCATGTTGCTCTGCCACGTGTTGATCAGTGTCATGACGACGCGCAGCGCGGGACCGTCGATGGGCAGGCCGCTGATGTCGAAGTGCGTGAAGCCAGACGAGTGGTCGAGGTGGACATCGGGGGAGGTCTCGGCGTCGACGAGCCCGGCAAGGTCCTCCTCGATCATTCGCTCCAGGGCGAACGCCGGGTCGAGTCCCCATTCCTGCAGTTCCCGCACCCGCCGCTGCAGCGCGGCGGCGTCGTCGGCGGCCGGGTTGAGCAGGTGATGGACGATGTCGCCGATCACCGGGACCCGGCGTCGTTCGCGGGCGTCCCGGGTGGCGGCTACCAGCGCCAGCCGCAGCGCTTTGCCCTCTCGCTCGCTGACCGGGCGCCCGAGCGCCTCGGCCAGGACGGCGCGCAGCAGCATCATCTGGCCGGTCGGGCGGGACAGGCCGGTGCCGGTCTCGCTAGCGGGGTCGTCGGGCTGGTCGCCGCCGAGCGCGATCACCGGATCCAGCAGGTTGAGCCGTGAGCCGCGGCCGTCGGTGGTGAATCTGATGCTGGGCGCGCCGAGGAACCGGGCCAGCGCGGTGTATTCGCCGAGACCGCCTTGCAGCTTCTTGTCCAGCACCACGACCCGGCGGTCGCGCAGCAGCAGTTGCCGGGTGCAGGCCCAGGTTTTGAGCAGCGAGGATTTGCCCTTGCCGACATCGCCGACGACCGCCGCGTTCACGCTGGAGATCAGCTTGTCCTCGTAGGCGACGAACTGGTCGTGCGTGACGAGCTGCCCGGACAGCAGGTCGGTGCCGACGATCAGGCCCCGGTAGCTCGTCGGTGGCGAGGACAACGCGAGGTTGAGCGCTTCGGCCTGCCGGGTCGTGCTGACCATCGGCTCGACCCGCGGCTCGTACCAGCCCCACTTGTCCAGCCACCGCCGCCGACGCGGCGGCGGCCGGAACTGCGGCTCGCGAGGCGGCAGCGGGGGCTGCGGTGGCTGCCAGCCCACCACCGGTGTTCGCCGCGGCGTTGTGTCTGTGGCGGGGGAGTGCGACGGCATCACGCAGCCCCCTCGCTCGCCTCGACCTGATCACGCCAGAGTCGTTGCAGCATCTGGTAGTCCGGCTGCGCCACCCCGCCCCAGGAGCCCCAGGTCTCGCCTCGCAGCAGCGCCGCGGCGAGGCATTCCTGCCGCACCGGGCAGCCGTCGCAGAGTTCGGCGACACGGGCCCGCTCGGCGTGCAGGGCCTGGGCCGGGAACCGGGCGCCATCGGGCGGGAAGAACGTCGCTGGTTCGGCGTCCCGGCATGGCCGGGCGGCTGCGGACTCGACGTGCCGCTGCAGCCAGCGCCAGTCGGTGTCGGCGTAGCCGGCCAGCTCGGTGAGCAGGCCGAGGTGGAATGTCGTTGGGCGCCTCATCGGCCCACCGCCATGCCGCGGGCCAGCGGGTAGGTGGCCAGCACCGCGACGTCGTGCTGGGTGTCCTGCCAGTCCAGGTCGGTCAGCGCGCTCTGGGCTGCTTCGTTGACCACGCGCATGCACGCGCGGCGCAGTTCCCCAGGGTCCGAGGCGGTCACCGAGATCGCCATTGACCACTCCACGCCCTGGTGTCCCGATCCCGGGGCCAGGTCGCGCAGTCTCCGCGCCGACGCGGACAGCATGACCTCGTCGGTGCCGTCGCCGACCTTGTTCTTCTCGTCCGAGCCTTGCATCGACGCCCCGTCCTGGGCGACGTCGACGACGGCGCGTGCGCGTGCGACCTTGTCGGGGATGAACTCCATCCGGACCGAGAGGGTGCGGATGACCGACGGGTTGACCTTGGTCAGCAGCGGGGACAGCCATCGCGGGCCCAGCTGCGCGGGGGCGATGCCCTCGCGCGGCAGGAACGCCGTGCGGGTGTGCCAGACGTCGTTGACGACCAGGCGGTCGCGTTCGGTGGTGTAGGACTGCCAGCAGTCGCTCCACCGCACGCCCTCGTGCTGGTCGATCGGCCACCGCGGATCCTGCAACGACCGCAGGACCGCGCAGGTGCGCTGCTCGCCGAGGACACGGGGCCGGGTCAGCTCCGCGCGGGCCGCCAGGTCAGCCATCCGCGCCAGTTCCTCGCGCACCAGGCCCGCCCATCCCGCGACGCCGGTGCCGTAGGACTGGGATTCCTCGAAGAACTCCGGTGTCAGCGGAATCCGCGCGATCAGGTAGTTCCGGTGCTGCTCAGCGGAGCTGGCAGTGAGGTCGATCAGCTCCTCATAGGAGGCGATCACCTCGTCGAGGCCGGGCTGGCCGGACACGCGCTCGGAGACGAATGCCCGGTGCGGCGCCGGGTCGTGCGGGACGATCCGGTTGATCTGCTGCAGCCCGCGGATGAAGCTGCCCCCCTTGGCCAGCTGCGCGAGCAGCACGCCGTAGCGAATGGACACCGAGTTGTAGGCTCGATCGGTCCGCAGCCCGGATGCCTGGCCCTGGACTTCCATCACGACCGACAGGTAGGACCGCTCGCCGGGGTTGTGGTGGTGCAGCACGAACATCTGCTCGTATCCGGTGCCGGCCAGGTCCAGTGGCTCGACCCGGCCCAGCGGCACCGGCAGTTCCCACAGCGGCCCGGTGACGTCGTCCGCGTCGCGCTGACGAGCCTCGCCCGGTGCCAGGAACACCGTCTGCCCCGCGCGGCGCCGGGCCCGCCAACGCAGAGCCCACAGCCAGTCTTCGGCTTTCGAGCGTCGCCGGCCCCAGGGGCTGACCAGCGCCCACACCGCGAACAGCAGCGCGAAGCCGCTGAGCGCGCCGGTCATCCCGCCCACCCCGAGCCACAGGATGAACGAGCCCATCACGGTCAGGCCCAGGATGACGATGGCTGGTTTGGACAGCGACCCGAACAGGCCGCGGCGGGAGACTTCCCCGCCCAGGACGGCGATCCTCATCGGCCGTCCCCCCTGATCACGTCGTCGTCGACCTCGGGCACGTGCCGGGTGTGCGCGGCCGCGCGGACCTTGTTCACCCCGGCCACCGCGACCTGCGCCGCCGCGGCCCACGGGCCCAGAGCCTTGCCGCCGGCCGAGGCGGCCGCGGCCGCGCCGCCGGTCGTGCCGGGCACACCGGCGCCCAAGCTGGCCGTGCCCGGGCCGGGGCTGCCAGCGCCGACGGCCGCGGTCCGCCCGATCTGCTGCTGACCGGGGCCACCGGTCTGCCTTCCTGGGCCTGTGCCCCCGGAACCGGTCCGTCCCGGCGGACGCGAGACCGGCGAGCTGGTGCGCGGCTGTTGCGGCTGTCCGCCCTGGGGTTGCTGCTGGGCGTAGCTCTGCTGAATGGTGTGCTGGCCACCACCACCGCCACCAGGGGAACCCCCGGCACCGCCTCCGCCGCCTCCGCCGCGGCTGCCGACCGCGGCCATGCCCGCGCCGACCACTGCCGCCGTGCCGAAACCGGAGCTGGGCTGCGAGTCGTGACTGTCGGACTGGGTCGGCAGCAGGGGCGCGTACTTGAGCAGGGAGAACGGGGCGAGACCGGCGACGATCAGGGCGACCGCGGCCAGCACCAGCTGAAGCAGCAGCGTCAGGCCTCCGGACTTCATCGCCGGCACGCTGAGGTTGCCGTCGATGAGCGCGAAGATCACCCCGAGCAGGAAGAACAGCAGGGGCTTGGCGAACAGCACGCCCAGGAAGGTGTACGGCACTTTCAGCGCCTTGCGTCGCCACTTGGGATGGACCCACATACCCCACGCGATGCCGGCGACCACCGCCGACATCGGCAGCGCAATGGACTGCATCGCCAGCCCGATGAACACGGCAAAGGCCCCGATGATCATCAGCAGGAAGATGATGATCCCGATGAACGCCCCACCCGGGATCAGCGTGACGGTGACGCCGCCGAGCAGCGCCAGCTTCGCGACGGCCGCGTTGAGGTAGCCGGCCTCCCAGCCGGCGATCCCGTTGGTCAGCCCCTTCGTCAGTTCGGTCAGCACGGCGCCGATGGCGGGGGAGAACACCGCGAGGAACAATCCTAGGGGCAGCTGCTTGAACAGCGCTTCCTGCAGGTCCTCGCGGCCTCCACCGCCGGAGGCTGTTCTCCAGATCATCAGGATCGCCATGAACGCCATGACCACGAGCCCGATCCCGCTGCTCGCGGCGTAGGTTTCGAGGAACCAGGGTGTGCCGGGATCGAAATCTCCGACGCTGGCCAGTCCTTGCAGCATCGTGGTGGTGAACCCGGTCGCGGCGTCGTGCAGCGAGTTGGCCAGGTCGTCGACGGCCGATGCGGGATCCGCGACGAACTTCGCCACATCGACGGCGAAGGACACAATCCCGACGAACGCGTCCACCACCCAACCCCCCGCGGTGACGATCCCGTCGCCCACCAGGCCGAAGAATTGCCCCACCTTCTCCAGCCAGCTGGTGTTGTTCTCGATATAGGCGGCCAGCCCGGAAAAGAGCTGGGCGACATTCATGTCCCAGTTCTGGCACATTTCCAGCTTGCTGGGGTTCATCGCGACTTTGCTGCAGTCGGTGAAGAACGCCTTCTCGCAATAGGGTGATCTCTTGTCGCCGCATGCGTTGGTGAACTGTTCCTCCGGTAGGTCCGCCGGGTAGGTCGGCGACTGGGATTTCATCTTTTCGACGGTCGCCGGATCCGGTGCGGCGGCCCAGGTGAATCCCCAGGCGTTGTTCGCCGGAGTGGTGAACTCTTTGAGCGTGTCGGCGCATCCTCCTTGCCCGGTCGGCATGAGGTACGCGTCGCGGTCCTTGTTGCTGGAAGGGAACAGCTTCGGAAGGTTCGGCGGCTCCTTGTTCGCGTCGAAGTCCGTCGGCGGGTGAAGTGGGTCCGTGAACCAGAACTGCATCCGGGCTTCGGGGGGAGTCGACCAGTACATTAGCCGTGGCTCGTCGAACATCACGGCGTTGATGTACATGCCGATGTTGCCGCCTTTGTCGATGCACGAAGCATCGTGAAACCACGGCGCGTCCTTGAACTCCTGCGTGCCGGCCACAAATTTCTTCAGTTCGGCGGGGAAGCCTTGTGGGACTTTCCCTACCGGCTGACCGGGATCAGCCAGTGCCGCCGGTGAATTGAAGGCCAGCAACGCCAGCACCGTGATAAACAGCGCGGCGAGTCGACGGATCATTCTCCCCCCAAACAATCATGCGTTAATTGATGTAGTACGTGTAGAGGCCGTTCGTCAGCGGCGTGGTCGACGGCGTGGTGCCAGTGTCACCGGGCTTCGGGCCCTTCGACGCGCGCAGGCTGCTGACCTTCCAGTCGCCGTTCTCCCAGCTCAGCCGCACGGTGTGCGTGCTCCAGTCGTCCGCGGTGCTTGCGCCCCCGATCCCGCTGGTCGAGCCGACCGACACGACCCAGATCTCGACGGTCGCCGAGGAGTCGGAGTACGCCGTGACCCGAGTGGTCGCCGGGAGCTTGCTGGTCTGGTTGCTCCCCGGAGAGTCGGGGCCGGCCGACAGTGCCGCGCGAGCCGCCTCGTCGGCGTTGCTCGCCGTCCACGTCTTGCCGGCCGTGGCCGAGTCGGCCTGGCCGTGGGCGACGTTGACGATCAGCTGCACAGCGTTGACGCCAGCGGTGGCGGCACCGGCCTGGTCGTGGGTGTAGCCCGAAGGCACACCCTGCGTGATCTTGGCCGGACCGTGCGGCCCGCCGACCGCGCCGCTGGACGGCGTGGCACTGGTGCCCGGCTGGGCCGCGGGCGCCGGGTCGCTGGGGAGCACCCAGCGGCCGACGATCACGCCCACGACCAGGGCCGCGATCGCCAGGGCGATCCACGGCCAGATCCGCGAGGAACGGCCGCTGGTGGGCGTGGGAGGTGCGTAGTTGACCATGATCATCTCCTAGAAGAGGGCGACAACTGCTCCGAAGATGATCCCGAGCGCCGCGAGGGCACCCAGCGCCAGCCCACTGCGTTTGGCACTGTCGGTGTGCTCGAGCACGCTCGACTGGTAGCCGCCCTTCTTGGCGTGTTGCAGCTCGATGACCGCCCTGATCGCCCCGATGGCCACCACGACGAACGCGAGACCCCAGAACCCGGCGAGCACCTTCTGCCAGGCCTTGGTGAAGGCGAGCCCGAAGACGTTGAAGTCCGGGAGAATGCCGTCGAACGGGTTCCTGGTGCCCTGCTGGGCGAGGAACTCGGTGGCGGTATGAACTAGAAACTGGATCGTCATTGTGCTTGGGCCCTCCTGACAGGCAGCGCCGTCACCGACGCTTGCCCACCCCCCTGATCAGCGTTTTCCTGCTGTGGCGATGCCGTTGGCGCGCGAGCGATCCCGGCCTGTGGCGACTGGCGAGGCGGTGGTGGCTTCATCTGGTCCGGACGGGTGCTGTGCACCGCGGCGAGCCGGTCGGTGACCGCGGCGGCCGCGGCGACCCATGCCTGCCGGGACCGCTCGCTGACTCGCCCGTAGACCACCGGCGTCCCACCGGCCAGCTGCGCGTCGAATGGCACCTCGACCACCAGCGCCGTCCGCGCGGCGAAGTACTCCAGCACCCGGGCGCGGGTCTCCCCGCTCGGCGCCGCCGCCGACGGCCGGATCACGGTGACCGCGTCGGCTACCAGGTCCGCCCGGCCGCTCGCGGCCAGGCCGTCGAGCATCCAGGCCGCCATCTGGGCGACGTCGGGGTCCAGCGTGATCGGCACCACCAGCACGTCCGCGCAGTGCGCCGCCCACTGCCAGTTACCCGCGCGCGGGTTGTTGCCGGTGTCCATGACCGTCAGCCGGTAGTACCGCGACAGCAGCAGGCCCAGACGGCCGCACTCGCCGGCGCCGATCTGCTCACGCCGCGCGGCGTCGAGATCGGCCGCGAGGACGTCAGCCTTGCTCGGCTGCGATCGCAGGTAGTGGGCCATGTCCCCGGCAGACCCGGACGGTCCCGCGAGCTGCTCGAACGCGCCCAGCAGGTGCCACACCGTCGTGGCCGGGGCAGTGACCTCGGCGCGGTCGGCCAGCGTGCCCCGCGCCTCGTTGTTGTCCCAGGCCACCGTCGACCCGCCGCGCAGCGTGGCGAAGGTGTGCGCCAGCATCAGCGCGGCCGTGGTCACGCCGGCGCCGCCCTTGGGGTTGGCCACCATCACCAGCCGCGCGCCGCCGATGTGCTGGCGCACCGCGACCTCGGCCAGCCGATGCCGTGCCTCTTCCCGGCCAGGCCGGGGCTTGATCAAGCCGCCGGTCAACCGGCGGACTCGGCCGCGCCAGCCCCAGCGGGCCGGGTCTGCGGTAACCGACGGCGCAGCCGCCGCCAGCCCGGTGGCAGGAGCCGGAGGCGGCGTCGGCGGCTGCGCTGCGGGTGCCGGCGCGACGGCACCGGGCGTGCGGGTAAGGTCCACCGGGGCTTCGGTCCCGTATCCTTCGGTGTCACCAGGTCGCATCAGGCATTCACCGCCCCCGGAATCGGTCGAGCGGCCACACCGCGGAAATCTCCACCGGTGCGCACATTCGAGACTTTGACGACATCACCGCTTTGCGGTGCCTCCAACATGATGTGTTTCCCCCCGATATTTCCCAGATAGAGGGCCACGTGATGGGTGCCCCAGAACAGCAGATCTCCTGGCTGTGCTTGAGAAAACTGCACAACCGACTTGGCATTCGTGAGTTGTGTCCGGGACGGTCGAGTCAGCATCACGCCGACCTGGGCGTACGAATAAAATGTCAGTCCGGCGCAGTCGAATCCGACTTTGTTGAAATCACCATGCTTATCGGCCGCGCCGCCGTTGTCGCTAATTCCCTTAGTAGGGCCGTCCGCGTTTCCGCCGCCCCAGGCGTACGGGGTCCCCAGCCACGCCAGTCCCGACCCGATCGCCTTCGCGACCGTCGGCGACGCGGCGGTGACCACACCGGTCATCCCGGCCTGCGGAGGCAAGGTCACCTCGTTTCCGCGGATGGTGACCGCGATCGGTCCCTTGACCGACTGGTCGGCACACTTCAACGGCGGTCCCGATCCGTCGAAGAGCGCGCCGGTGACTGCTTCGGCGAACCCCTGCCACTTCGCGTACTCCTGCGCTCCGGCACCACTTCGCTGCACTGCCTGCGCAAGATCGTGATTCGAGCGCGGATCGGTGTCGTAGCCCGGAATCTGCTTGGTCAGCACGGTGAAGAAGCCCTTGGTCGCGGCAGCTGCATCGTGCGGGTCGTAACCGACATACGCCCGGAAGGGGCCAGGGGCGATCTGGTGGAACAGCCCTTGAGCTCGCCCCTTGTCTCCGGCCGCGCCGAGCTGGGATTCCTGCATCGCGGTCTGGATGGCGATCGTCGCCCCGCGACGGGTGATCGACATACCCTTCGCGGTCCCGAGGACCTTCTGCGCGGCGTCTACCTGTGGCGGCTTCAAGGTCACCCCCGCGAACTGCTGCCCCGCCGGGGGAGCCGCAGGCGCAGCGGCGGGTTCGGCGGTGGGCACCGAGCACGTCGGCGGCCCTGGCGTCGTCGCCTGGGCCTCCCTGCCGGAGAACACCAGAACCATCGCCACGACTAGCGCGAGCGCGGTGGCGGGCACGACCATCAGCGTCTTCATCAGCCGGCGTCCACTTCGGCGTCGACCAGCCAGCGCCCGTCCGCCTCGCGGACGATGCGCCGCGTGCTCGACAGCGGCAACGTCTGAAACGGTGCTCCGTCGGCCAGCTGGGTGCTGGTGGCCGAGACCTGGACGTAGACCGAGGTCGGCGATGCGGGAGCTTCCGGGCTGATCAGCGCGGCGACGTGGTCGCAGCGCGCGGACAGCTTCTGCGCGCGGACCTGCTGGTAGGTGTCCGGTGTGTCCCCGCGCGCGGTGTCGGCCGCCGTCGCGGCCACGGTCGCGAAGACGGCGGCGCGGGTCAGATTGGCGTTGATCGGCTCCTGGTAGTCGGTCTGGCAGAACTGCCGCATCCATGCCTGCGCGACGAGCACAGGATCGGCGTAGATCGCCGGCGTGGGATCAGGTGCCGGAGCCGCGGCGGGAATCCCCGACGGCGCACCTGCCCCTGCGGTGGGGGTGACCGGCGCGACCGTGGGCAGCTCGATCTGTCCCGGTGTTGTCGGAGCCGGCGCTGCCGGGGCACTCGTACCCGGCGGCGACGAGGCAGCTTCGGGGCCGGCGGGCCCCGGCGCCGAACAGCCAGCGCCGAGCACCGTGGCAGCCGCGACGGTCACGGCCACCCGCGTGAGGCAGCGGTTCATGGCAGCGTCCCGGCGAGCACGGGCGCGAGCACCCGGTGCAGCCACACCGACGCGAACTGGGCGAACTCACCGCCGTCGGCCGCCAGAGCCAGGCAATGCCCGGACCGGGCCTGCACGTAGGTCGTCAGCGGCGCGGCGAAGCTGGGCTGCTCGGCCGCGTGCAGCGTGTCCGCGCTGGTGCAGTCGACCGCTGTGCACGCCCAGGAATCCCTGCCGCCATTGGCTTCCAGCACCGGCGCGGTGATCCGCCGTGAGGTGGCCTGGGCCAAGCCGACGAGGACGCCGTCGGGCAGTTCGGTTGCGCTTCCGACGTCCTTGGTGGCCTCGTCGGCGGCCAGGACCGCAGGGTCGACATCGTCGGCGGCGTGGAACAGCGCGGCGCGCGCGCCTGGAATGGTCGTGAGGTAGCCGGGGTCCAGCGGCCGTCCTTCCAGCGCCGCGGGGTGCATCGAGGTCAGCGACGTCAGCAGCTGATCAGGGGCGATCCGGTGGGAGTACCCGGTCAGGATCACCGCGTCGACGTCGCCGGGATGCCTGGCTGCGGTGATGACGGCCGCCATGCTGCCCAGCGAGTGTCCGACGAGCGCGACCTGGTCGTGTTGCTGCCCGTCCAGGGAACCTTCTCGGGCGTGCACGATGACCTGGTGCACGGCGTCGGCCTGCAAGCTCGCTGTGATCAGCGTGCTGAGCGGATGCGAGCTGGCGCCGGTGCCGATCCGGTCAACCGCCAGGGTCGCGAAGCCTGCGGCGTTCGCTCGCGCGGTGTAGGAGTAGGCGTCCAACCCCAGCCCGGACCAGTAGCTCCGGTTGTAGGTGCCGCCGGCGACAAGCACCTGCAACGGCGCTCCGGCGCGGCCGTCGGCAGGCCCGCAGAGCGTCGCGTGCATCGCCTCGGCCAGCAGCCCGCTGTTCACCGGAATGTCCAGCTCGGTGCACGAACGGCTTTGCTGCGCCGCCGACGCGGACGGGCCTAGCCCGGCCAGGATCGCCGCTACTACTGCGAACAGGGCCGCCAGTGCCGTTCCGAACGCGCGGCGAGCGGCGCGATGCCGGCCTCGCCGTCGCTTCCCCTCGGCCGGCGCAGGCAGCGTCATCCGTGGCTGGTCAGGTCCTCGTGCGTGTCGTCCCCTCATGGAATTTCCCCCTTCTAGTAACAAAAACACCCCACTGTCCTGTGTGGACTCCTTTGTGGGATGGTCGAGCGAGCCAGGTCCCGCAGCCGGTCATCGCGCTGAGGTGGTGGTCCAGGCACGCGCGACACTGGAGGCGAGCGCGGTATTCGCGGCGCCCGCGACGGCTGATCGCCGCCCGAGACCGCAGGACGCACCCAGCGCCGTCACCGGCCCGCCGAGCGCGTCGATCAGTAGTGCGAAGGCGAGCCGGGTTGCCTCCGGGTGGTTTTCGTCCACCACGCCCGCGATGACCTCCACTCCGCGGCGGAGCTCACGCAACGCGGCGTAGAACGCCGGGTCCGTGGCGGGCGCGGCGCTGCCGTGCGCGATCGGAAGGTGCACCAGGGGCATCGGAACGCCCCGCGTGTCCAGCAGGTCGGCGAGCGCGTTGAGAAATGTCACCGGGGCGGTCAGGTCGCTCGGCTCGAACAGCGGCTCGTGCTCGAGGTCGCCGTAGCACAGGTGCAGCACCCACCTCGCCGACGGCGCCGCGGCCAAGGTCGCCGCGACCTGACCGGTGAGCTCTCCGGTCAGCAACGGCCAGTCCTCGCGTGGCGTGCGGTGGTAGGCCAGCAGAATCGCCGGGCTTTCCAGCTGCAGCTGAACACGATCGCCCCAGCGAGTGGCGAGCTCGGTGATCTCGCCGACGAGCATGGCCTGCATGTCGCCGATCCACTCCGCGGACGCCTCCACCGACCCGGACACGAAAAACGCCAGATCGAGGGCATTGGGGATGCTGACCTGCAGCCGCTCGGGGATGTTGGTCCCGCCCTGCAGCCGCTCGAGCGAGGCGAACGCCGCGGCTGTCTGCTCGACCCGGCCCAGGGTGACATCGGCGGGTGAGAGCACGTGACCGTCATCAATCGCGTAGTAGGACAAGTCGTCGTAGCCCAGACTTGTGCCTGAGTGCACCTTCACCAGACCGGGAACCTGTTCGCGGGCCTCGAGCCAGTCGATGATCCACCGGTCGTCGGCATCGAAGGGCAGGGCAGTCAGGGGGACCCCGTGCTGGTGGTCGAGATGCCACTGCATGGTCGAGAGCGGATGTCCTCCGGTCCCCAGCGGCGCGGTGCCGACGAGGTGGACGGCCATCGGGCGGGTAGTCCATTGGCGTGGGGCGGGTGCGGCGGGCGCGGAAACCGACACGAAGCAACTCCTTGACGTGAATCGACGGCGGGAGGTGAGCGGGAGCGGCCGGGGGGCCGCCGCTCCCGCTCAGCTGGGGATCGCGATGCGCGCGGCCGGCAACCGGGCCGCGGTCCGCGAGGTCGCGGGGAACTGGTGGCGAACCTGGCGCCGGGATGGTGGCCTGGGTGTCCGCGGTCCGCTGGTGTTCATCAGTTCTCCTGGTGTGCAAAGGGAAGTCAGTGCGGCTACGCCGCTACCCGCCCGGTGACCCAGGTGTGGGCCGAGCGCAGGAAGCAGTCGTTGTCGGTCGGGTGGCCGATGCTCACGCGCACTCCGCGCTCGGCGATGTCGAGCACGAGAACACCGTCAGCGAAGCAGTGCTCGGCAAACCGCCCGGAATCTTCGGCGAGGGGAAGCCAGACGAAATTTCCGTAGGAATCCCCTGGGGCGTAACCGATCCTGCGCAACTCGGTCAGCACACGCGCACGTTCGCCGATGATGCGCTCCACGTTCTCCCGCATCGCCGAGCGGGCCTTGAGCGCGGCGACCGCCGCGATCTCGGCCTGGATCCCGACCTCGCGTGGCACCCCGGCATCGCGGACCTGCCGAGCCAAGCCGGCCGGAGCGATGCCGTACCCCACGCGCAGACCGGCCAGCCCGTAAGCCTTGGAGAACGTGCGCACCACGACCACGTTGTGGCGCCCCGCTGCCCAGCGGGCCCGTGCGAGCTCGGCCCCGTCAGCGACACGAGGGTCATCGCAGAAATCGCGATACGCCTCGTCCAGCACGACGACGACGCCCTCGCCGACCCGGTCCAGGAATCCGCGAAGTTCATCGCCGCGCACGACAGCACCGGTCGGGTTGTGCGGATTGACCAGGATGATCATCCGCGTGCGTGCTGTGACTGCCGCGAGCATCGCCTCGAGATCCACTGAGCCGTCCGCCTGCGTCGGGACCCGCTGCGCAACGGCACCGGCCTGACGCGCGAAGATCGAGAACGCCTCGAACGCCGGCGTCGCCCACATCACCGCGTCGCCCGGTCGCGTACAGACCACCCGGATCAGCCGCTGCAGGACCGAGGACGAGCCGGCACCGAGCATGATCTGCTCGCTCGGTGTCCGCAGCTGCTCGGCCAGCGCGTCGTGCAGCGGCGTGTAGGTCGGGTCGGGATAGCGGTTGATCCTCGCGTTGTTCAGGATCGCCGCGCGGACCGGAGCCGGCGGATCACCGGGCAGCTCGTTGGCCGCCAGCCTGGTGATGCCGCCGATCCGGCGCTCGCGCGCGTACCGCGGTTCAGGAGCCGTCGTCATCTCGATCACCAGAGCGCGGTGCTTGCCGTAGGTGCTTCGAGCTGATCGGTGAGCATCCCGAGTTCGAAGTCGCGCTGCAGCTGATCGACCCGGGCCGCGGCGATCGCGTCCAATTCGGGCAGGCGTACCACGTCGTCGTTGAACGCGCGATCGGTGCGGACCTCGAAGACCGTGGCCTCCGCGTCCGGGGCGAGGTTGATGCCGATGTGCGGCACTCCCGGCCCGATGTACATGATGGACCCGGGGGCATGCAGGAACGTTTCTTCCAGTTGGTCCCCGGCGAGGCTGGCGACCATCCCGCTGACGACGAGCACGGTGATCTCGGAGTGCTCGTGGATGTGCGGCACGGCGTGATGGCTGCAGGCCATGCGCACGACGCCGGAGGACAGCGTCTTGATCGGGGCTACTCCGGAGTGCACTGCGGGGGCCAGCTGCTGGCGCTGTGGTCCCATCGTGAACTCGGGAATCGGGTTGGTCGTCTTCTGCAGCGTCCGCTGAATTTGTTGAGTCATGCTGGTCAATCCCTTGGTGGTGAGGGCCGCAATGGGTGCAGATGGGCTCAGAAGTTGATGCGGGTGCCGTCGGGGGAGACGACGCCTTCGCGCGTGCCGGGAGCGGCGAAGTTGATCCGGGTGCCGTCGGGGGAAACCACTCCCTCGCGCGTGCTCGGGGTGGCGAAGTTGATGCGGGTGCCGTCCGGTGACATCGCCAGGTCCCGGTCAGCGATCACAGCGCTGATCCGTGTGCCGGTGGGTTCCTGAGCCACTGCCGTGATAGCGCTGCTGCCCTGGGAGGGCATGGGGTCCGCTGCGGCGGCCGCGGTGGTGGCGAACGCGGATCCGATGGCCAAAGCGCCGAACAGCAGGGCGCCGGCGAGTGTGGTCTTCGTGCTGATCATGAGATCGGTCCTTTCGCGGGGGTGTGTCGTGCGGAGGGGTTTGGGTGAGGCGCGGTCGCGGCCGGATCGGCACCGCGCGCGCACTCGCGCAGCAGGCCGACCACGGACGCCGCGGACCAGACGCCTTCGAGCAGGAGGAAGCCGATCTGGTGCTCGGCGAGCGCGTCGAGCGCGAGCACGGCGGATCCGGCGGAGTTCATCGCGAGATAGACCCGCGACTTTTGGTGCAGGGTCCCGATCTGCGCGAGCAGAAACGAAGCCAGTAACAGCACCGAGCCACCGACCTGGACGATCTGGCTGACGGCGCTCATCCGCGGTCACCGCCCGCGCGCAGGTCGGGGAAACTGTCTTCCGGCACATGCAGCCGGGCGACGGTCGCGTCGGGATGGCAGCGGTTGTAGGCCGCGACGAGGTCGCGGTAGCGGGAAGCCAGTGGGTCGGCGACGTCGGTAGCGCGGTCCAGCCGGGCGCAGACGGCACGGTAGATCTGGTTGACGACGTCCGGGCGGCCCTCCCGGTAGCGCTGCGCGGACTTGCCGCAGTGGCTGAGCATCCGGCTCTCGTGCACGTCCCCGCCGTCGGTGCGGGGCCGGCGGACGAACCGGGTACCTTCGCCCTGGAAGCCGAGCTCGGCGTTCACAACTGCGGGCACGAGGTAGGTGTCCACAATCTCCGTCGCGGAGAGTTGGACGCTGGACCGGGTGCGGTAGAGCCCGAACGCGGCAGCGAGCGCGCCGAGCTCGTCGTTGGTGAAGCTGGTCATCTCCGGAGTTCCGCCCAACTCGGCCGCGCGCTGGTCAAGACGGCGCCGGTCTGGGATCAGGGCGGGATCGGCGTGGTAGACGGAGCGGATGACGTCCCAGATGTTGCGTGCCCAGAACGCGAACTGCGCGTGAACCAGCACCGGGTCGTTGATGTCGGCGTGCCCGTGCGGCAGCCGGAGGTGCCCGACGATCGCGTCCAGCACGCGCATGCCCGATGGCTCGAACGGGATCCCCAGTTGCGCGAGCAGCCGGACGTAGGCCTGGACGAAGTGCGCCTGCGCGACTTGGTTTCCCTGTGCGTGCCGGAATGAGCCGTACGCGAGGACCTGCAGGTGTGGCCGCATCGACGTCGTGTGGGCGCGCCGACCGGCACGCGCTCGACGGGCGAGCGGTGCGGTGATTTCGGCGCGGTCGGCGGTCATGGTGCGGCTCAGCAGCTGATCTGCGTGCCGACCGGACCGGTCCGCCCACTGGCAGTAGAGGTGGTCACAGCAGAGGTTCACTTCCTGAATTTCGTTGGAACACAAAGGAAATTGGGCGCGTCAGACATCGGGTCGCAGATAGGCGCGAGATACCCAGCCGGTTCCGCGCAGGCCCGAAGGGCGAAGTGCACGGTGTGCTCCTTCCTGTTGGTGCCTGGTGACTCGGCGCGGCATCGGCGGGGGGGGGGGGGGGGGGGGGGCCGGCCCCCCCCCCCCCCCCCCCGCCACTGGTCAGCCGGTCACCGCGTGGTGGCCGGGCTTGGGCTTGACGGGGACGGCGTCCTTGTCCGGTGCCTTGCCGGCTCCGGTCTTGCCGGGCTTGGTGGTCTTCGTCGGCTTCGGGCCCGGCTTGCCGGTGGGATCGGTGGTCGGCTTGCCGGTGGGCGGCTCGCTCGTCGGCGGGGTGGTGGCCTTGTCGCAGGACACGCCGGCCGCGGTGACCGTCTGGCTGACCTTGCCCTTGGCGTCGGTGATGGTCACCGTGACGCCGGTCGCCGAGCTGCCCCCGTCGGCGCCGAAGGAGACGTGGAAGAACTGGGTGCTCTGCGCCGAACCGGAGTGGCTGACCTTGGTCACGCCCTGTTCGCAGGTGGCGGTGACCGAGCCGATCGCCTTGCCCCCGACGGTCAGGCTCCCCACCGAGGCCTTGGCGTAGCCGGGACGTGCCTCGGTGGAGATTCCCGATGCGCTGAACGAGGTTCCGGAGACCGAGCCACTGTTGGCCGACTTGTTGTCGATGCCGGAGGCCTTGACGCCGAACGCGGTCGACCCCGAGGCGGCCGCGGCCGGCGATGCGGCGCTGGAGAGGGTGAGGCCGACGATTCCGGCGGCGAGGATGCCGCCGATTCCGGCGGCGGTCAGCGCCCGCTGAGTGGCGCGATGTGTTGCAGTGCGGACCACGAGGTCCCCCCTTGGTGTGTTGGATGTGGTGTTCACGTAATGTCCACGACGCTGCCCAGCGGCACGGTCGTTGAGATCACGTCGAGTGCGTCGGGCGGAATCCGGACGCAACCGTCTGAGGAGGCCTGACCGAAAACCGTTGCGGTCGGCCAGGTATGGATGCCGACGGTCCCCGGACCGCCGCCAAATGTCGTGTGGGTGTCCGAATGGGCGCCCAGCGGAAGAACCACCGGGCTGAACGTGGGGTGATCCTCCAAAATGGACGACAACACGAACGTCCGCCCCGCGGGTGTGACCGCCCCGGCCTTGCCCACCCCGATCGTCCAGCGCCCAATCTGGGCGTCGTTCTCGAACACCGTGAGCGCGAAGTGCTCGCGATCGACCGCGATGCGGTATCTGCTGTGCTCGGTGGTGACGTCCGGATCTTCGAGATAGACCCATCCGGTGGATCCGTTGGGGCGGCTGGGAAGCAGCACCTGCGCCCAGCCGGGTTGTTCGTCGATCACGGGCACCTTGGTGTCGGTGGCCAGCTCGGCGAAGTGTTGCTGGGGCGGCAATGCGGCGATCGGCGCGCCTCCGGGCGCGGCGAACACCGCGACCGTGGTGGTCGGATGCACGATCCTGCCGGAGGTGCGTGCGGTCGGCGCCGGGTCGGCAGGAGCGCCCGTCACCGTGGTGAACGTCGTCGATTGCGGCAGTGCCGCCAGCGTCGCGGCGGTGACGTCCTGCGGCGCCACGATCTGCTCCCCGGTGTCACCGGCGTCCGCCTCGGCGGCAGCGGTTGTGTCGGTGACTGGCTCGGCCAGTGGGGTGCTCTCTCCGCCGGAGGCCAAGGCGATGATCGCGACCAGGGCGACGACGACGGCCAGCGCCGCGGCCAGTAGCAGGCCGGTCCGGCGGTTCCGATCGCCCGAGGGCGGCTCCGTCGAGCTGCGCACTCCCGATGGGGGTGTCGGGCCGAGCGAGGCGTCCTGCTCGGGTCCGAGCTGATCCGGGGTCTGGCCGCCGTCCTCGCTGCTCATCGAGACCTCCTTCCTGGTTGTTGGGGGGCTTGCCGGCGCGGAGTGGCGACGCGTGGCCGTCCCGAGCGGCGATGCGCCGCCACTCCGCGAGCGGGATTACTTGCCGAGCGCGGCGACGAAGCCGGGCGCCGGAGTACCGACACCGGTGAGCGGGTCCCAGCCGGGACCGCTCTGCAACGTCTGGGGCTTCTGGTCGAAATCGATCAGGTACGACCCCTGCGTCGTCGGCGTGGTCACGCCGCCGTATCCGCCGACGAAGTTGGTCCACACGCCGGTGGAGTGGTGGGTGACGTCGGAGATCGCCGCAGTGCCCGCGAGGCTGTAGATCGCCGGGTTCAGGAATCCCAACCGGTCAGTGCCCGCTGCCTGGGCCGCGTTCGCGACCATGCCCGCCAGCAGCGGCGATGCCAGGCTCGTGCCACCGGAGTTGAACTCGAAATATCCCTGGCCCGGGATGGTCTGTCCGATGGCGAAACCTGTGTAGGCATCGGCGAGCGCGCCGATGTCGGGCACCGAGCGCTTCGTGCCCGAGACCTTGCCTGTCTGGTAGTCCGGCAAGTCGTAGGTGGTTGCCACGCCACCGCCGGCTCCACCGGCGAAGGGGCCGTCCTTGTCCTGGGTCGGGGTGTATCCGTTGCCGGACTGCACCAGCGCGGAGGAGGTCCAGCCGGTGTCGAACTGCTTCTTGTTCGCGCTGTTCACAGCGACGCTGGTCCCACCGACGGCGGTGATCCAAGGGTTGGCCGCGGGGAACTGCGGGGTCGGCTTGCCGGCGATGGCCGACGCGTCGCCCGCGTCGCCCGAAGACACCATCAGCGACTGACCCTGGATCGCGGCCTGCACGCCGATGCTGTCCATCTGTGCGCGGGTCGTGGGGGCGACTCCTGCCTCGCCGCCGTTGTTGCCCCAGGAGTTGGTGATGATGCCGACCTGGTTGTCCGCGACGGCGCGATTCATCGCGTCGTAGAGAGTGCGGCAGTCCTTGGCGGCGTAGTAGGTCAACTTCGCTGCCGGTGCGGCGGTGTGGGCCGCCTGCACGTCCAGTGCCTGCTCGCCGTTCCAGCTGTCTGGCTCACAGGTGGGGTCGTTGTTGAAACCGCCGTCGGGGAGCTTGACCGCGTACTGGTTCGCGGCGATCGGTGGCGAGCCGAACTTCGCGGCGGCACGGTTGGCGTCGGCGAGGGTCGTCGCCCCGTTGTATGCGCCGACGATGCCGATGTTCGTGCCAGCGCCGGTGTTTGCGCTGGTCAGGCCATAAATTCCCCGGGTCTGCGCGGTGTTGTAGCCGCAGAGGACGTTGGACTGGTCGGCGTACTTCTGCGGGACGCTCGTGTTGACGGTCTGGCCCCAGTACGTGGCGCAGTTCGCGCCGCCCGCGGCCTGTGCCGCGGGAGCGGGGTGGAGCACATTCTGCGGAGTGCTCATCTTCTCGGAGTCGTCCAGCCCCAGGACGCCGGTGACGGTCCCGCGCACCGCTGCGGGCAGTGTGATCGCCTTTTCGGGCGCCACCAGCTTCTGGATCTTGCCGTCCTTGCCCTTGTGCCGGAACGTCGCCAGCTGCGTGCCGAACGCGCGCTCCAGGGTGCCGGTGTCGGCGACGGCGTCGACGAAGTGCCGGTTCGACGAGACGCCGGTGACGCGCAGGCCCTGCCCGCGCAGCCAGTCGCTGACCTGGTCGACGGTCGCCTGCGTCGCGGCGAAGCGGTCGGTGAACTGCCCGGCGGTGAGGGTCTTGCGGAACTGCGGCGATCCGGGCGTGCTGATCGCCTTGGCCAGCGCCTCCGCGCTCGCCTGATCGCGCAGTGAGAGCGCGACCTGGATCTGGCGCTGCGCGTGGGCGTCGGTGTCGCCCACCTTGGCGGCCGGTGTGGCCCACGCCGGTGTGCTGCCCGCGACGGCGACGCGATCGCCGTCCTGGTCGCTCGCCGCGATCGCCGGCGCGGCCGCTGCGATCCCGGCCAGCGCCGCGCATCCGGCGATCACGCTGACCGCGCGAGATGGTCGTACTGCCATGTGTAAAGCCCCCGTACTCGGTTGACTTACCCGAAACACACCGGAATTCAGAGAACGGCACGGCGCTTTGTCATTGTTCGGCGAATTTGGGCGCAAAGATCCCCGTCGTCGAATTAACGACTTGCCGGTGTCGGCTCCTCTGTGCGGCAATGTCGCACCCGGTGCTGCCAGCGTCTCCCCTGCTGGCCTTGTGAGCTGGGCTTTCCCTGCTCGCGCTTCACTCTGCACAATGGCATACGAGCGTGTCAACCGATTCTGCGGATTATTTTAGAGCCGTATTTATTGTCTACTTTAGGGCAGGCTGAAGCGCCCATTTATCGAGAGATAAACGGGTCCTGCAAGATGTTGTCTATTGTTTTTTGTTCACTACTGGTGCACGGGTTCCACCTTTTCCGCGACGAATGGAAGTCCCGCTCCGCATGGGGTCGCACTGTTCAGCGGGAGAAAGGCATAGCCGGTGATGCGGACTTGCTCACTCGGCGCGGCACCGCCGAACACGGCGCGCTCGCGGTCAGTGGCCATCTGGCCGGTGATCCGCAGACGCTGACCGGTGGTGGTGACCATTTCGGCGCAGCCGACGTGTTCGGTGCGCCAGGCGACGGTTCCCTCGACGGTGACCTCGGGTCCGCGCTGATCTGGTGGCGGCGTGTTCACCGAAGCGGCCGGCGCTGGAGGCCGGGACGGCGGGGGAGACGGTGATCCAGGCGAGCAGGCGGCGAGAGCCATGGTCACGAAGGCGATGCCGGCCACTGCGGCTCCCAGCGCTCGCGCGTTCATGCCGCGCTCCCAGTGTTGTCGCCGTGCTCGTGTAGCAAAGCCTCGGCGACGGTGGCGGCGGCGAGGATGATCGAGTTCGGCTCGCGCATCCGCGGCTGGATGCCTGCGAGGATCTCGTGTGCGCGGGCGGTGCTGAACGGTGCACCGAGCAACCACACCTGCGGGAGCAGGTAGCTGCCTCGCCGGGTCGCGTAGATTTCGCCGGTGCGCTCCAGGTAGCCGAGCATCCACGGCCCGCTGCGGTCGAGGGGGCGACTATCGGGTTCGTCGTCGTCCCCGTCGCGGCGCCATTGGTGGCCGAACACATCGCCGCCCAGGATCGGGTATCCCCACTGGGAGTTGGATGTGCGGCGGGAGTCCGCGGTCAGGAACGCGTCTTCGTCGTCGAACGTGATCACGCTCGTGGGAAGGTCGGGCGAGCGTTGCCAGCCTGCTGCGGATTCGGCGAGCAGTCCCTCGGGCGCGTCGGCGCCGATGACGAACTGGCGCACGAGGTTCTGCACCTCGCGGATGTGGTCGAGCTCGGCGACCGTGGTGGTGTGCTCCTCGATGGCATCGAGGAGGTTCGCCGAGGTTTCCTTGCGCTGATCCCGGGCTTTGAGCGACCACCATGGTCCTGCCGCGTTGTCCAAGTCTTTGCGGGAGCGGGAAATCGTCGATTCGGCAGTGCCTACTTTGGACAGTAGCTCTGCGCCGATGCCGCGGATGTGGCCTTCCAGCCGGACGAGGTCGGAGGCGGGATCGGCGGTCGTGCCGATTCCTTCCGGTCCGATCAGCCAGTCGTCGAGGGGGCTGGGGACCCGGTCGACGCGGCGGTCGAGTCGAAGTGTCAGCCCGTCTTCGCTGTGCTGCCAACTTGGGTTGTGGTGCGGTGACATCTGGTGCTCCCCCTGCTCGGTCGGGGGAGGGGCATCGTGGTGATGGCCTGGACGCGCGGGTGGACCGCGCGGTGAGAGGCTCCGGCTGGCGTGCCGACGCGCTGATGGTCAGCACGGGTGAATCAGCACGCCAGCCGTCGCCTTCGGGGTCAGCCTCCTGTTTGGCCGACCTTTCCCCAGACGGCGGTCCCCTCCCCGGTCCCACCGCCTGGATCGCACACCGCTGGAGCAGCTGGACCTGTTGTGGGGGTATCCAGCTGTGCTCCGTGACGGTGAAGTTTGTGTCCGGCTCGCGTCGCTTGGCGCTGGTTGCAGATCTGTCAACTTCCTGACCTGCGATCAGTGGCGGCGCCGCGGTCGCCGGGGTGCCTCGTCAGCCGGTCGTTCGCGACGTCCTGGCTGCGATGGCTGGGTCGGCACCACGCCGCCGGGCGGGCTTCGCCTGCTGAGTCATTGCCTCCCCTTTCAAGCCTGGTCGAAAGCCCGCATGTTTTCCCCGAAGTGCTGCCCCGGGGCCCCTGCAGCGGGCTAGCGTGGCCCCCGTGAGGGGGAACGCTGTGTCACCAGTCTTCTCAGATCCTGTGAAGCTAGGTACCATCAACACCTAGAAGCATAGAGAAGTCACGAAATCTGTCAACCGTGCCTCCCAAGATTTTGGGAGGCACGCGCGGGGCGCCCACACCCGCGTACACCCGGGAGGTCGCTGTGCACCCGGCACACCCGCAGGTCAAGACGTCCTTCGCGGACAAGCTGAACTTCTTGTTCGACACCGTGAAGCCGAAGAACGACGACGACAGGAAACACCGGCGGAAGTCCCAGCACTCCAACGACGAGGTCGCCAAGGCCGTCGCCGCCTACACCGGCGAGCCGTGCAGCCACAACTACATCGGCAAGCTGCGCTCCGGCGCGAGCGCCGAGCCCAAGATGGCGGTCGTCGAGGCCATCGCGGACTTCTTCGAGATGCCGCCGGCGTACTTCTTCGACGACGCCAGGTCCCAGGCGATGATGGAGCAGATGGAACTGGCGACCATCCTCGCCGACTCCGACGCCCGCGCTCTGGTGCTGCGAGAACTGCAGGAACTCGACCCAGCCGACGTGCCAGTGATCACCGAGACGATGCGAGCGCTGCGCCGGGTCCGGCAGAGCAAGAAAGAAGACCCGCAGTAGTGCCGCAGCGCCGTGCCCGCCCTGCTCCTTGTCTTCGGCGGTCGGGGACCTAGGACGTCTCGCATGCCGGGTCTGCGCTGGGCAGCCACGGCGCCGCCGGTAACCGGTCGAACACCGTCCAGGTCTCCATCTCCGCAACCCCCTCGGTTTCCAGCGCCTCGATCTCGGCTCGGAGAGCCGGGTCGACGTCCTCCAAGAGGCGGGGGTGCTTCGACGGGCGCACTGGCCACGGCGAATCGCCGCGGCGGAACGGCGATGCAACCAGGTCTACAGAGGCGGTCTCAGGCAGCGCGGTGCCCGGGCCGCGCGGGCGTCGATCGAGCGGTCCGAAGTCGACATCCACCGTGGTGACCGAGCGGCGCAACGCGTCGTTCGAGCAGGCCACCCACAGCGGCTGTGTCTCGCCGAACAGCCCCAGACGGCGCAACAACCCGCTGTCCACCCATGCGGCACGGACACCAGCGTCGAACTTCGGGTCGAACAGAATCCACGCCTTCTCGCCGGTGAGCCACCCCCTGGTGTCCCACTGCGGAACGATCTCGTCCTCGTCCTCGGCCCAGAACGCGCGCAGCTCACGTTCCAGGCTGAGCCACCGATCGCGCCGCATCCCCGCCAGCAGAATCAGCGCCCCAGCGCCGGGCCAGGACAGTTCCAGCCCGCGCCGCGTGTGCACAGCGCGCAGCCCCGGCACCCCGCCCGCATACGCCAGAGGCACCTCCGACCGCCCGATGTCAGTCTGCTTGTCCGGCACCGCCCCGGGCAGCACCATCTCGAGAAACGGGAACTGGGCGGCGGGGTGGACATGAAGCACGAGTTCATGCGGGCGCGGGGTGACCGCAGTAATGCCCAAGACGGTGCTGGCTGGCCAGGGCCATTGCTCATCGGGTTCCGACCAGTCGTTCCACCGGTTGAGTTCCGACAGCAACCACGATTCCAGGTACTCCTGCCAGCGGCTCCCCGCCGCAGGCAACAGCCCGCACCGCGTGATCTCGGTGACTGCCTGGGCGTGGGTTTCACCGGTGTGTTCACGGCGACGACGGACCAGGGCCTTGAAGCGAGGTGTGGGCGTGACGATGGTGGACATAGCATTGCTCCCGAACGGTCGCCCGGTCGACCCAAGTCAGGAACTGCGGATGTGCCGCAAATCGTTTACGTGCAGGAAGATTCACGACCCTGCGGGCATGGGCGCCTGCTCTGGCCGGCTGACCGCAACCGGGAAGCGGCGCGCCGGGCCCGGCCGAGGAGTCGGCCGCAGCCAGCAGCATACCCGGCCTTGGCGGAACAGCCGCGATCGCTCTGTCAAGCAAGCCTCCGCAGTCGGACAAGACAGCGGAGGGGACGGCGCTGTGCGAGGCCGCTTTCCGGCACTTCGCCGGTTGTGCCGTGGGGTTCAGCGGTGGTGCCCGCTACGAATCGGGGGAGAGAAACGTCAGTATGGAAGCGGGCCGACCAGTTCGAGCTGCCGGTTCAGGTTGGGGCTCTGGGTGGGTGAAGAGCAGTTGCGGTGCGGCCTCTGGCTCACCGGACGGCGTCGGTTCCGCTTGGCGGGCGCGGGCTTTCCGGATCCGGGCGCTTAACGTCACAAGGGGCAGGGCCAATTCGTTGGCGATGCTGGTCATGCTGATTTTCTGGTCGACCAGTTCGATGATGGCCTTCGTCTGGTCGAGTCCGGCAAGTTGGCGCACTGTGTTCATCTCGGCTGATGTAACAGCCCGTGGGCGCCGCGATGCCCGGGGTGTTCTTGCGCGCGCGATGCGCGCCCGCAGAGTGGTTTCTTTAATCCCCAACGCACCAGCGATGCTGGTTACGGTAACCATCTGGTCGACCAGGTTGAGGATCTCCTGAGTCTGCTCCTTTTCGGGGCGTTGACTCAAGTCCTCGATTTCCGCCGCTGTGGCAGGTCGGAAATCGGGTTTGACGCGCCAGATCATGCCTCGGCGGTCAAGCTCGGCCCGAATCTCGGGGTTCACCTCGTTCCCGGCGCTGCTCTGTTCCTTTTGGGAGCGCGAGTTGAGAACTCGGTAGTAGGTAATCGTGCGATAGAGTTGGTAACCGGCGCTGTCAACGTAGCCTTTCGGCACATCCAAGCGAGGACAGGTGACTCCTGCCTTGCGTTGCTGGTCAAGCCATCGGTCGCACGCTGCAAGCAGCATGGCAACTCGGGGGTCTTGCTTGATCAGCGCGACCCCAGCTTTTTCGAGCGCGTCGCGCTGAACAGTGGAGAGCCGTCCATGCCGGAACGTGTCACGTTTTTGCCTGAGCCTAGCTTCCAATGGAAAGTAGCCGCAGCACATGTCATTCTCACGCGGATCGGACGTGCCGTTGTGTTCAGTCCAATGGCGAACGTGTATGAGCAACTCGGCGAATTTGGCGTCAGGAACACTCCAGGCGAAACCCCATCGATCAAGTGAGTCGCGAATGTGGCCCGGGACGCGTGAGGGGTTGGCTCGCGCGGTGTTGATGCGGGAGCCAAGGGGATATCCGGGTTCGGGAAAGCGGTCGTTGACGAGGCGGAACTTCTGGGAGACGTGGAGATCGCCGAATTTCTGGCGATAGATGTCGCAAGCCGCAAGGAATTCGTCCCAGCGTGCGGCGTAGACATCCCATACCATTCCTATTCGGTCAAGCGCAGCCCTGCGGTCAGCAGCCAGTCGTTGAGCGTTGTCCTGGACACGGCTTGTCGTCACAAAGTGGTAGAGCTGCGGATCATCGGCCAAAGTTGGCATCAGATGTCCGGTTCGGGCATAGAAGTCCCCCGCTAGGGCATAGGTCTGCCACCATGAGGACGACCCTGTTTCGACGGCATGGACTGTGATGGCATCAGCGAACGCGCGAGTAACTGGGGTGCCGTGCAACACCAGCCAGTGCGGTGGCGCCAGGGGCTTGCCGGGCTGATGGGGGTCGCCGCGGGTAAGGCGAACACGTGACTCGTCCAGCCAGTCGGCAAGCCGTTCATCGTGGGAGCGCAACCCACGCACCACCTGCCACACCACGTCGAACGCCGAGGACTCGAGCACGGCGGAGGGATCCTCACCTGCACGAACAAGCACGGGAATGACGATCGTGGCGACCTTGTCTGGATCTGATCCCAGGCGCAGCGCCCTGCTGGCTGCCTGCACAACGTCGATCGGGCTCGAACGGCTGTCAGCGAACAGCACACCGTCCAGTTCAGGAACATCGACGCCTTCGCTCAGCATCCGCGCGTTGGCCACGACCGTGACGCCTTCTGCAGCATCGCGGAGCGCTCGCAATGCGTTGCGACGTTGTTCAGGGTGGAGGTCACCGCTGACCCAGTCAGCGGTGACTGGTGGCACATGCGCACCGGTCGAGGTCAGCAGGTCGCGCGCTCTCGCGAGGCTAGTGGCGAACCTGACGCCGAAATCACTCGGTGGTGGTAGCTGATGACCCGGTGCAGGTTGAACTCGTGGCAGGCACGCAGAAGCGCGATCTGCGCTGCGAGCATCGGCGCGGGAACGGGGTGGCTATCCACTTCTAGCACCGAGTCCTCGGCGCCGGTCAGGGCATAGACCTCGTCGTCGGTAACGACGCTGACCACCATTCGATAGGGGGCGATCAACTTCTTGTCGATCGCTTCGGCGAAGCTGAGCCTGTATGCCTGACGACCAAAGACGCCCGGGTCGTCCATGGAGGTGGTCTCGAACCGCTTGGAATTCATCACCCGAGGCGTGGCAGTCATATACAACCGGTGCCGAGCGGGAATCGCGGCATCATCGTTGATGACGTTCCAGGTCCGGTCTGTTCGGCCGGCCGCTCGGTGCGCTTCGTCGATCACTGCCAAGTCCCACTCCTGGGCGAAGTGGTCTCGGTGTGCTGCTACGACGACCGGCAGGCTGGCATAGGTGACGAACATCGTGACCCGACCGGGTTCGGACAGCCAGGCGGCGAGAGCGGCGGGGCTGGTCGAGACTTTGCCGGCCAGCCCGGTCACCGCGCGAGCCATCTCCGCGACTTCGTCCGCGTGCGCCAGTGCGTCAATGTCGCTACAGATGGCTACCAGGCGTCCGGCCGTACCCTGTCCGGCGTGCGCTGCCGCGGTCTGCGCAAGCAGCTCCAAGGTCGGCACGACCACCAAGATGGTGCGCGCGTCCAGTTCAGCCGCGACTTCGGCGCCGACGTACGTCTTGCCTGTGCCGCAGGCCATGATTACTTGCGCCCGCGAAGCGACAGCGAGCTCCGCGCATCCGGCCCGAACCGCTTGCACCTGGTGCTCACGCAGTGGCTTCCTCGATCCAGGCGGAAGTGCCAGGTTCACGACATCCTCTCCAGCAGCTTGCTGCGGTCAACCACGCCGATACTACGGACGGTGGGCTGGCTACCAGCTGCTGATCGGTCTAGCCCGGCCACTGCCACCGAGCCGGCTCGACCTCATCGGCGCTGCGGCCGGCGACATCGACAACAACATTCATGTTGACCACGGCTTTGTCCGCAGCCATGCCCTGCTCACGCAGTCCGGCCAGCATCGCCTTCAACACGGCGTCGACCCACTCAGCAAAGGGGCTGTCCCGACCTGAAGGTTGATGTCCCCGGTCGGGAGCTCCGACTCTGTCCGAAACAGGCACCTAGGAAGTGGCCGGTTCGGCCGGGCTGACCCGGCATAGGACGTGATACGGCTCGCCGGTCGGACGGCGGACCCCGGTGCCGGCCATCTCCAGCCAGCGCCAGTCCCCGTCGGTCGATCTGAAGCGCACGCGAATCGGCTCGGTGATGTCGTTGGGACGCTCGCCGGCTTGCTTGAGCATGTGCCGCAGGGTTTCCAGGTCGTCGTGGTGGCACATCTTCGGCAGCCACCGGCTCGGCGGCAGCCGCACCCCCAGCTGCGCGAAGGCGCCAGTGGTCAGGTAGATGTGCTCGTAGCTGGTGTCGATCCCGATCATCGCCTCACGCGAGAGCGCCAGCGCGGCGTCAAGGTAGTCACGCGCACCTACCCGGTCGTTCTGGTCTGGGGACAGGTGATCGATGTTGAGCGTCGTACCCCGGAACCAGGTGACCTCGCCCGGCTCGGAAACCTCGCTACGCCCGGCCATGCGCAGCTTGTGCAGCTCGCCGGTGAAGGGGTTGCGTCCGGTGAAGCAGTGCACGTACAACGCGTCGGTCGAGGCGGTCAGGAATTCGTCGACGATGCGGCGCATCTGGGGCCGGTCGTGCTCGGCGACCAGTTCGTCGAGGTACTGCGGGCCTTCCCACCACGACAGCGTGTCGGGGGCGCGCCCGCTCAGCACCCGCGCGGCCGCTGAGGGCTTCGGGATGCCGTAGACGTCGTAGAGCTCGTCCGACCAGTAGGTCCGTACCTGCTGATCCGGCCCGGGTGGCGTGACTTTCCATTCCCAGCTGCCGATGGAGGGACGCGGCGGGAACAGCGTGCCCTCGGGGCCGTAGCAGCCCAGCATCGCCAGCGGTGTTCCCGACACCGCGCCCAGGACTGGCAGCGCGCGCACGCTCCAGCGGCGACCGAATGCCTCGACGGTGCGCTGTCGAGGCTTGCCGTCGCCCGCGACCGCGCCGATCTCCGGCAGCAGGATCCTGCGTGCCGCGGGGTCCAGCGTGGTGCGCGGGGATACCCCGCGATACAGGGAGTCGCCGATCGCCAGCAGGTGGAAACGCGCGTCCGTCACCACCCACTGGAGCTGGTGACGGCGATCAGGGCTGGGCGCCGGTGTCATCCGCGGGCCGGGCAACTCGTGTCCATCGGGCGATGCAGGCTGAGCTTCACACCGGAGCCGACGACGAGCACGGTGGCGGCAAGATGCTCGGTGCTGCTCGAACGAGTCGTTCGGAGCGCCGATGCGCGCATGTCGTCAGCCACCCGATCAGCGTAATCGGCAAGGCTGCTCGACACGCAACATTCATGCGAATGGCCGAACCGGCTCCATCACTTCCCGTATTGGCAACGACCACGACGCCGAGCGAAGCCGCCCGCCCGCGTCGCGAGGTCGGCGACATTCCCACCGCGTGCCGCAGGGTCCGCATCGCCGCCGACACTCCAGTTCGCGCGGGGTTCGTCCCGGGTGAAAGTGCTGATCAGAACCCCTGCGCGGGGGTTCTGGGAGGGTATTCCGCCGAGATCAACACCACGTGATGCGGACGACAGCTCGTGATCACCACTAGGCTTCAGCGGATGGACAACGCCCCTATTTCCGAGCTGTTCGACGCGGCATCGTGGACCGAAGTCGGCGGTTTCGACTTCACCGACATCACCTATCACCGCTCGGCTGAGAGCCGTGGCGGGAAGCGTGTGGTGCGCGTCGCGTTCGACCGCCCGGAGGTTCGCAACGCCTTCCGGCCGCACACTGTCGACGAGCTCTACCGGGCCCTCGACCACGCCCGGATGAGCTCCGATGTCGGCTGTGTCCTGCTCACCGGCAACGGCCCCTCGCCCAAGGACGGCGGGTGGGCGTTCTGCTCCGGTGGTGACCAGCGTATTCGCGGACGCTCCGGGTATCAGTACGCGAGCGGCGACACCTCCGACACGGTGGACCCCGCGCGCGCTGGCCGGCTGCACATCCTCGAGGTCCAGCGGCTGATCCGCTTCATACCGAAACCGGTGATCGCGGTCGTTCCCGGCTGGGCCGCCGGCGGCGGGCACTCCCTGCACGTCGTGTGTGACCTCACGCTCGCCTCAGCCGAGCACGCGAAGTTCAAGCAGACCGACGCCGACGTCGGCTCGTTCGACGCCGGCTACGGCTCGGCCTACCTGGCCAAGCAGGTCGGCCAGAAGTTCGCCCGCGAGATCTTCTTCCTCGGCCGCGAGTACTCCGCCGAGCAGATGCATGGGATGGGCGCGGTGAACGAGGTCGTCCCGCACGCCGAGCTGGAGATGGTGGCGCTGGACTGGGCGTGGACGATCGCAGGCAAGTCGCCGACAGCGCAGCGGATGCTCAAGTACGCGTTCAACCTCACCGACGACGGCCTCGTCGGCCAGCAGCTCTTCGCCGGCGAAGCCACCCGGCTGGCGTACATGCAGGACGAGGCCGTCGAAGGCCGCGACGCGTTCCTGCAGAAGCGCGACCCGGACTTCAAGGACGTCCCCTACTACTACTGACCTGCGGATACAACACCTGTGCGAGTGGGGTGTTGCTAAGGTGCAGCCCAACGAGGGGGCTGTACTTTTTCGAACTGGGGAAACGTTCAACAATGCCTGTTGCGATGATCGACGACCTGCCGCTGTCCTACACCGACAGCGGTGGCGACGGCCCGGCCGTGCTGCTGGGGCACGGCTACTTCCTGGACAGCAGCATCTTCACCGCCCAGGTGACGGCGCTGAGCCCGCGGTGGCGGGTCATCTGCTGGGATGCCCGCGGGCACGGCGCCACGCCCGACACTCCCGGCACTCCCTATACCTACTGGGATCAGGCCCGTGACGCGCTCGGCCTGCTCGACCACCTCGGCTTGGAGCGGGCCGTCGTCGGAGGTGTCAGCCAGGGAGGTTTCATCGCACTGCGTGCCGCGTTGCTTGCGCCCGAGCGGGTCAGCGGGCTCGTGCTGTGGGACACCGAGGCGACCGCCTGTCACCCCGAGGACAAGATCGGCTACCAAGGCATGTTCGACGCCTTGGCAGCGCGTGGCGCGATCGACGAGCTCACCGTCCCGCTCTCGACGCAGCTGCTCGGCGACTCTGATCAGCGCGAACACTGGCGCGCGACCTGGCGCCGCGGCAACTTGCCGCTCGGTCCGGCCGCCCGCTGCCTGCTCGACCGCGACGACGTCAGCGGGCGCCTCGGAGAGATCAGCTGCCCGGCGCTGCTGATGTGGGGCGAACACGACGTGTCCTTGCCGCGTGACCGGATGGACCTGCTACACCAGCGCTTGCCCGCCGCGTTCGGAGTCCACGTGATCGCCGGTGCGGCGCACACGCCGCCGCTAACACACCCGGTCCAGACCAACCGCCTGCTCGGCGAGTTCCTCGCCGGGTAGCCGGAGACGGCTCAGGTGCTGGTGCCGGCCCCGGTTGTCATCTTGGCGCCCAGGTAGAGCTGCAGGGCTTCGCTGGGATCAGGGGTCGAGAACACTTGTGCGAACAGTGTCACGTCCACTCCGTGGTCGAGGTCGCGCACCAGCATCTCGGGTTTGTGTCGTCCCATTAGGATCTCGCGTGCGTTCCACATCTGGACGAAGTCGTTGTACCGAGCCAGTTCACTGAGCACGGTGTCGAACAGTGGGTTGCCGCGGCGGCGGGCCATGTGACCGCGCAGCCACGCGACGGTGAGCCGTGCCTCGATCTCCCACTCGACCATGACCTTGCGCGACTGCCGTTCGGCGAAGAACCAGACGAGGACGTTTCCGTGCTTGTCCAGCTGCCGGAAGATGCGGTTGTACTCCGCGTTCGCGTACACCACGTTCCACGCCTCGTCGACGTATCCCGCCAGCGACGGGTGGAGGCTGTCGACGTACTGCTTCTGCAGGTCGGAAACGCGTCCGGGCGGAGGCGCATGGTGGGCTTGCGGCGGGGTGGCCAGGTCGTGCAAGTGCTGGCGCACCAGGTCGCCCACACCGAGAGCTGACGCCAGGCGGTCCACAATCGACGGAGTCGGGCTGTCCGCGTGGCCCTGCTCGAGCTTGATCAGGTAGCCGGTGCTGATGTCGGCGTCGGAGGCGAGCTGGGTCCGGCTGATTGTCGGGCGGGCTTCCAGCGGAGTCTGCGCGGGAAACTCGCACGCGGACCCTCCACGCCGCAGATGACGGAGATAGTCGGCAAAAGTGGGAGCTGTGATCACCGTCACGTTTCATTCACCGTGTTCGCAGGAGTGCTGATCAGCATGACCGAGCGTGATGCCTGGTGAAGCGTCGGCGTCGTTCATCAGCAATACCCTAAACTACTTAGAGTAATGCGTGCAACTGGCAGGGATACCCCTGGCAGGAGCAACCGCTCGCCCCGGGTTCGGAAACTTCCCCCCGGCGTAGACGACTCTCCGTTAGTATCACGCCTGCGTGGCCAGCGGGATCCGCTGGTCACAGGCCCGATCCCAGTAGTCCTAGGGCGTGGCCGATCCCAAGGGGGATCTGCGGCAGTCACATTCCGCAGATCGGGGTTGTGCTGTACGTAGGGACACGGGGTGTGACTGCCTACCTCCACTCGTGAGCACGATTCGTCCGGTTGGGGAACCGGGGGACATCGTCGAGGGCGAAGGTGAAGGCAGCTCGGGGCTCGCCTCGTGTCGTGAAGGGTTACCGGCCAGGACCACTGTCCTGGCCGGCTAACACGAGCACCGAGGGGGAAGTACACGTGAAGATCACCACCACCCGGACCTTTCGGGAATGGTGTGAGTCAGCCGTCCATACGCTGCCGATTCCGGCGCCGTTCACGTTGGAGGGGTTTCTCGAGCAGGTCGGTGACCACAGTGGCCGCCGGATCGAGTTGCTGCCGGCGATCCTGGGTGCCACGGCGCCGTGCGGGATGCTGGTGGGTACCGATGATGTCGACTACATCTGCTTCGCGGCCAACACGTCTCCGTTGCATCGCCGTCATATCGTGCTGCACGAGGTCGGGCATTTGTGGTTGGCGCACAAGGGAACCACCGTCGCGCTCGACTCCACACCCATCGCCGTGTCGGGCGTGGCATCGACCGACCCGACGGCCGACGCGGCGGAGGATCTCGGCGACTCCGCGCTGGCCGCGCTGAAAACCCTGCTGCCTGACCTGCCCGAAGCCGTGATCAAACGGATCATGGGCCGCACCGTGTTCGACAAACGCGAGGAACGCGAAGCCGAACTGTTCGCCCTTCTCGCCGGACCGGCCCTCACCCGCGCCGCACGCATCCCCGCGCAGCCCCGCGACAACGTCCTCGAGCGAATCCGAGAGGTCTTCGACGCCCCGGCAGCCGGCTACGGCGCCCGTGGGTAACGCGATCGGGTACACCAGCTCCGTCCTAGCTCTCGCGGCCGCGATCGGTAAAGCCATCGGCCTGCGCGGCAGGCGACCCACGGCATCCCAGTGGTTCATGCTCGCGTCGCTCGGCTGCATCGGGACGGCGCTCGCGCTGACCGCCACCCCGACGCTGGCCGCGGTGGCTTTCCTCGAGCCGTTCCCGCAGGCAACCCGGCTGCTCGGCAACGTGCTGGCGATGTGCTCCTCGTACAGCATCATGTCCACACTCGGACTGTCCTTGCTGCCACGCCCCGTCGCGATCCGACGTATCCGCATCGGCGCCCTCGTCCTGGGATCGTGCGTTGCGGCAATGGCCGCGCTGCTGACCGCCGCCGACGTCAGGCCCGTTGTCGAACTGAACCTGGCCTACGCCCACGACCCGCTGATCCTGGGCTACGAGCTGATCTACTTCGGCTTCATTGCGTTCGTGCTCATCCGGTTTCTCTGGCTGATGCGCACGTTCGCTCGATCCCGGGTGTCGGCCCTGCTGCGAGTCGGAGTCCGCATCGACATGGCCGCCGCCGTGACCGGGATGCTGTGGATTGCCTGGAAAGTCACCACCATCATCTCCACCCGGTTCGGCACCCATCTCGTGGACAGTCCTGCCTCGGTCTCCGAAGGACTTGCCGGGATCTCCGTGGGCCTCATGGCGATCGGCCTGCTCCTGCCCACCTGGGGAGCGCGACTGGCCCGCAGTCGCACCCGATGCCGCACCCGGCGCGCTCTTACCGGAATCACTCCACTGTGGACCGAACTGACGACGCTGTTGCCTCAGGTCGTCTTTCCGCACGACTCCGACAACCAGGGGATCACCGCCGCCTGCGCCACGGAACTGCACCTCTATACCAAAGTTGTAGCGATTCGCGACGCAATGCTGATCCTGCGCCCCTATGTCCGTCCCGACCTCCACCGCCTGGTCGAGGAGTCACGCAATGGCCAGCTGGCTGATCAGCAGTCCGACATTCTGCTCGAAGCCGCAGCCCTTGCCACCGCCATCGACGCCTATCGCGACGGCAATCGCCAGCTGCTCGACGTCAGCGGGCCCGCCGAAACCGAAGCCGAACTCACCCAGCCCTCCGAGCTGCTCGCCGAAGCCGGCGTGCTGATCCGCGTGGCCAAGGCGTTGCGCGGCAACCCGTTCGTCCAGCAACTCCGCGCCCGCGAACACCCAGGCGTGCACCACCTTGCATAGCCGGGCTGCCGGAGGGTGTCCCACTTAGCGAAGCTGCGCACCAGCCGCTTCCGCACGGCGGGATGTTCGGCGTAGGAACCCCGGGCGAAGCAGCGCAAGCTTACGATCGGCCCCGAGGTCGACGCGGCAGACGGCCACGAACTGGTTGTGCGCGTCCCGAAGCGCGGCGACCGCGGTTTCGTGGCGATTGGCGACTCGTGCGGCGATGGCGCCGCGATGACCTGGTTTGGTTGTGGTGCGTATGTCTGCCACCACATGGGCCAGGTCGCGAGCGGTGGTCAGGACCGCATCAGCCGCCTGACGAACGGGCGGTGGACGGAAATCCAGGTGGCGGACCGCGTCGACCGTGGGCTGGGCCAGCGTGTCTGGGTTGCCGTTACTTTTGTCCTCAGCCAACCGGCGGTGGTCTGACGGCCAGACCGGCAGTGCCACCAGGTCCAAGGCGGCACCGGTCACAGCCCGATAGGACGGCAGTGCGGCATAGGCATCCTCGGCGGCGTGCTCGCGGCGACCGTCCCGGTCACGGATCAACGCAGTCACCACCAGGCCGGCCGCGACGCCGAGGAGCGCCGCGATTCCGCCGACCGCCCATGCTGGCGCCACCGCCTGTACGGCCACTGCCAGCAGCATCGCACCACCACTGATCGCACCAGCAACGATCGGCATCGGCAGGTTCCTCAGAGTCGCCACGTACTGAATGTTAGCGAGGGAGCGTGACGGCTGTTACCTGGCTGTGAGAGTGGCCCGACTTCGCTAGTCCTGTGTGCCCCTGCATGCGGCTCAGGCTTGCTCGCGGCGGATCGTTCGAATGGCGCATCAGTGAAGCGCTGTTCAGGATGTGGTGAGCCAGCGGGACCAGGTCGCTGGCTCAGTGCCTGCCGCGATGGGGATGCCGAGTCGCGCCAGCGCGCCGGGGTAGCGGGATTCGTAGACGGAGTTGACCGCGGTGGCGTGCTGCGCTCCGCGTAGCAGCCATGCCGCGGGCAGGCGTCGGCAGCGCAACGTGGGGTCGTTGGCGTCGGTGAGTTCGCCGTCGATGACCTCACGACGCAGGAGTCCTGCCACGAGCCCGGCACGTTCTTGGATGCGTCGCTGTAAGGGGCGTCGCAGCTCCTTGTCGTCGCCGGGGTCGTCGGAGATCAGGCCGAGCATGCTCCAGGATGGGGCGGTGGCGTCGACTTCGACCTTCGCGGCGAGCCAGGGGAAGCCGAGGATCCGGGCGGCGTGGATGCGGTGGTTGCCGTTGCTGCCGACGCGGTAGACCGGGCCGGCCCAGCCGGGGGAACGTTTCAGAGCGATCGGGTGGGAGAACAGTTCGTCGGTGAAGGCGTCAAGATCGTCGGTGCTCAGCAGTCCGGTCGCGATCTCGAGCGGGACCTCGTCCCGGAATCCTCCGAAGTCGCCCCAGACACGATGATCGGTGCCGACGACCAGCTGGGTGGGCACCCACATCACGGTGTCGGCGACGCCGCTGTGGTCGTTGTTCTCGGCCGACCCGATCGTGTCTAGTGCCTTGTGGTTTCCCAGCAGCTGCGGATCGGAGGCGTTCAACTCGGTGGCACGTTCGGCGAGGTACGCCTCGAGGTCGCCGGCCCGGTTCCGCAGCGCTTCGCGCGCCACTCGGACCGCGGTCAGGTGCTGCTGGTAGACCGAGCCGCGGCGGGCGAGCAGCTCCGGCACCGACGGGCCTTCCTGGGAGCGATCGGCGTCCGGGCCGGTCCGCGCGCAGGGTTGAGTGCGAACCGGCGGGTCGAAGACGACGGTCGGTGGCGCGTTGAGAAAGCACCACTCCAGCGTGTGGGCCGCCGATGCCGGGGTCGAGGCCATACCCCAGAACTTCCACGGCGCGACGTCGTCGTTCTGCGGGGTGGTCGCGGCGACGAAGCCGCCGTGCTGGTCGAAGTCGACCGTCCAGATCGACGCGTCGGGCGAAGGATCGGGGCGCATTGGGGCAAGTTCGGCGTCGACGATCTCCGCGCGGCGCAGTCCGGACGCTGTCCGGAGCTGATCGAGATTGTCGCCGGCGTGCGGGACGAGGCCGTTGAGGTTGCCGGCTTCGCACATCAGGCCGTAGGCCTCATTGATCTGCGTCCGCAGGTCGACGGCGAGGCGGGTGAGGTCGGTGAAGTCGAAGTACGCGCGCTCGGTTTCCAGCAGCTCCGTGATGCGGTGTGCGTGAGCGGCAGCGTCGAGCAACGCGCTCCACACGTAGTCCCAGTCCGGCTTGCCGCCGGCCTGCACGTCGGGAACGGCGGGAACGATGTCCGGGTTGTTCACGCTTTCGCCGAGGTACAGGCCGATGCGCTCGCGCTCCTCCTCCGGCAGCAGACGAGCCAACGCGAGGATCAGCGTCCCGATCGCGCTCACGCTGCGGCCGGCGGAACGCGCGGCGGGGTGTCGATCGCACCGCTGGGCGGCGGCTGATCCACCGGCGGGTCGCAGCTGCAGGATGTCATGTACCCGATCTTGCCGCAGCAGGCGGCCGGATCGAGGTGAGGCATGCCTTTGGCGAGACTTGCCCGGCGTGACGCCGAGATGGCGACGGTAGTCGACGCCCACCGCGGTGGGATCAGCGGTTCCCGATGCGGTCGGGAGCGATGCGGATACTGACGCGTGCGTGGTCGCTGTCGGCGGTTTCGTCCACCTGGTAGTTCGTGACCAGCGGGAGCGCGGCGGCCGAGCCGCGCCAGCCGTCCGGGCGCCGATCGCCGTGAGGATCGCCGGGGTGGTGGCCGCTGGTCCGCCGCCAGGGCGCGCGCAGATGGTGGGCGATGTCGACCAGCCCGGCGCGGCGGGCCCGTTCCAGTGCTCGCCGGTCCAGCAGCGGCTCGGCGTCCGGGTCGTCGTTCCACTCGATCTGGAACTGCTGATGCGGCAGGCCACGCTGCTGGTCACGGTAGGGCTCGGGGTCGTAGAACGGGCCGTGCTGGTCGGGCAGCGCGGGCTCACGTCCGGCGGCGTTGAAGTCGGCGCCGAGGAAGGTGATCAGATTCGGGTTGCCCAGCCCGGCCATCGCCAAATAGCCGGCCTCGGTGAGGCGGCCCGCCGGATCGGCGGGGTGCAGCTGGGTGGTCGCCACCCGGATTGGTGCCGCGGCGCCGATGTCGAGCACGGCCATGCCCAGGCCGTGGTGCCACTGCCAGCGGCTGTACTCCTGCCAGGACTCCACACTCGCCGAATCTGGACGCCACAGGACTCCGACGTGGCAGAACGACGGGGCGTAGGCCAAACGCCCGACCATGCCGAGCTGGTCGCAGAACTCCGCGAACGCGCGGGCCAAAGCGGGATCGTCGGGGTCGCGGGTGGCGTGCCAGAACTCCTGCACGCATAGCACGTCCGGCGCTGCGGCCCGGATCGTCTCGCGTTCCCGCAGTTGCCGGTCGGCGTCGATAGGAGCCTTGTTGTAGTCGAACAGGTTCGCCGTGCAGAGCAGCACTATGCGGACTCCAGCGATTCGGCCAGGGCGTGGGTCTTGCGGGCGAGGGCGTGCATCGCGGAGGTCTGGTCGAACACGATGCTGCGCTGCCCGAACAGCCAGGCCACCAGCGCCGCGGCCGCGTGCAGCGCGGCGGTGGGCTTGGCCTGGGCGGCGGCAGCAACGAAGGAGGCGTCTTCGCTCGGCGTGATCCCCATGGTGCCGACCTGGTCGAGTACGTTCAGCGCGTCGGGCCAGTGCTGCGGGGCGCACAGTATCCCCAGCAGCGGACGTGCCCCGGCGATCCAGGTGTCTCGGTCCGGGACGTGGCCTGTCGCCTTCAGCCATCCACGGCCCACATCGACGACGTGCGCCACCATCGTGCCGGGGTTGAGCGTGAGCGTGGGGCGCGCCGCCACCTCGGCGCACAGCTCGGCCCAGTCGCCGATCAGCGTCTGCACTTCCTTGGTCTTGCGCGCCACGGTCAGGCGCAGCTCGGCTTCCTTAGCCGTTTCGCCGGGGCGCTGGGGACCGAACTTGTCTAGCGGGACGTCGAAGCCGCCGTCGCGCATGTAGTTGAGGTAATTCAGCAGAAACTGCCACGCATCGACCTGCGTGGCGACAGCCACGCGGTCTTCGAGCGCTGTGGGCGCGGCCGCCGAGCCGGTCCGCACCGGTGCAGTCGCGGCCTTCCGGGCGCGTCGGCGCGCCTCCTTCGCCAAGCCGTCCGCCTTGCGCCGCTTACCTTTGGTCACAGCCGTCCATCCTCCCGATCGCGCACAGCGATCACCGTACGGCGTCCCGCCGATGCCACCGCAACCAGTCAGCCGCACCGGGAACCGCGTTGACAGGGCGGACTTGACGAATGCACGTCTTAGGTGGGGTCGGGTGAGATGCCGTCGTCGCACATCACGATTGCCCCGCCACCGGGCACGGCGCACTTCATCGAAGTGGCCTCCCGGATCGCGGCGGCGACCGCGTCATCCGCTGACAGCCTGCCCCCGGCGATCGCGAGGAGACGTCGCCGATCCGCGTCATCGAAGGTGGAGCCGGCCAGCTCGTGGCTGGCCACGACGTCGTTGACGATCTGTTCCGACGTCAGCCGTTCGAGCCCTTGCACCATCTCCCACCTGCATATTCTAGTCCAGCGACTCGTCATCTGCCCACGCGCCGCCCGGCTCGGAAGGGGCACGCGTCCACGGTCGAAGGTGGTTGGCGGATCATGATCAGGCAGCCCGCTGGACCGTGCGCGGCTCGTCGGCTAAGTCGGCGACGGAAACGCAGACACCTCGGTGACAGCGTTGATGTACACCGTCCCCATCAGCGGAGGGTTCTCCAAGGCCATCGCGGCGAACACGTCACGAACCTTGATATAGGCACCCTCGCGGTGCTCGTCGGGAAATGCGCTGTTCGTTCCGGACTTGCCTGCGTGCCAACGGATCCGGGACAGCAACGCGGCCATCAGCCCGCGCTCGATGTCGCCGAACCGCCCGTGCGCCTGGGCGATCATCAGCCCGGCGACCGCGCAGTCGTCCCACGCCGGCGCGGTGCTTTCATCATCTCTGCGGATCGCCGCGGACATCGCGGCGAGAAGTTCACCGGGGCCGGGGGCGGGCACGATGTTCTGCTGCCCGGGTGTGTTGTTCCCGGAGTCTGTCATGCCGTTCCCCTTGTCTCGCAACGTGATTGTGCATCCGAACGCTAGCAGCCCTCGCGGCCGCTGCCAGCGTGATCGCGGCGTGCCCCAGCAGACCAATCCAGGGGCCCGGTGGTGTCACCCGAAAGAGTTCGCGTGGGCCGCCGCCTACCCTTCTCGGTCATGTCAACAGTGCTGGATCCGATCGCGCGCCGGCGCGTCGAGGGCATCCGCGCGGATCTCGTGCGGACGATGACCGACATTGACACGCTGACCACCGGTGACACATCGACGATCGAGGCGGCCCGGACCCGGCTGCGGGATGCGATCGGCAGTCTCGATGTCCTTGCCGACGAAGCGGTTGTCCGGGCCTGGATCTCCTGCGTGGGGCCGTTCTGGGCGCTGGGGACGGTTCCGTGGACTTCGATGGCCGACGTGTTCACCGCCGTCACCGGGAACAAGCTCACCCGTGACGGCCTGGATCGGCAGTTCACGACGCTGTTCGCGCACCACGCTCCCCGGCGACAGACCGTTCCGGCCCGCAACGTCGCGGGCGGCTACTCCGCGACTGCGCTCTGGGCGGCCACCACGCACTGGCACTTGAACGTGGGCCTTCCGCTGCCTGTCTCCGCCTGGCGCAGCTACGGCGATGTCGCCGCGGTCCTGGACCTCCTGCCGGCCATCGTGGAACACCGCGACGTGGCCACCACCCGCAAGCAGTTGGTGGCCGCCGTCCGCGCGACCGGAGGCCGCGTCTCGAAGATGTACGAGCTGCACGTGGCGGAGTTGGCGCGCGAACACGTTGATGCGGCCCGCCACTGGGTCGCGGGCGTGGCGGGCAACTGACCGAGTCGCGGCCGCCGAGCGCCCTTCAGCTACCCACGCGACGCGACGGCACCGGCCTCAGCTGCGGCACCGCTGCGCGGAAGTCAGTACTTCTCCTCCTGCAGCATTCCGCGCAGCCGCGTCAAAGCGCGGTGCTGGGTGACGCGGACGTTGCCCGCCGAGACGCCGAGTGCTTCGGCGGTCTCGGTGGCCGACAGCCCGACCGCGATGCGCAGAGCCAGCACTTCCTGCTGCGCGCGGGGGAGCACCGCGAGCATCCGGCCGAGGCGAGCTCCGACATCCATCCATGCGCCTGCATCCGCACCGGGCCGCTCAAGCAGTGCCCGGCTGGGGACGTCGGCGATCGGCTTTGCGCGGTCGCGGGCGGCGGCGCGGACGGCGTCGGTAACCTTGTGGGCCGCGATCGCGTACACCAGCCGAAGGAACGAACCTCCGCGCTTGCGGTAGTTCGGCAGGATCTTGAGCACCGACAGGCACACCTCCTGCGCGACGTCGTCGGCGGTCAGGTACGCCAGGTCGCGCCCGCCGATGCGCGCGCGGCAGTACCGCACGACCAGCGGCCGCATCAGCTCCAGCACCGCCCCGACCGCCGCGGGATTCCCGTCCGCGGCGTCGCAGGCCAGCAGGTTGATGTCTGCCGCGCGCGCAGCGGTGTCCGCAGCCGGAGATACCCGGGTGGATCGGCTGAAGGAGCCCTGCGGCAGCACTTCGAGCGACCGCATCCGGAAGTCGATGGCGGTGTCCTCCGGCGATCGCCACTTGATCTGCAGCATGGTCCATTCCGGACATAGGTTCGCCGAGGCGGGCCCATTCCGGTCGACGACGGCCGACCGGCTCAGCCGGTCGTGAAACAGCACGAGGTCAGGGCACCAGGTCATCGCCGGGTAGACCACGTCGATGCGGCTGTGCACCAGCCGCGCGCTCGCGTGGCGGTCGAACGCGCTCTCGTGCGCCGGTAGCACCATGCCCGACCCGCCCCACCACCGGGCCGTCACCTCCCGCGCCGCCGCGTGCGCGTAGGCCAGGACCGCCTCGTAGATCGGCGTTGGGCGTGTCTCGGCAACCTCACTCGGCTGTTCCTCCATGATGATCAGCTCTTCGGCGAGCTGCTCATCATGTTCGTCGGCCGCCGCTGCGCGACGTTCCGGAATTGGGTCGGTGACCTGCAGGCAGATCGCCAGCAGCGGGCGAGCCTGTTCGATCCCGCTGTCGACCGCGGTGGACAGCCACGGCACCGCCTCGGCGTGGCGGTCGCGCGACATCTCCCAGATGCCGATCTCGAACGCGCGGTAGGCGGTCTCGGCCAGGTCCGCGACCGTCGGCATGAGCCGTCCGTGCGTGGCAAGGTCGGCTTCGTCGGCGGCGAGCGCGCGCTCCATGATCAGGTCGACGTCGAAGCGGTCCTCGCTGACGTCGCTGGTGTCGATGGTGGTGGTCACTGGTGCACCTCCGGAAGGGTCGTGCGGCGGCCGATCAGCAGGGGCGATTGCCTCAGGGTCTGCAGGCCGCGTTCCTGCAGGCTCTTCACGGCTTCCGCCGAGCAGGCCATGACGGACGAGACGGCCGCCAGCTCCCACTGCAGGCCGATGCGCAGGACGAGCACCTGCTGCTGGCGGATCGGCAGCTGCTTGAGCGCCGTGACCACCGCCATGCTGGTGAACAACCCGTCGATCCCGGGCGCGAAGTCCGGCATCGACATCACGCGATCGGCCGTCATCTTGCTGATCAACGCGTCATCGGTGAGGGGGACCGGCGTGCGCTTGGCCCGCTCGTCGAGCGCGCGGAGCTTGACGGTCTGGAAGAGCAGGCGTCGCGGTTCGCGCAGGACGCCCTTCTTCTTCCACTTCCGTGCCAGCTCGATGAACGCCACCTGCGCGACGTCCTCTCCGCTGGCGTGGTTGCCGACGATCGCGGCTGCCGACCGCACCGCCTCCAGGCGGTGATCGGCGATCACCGCCTGGAGCGCATGCCGGCTGAACGGGACCTCGGCCTGATGGGCGTACTGGTCCGCCGGCTGATCCGCGTCCTCGTCCTCGTCGGTGCCGGACGGACACGTCGAGCGGGACTTCGCGTCGCCGGTCATGCCGCCTCCGGCGGCTCGAGGCGCGCGGCCGGCGGGCCGAGCGTGATCGACCACTCGCCGCCGGTCTTGTCCCGGCTGAGCACATGCCCGGCCCGGCCGGACGCACTGAGCACTTGCGCGGCGTCGACGATCGTCGCACCGCGGTCGCGGGCGACCGAGCGGCGGAAGCGCAGCAAGGCGAGGTCGGCCAGCACCCTCAGCACACTACGAGGGCGCGGAATCCGGATGAAGTCCGCGTCGGGGTCCCAGTCCATGGGGCCTCCTTTCCTACTTACCCCCACACCGGCCCAGACCCCCGTCTGCGAATCGCTGGCCGTGAATATTCTTGAAAAATCTCGAAGATGCAGCTCAACGCCTGAAAAACAGGGGCTTGATCTGACGGCGAATAGCCGCGGGCTACACCAGCGACTGCCGGCCAGCGGTCGGCGAACCCCGCGTGGCCCCGCTCCAGAGCCTCCCTGAGCAGCTGGGCAGGGTGAACGGCGCCCGCGCCCGACCCGAAGACCATGACGGCTCGACGACGTCCCGGTTACGGGGTCGAGGGGCCGCGCGCAGCGTCGATGTCGGCGTAGCTGGGATACGCCGCGGCGAGGTCGGCCTCGGTCAGCGGTTCCAGCCCGATCGACCGGCGCCGCGCGTTCACTCCGGCTGCGTCGTCAAGGGGATACAGCCGGCATCCCGCGTTCGGGAAGCACAAGGACTGGGTGCCCCAGCGCTGCGGATGCCGTTGGTCGGTGGCGACTCGGTCGGCCAGGTATGCGTGGTCGCGTACCGCGATGACGTCCTCGGCGTTGACGGCGGCGGCGAGCAGCGGAAGCCAGCGGGCCCGGCGCTCCCGGGTGGTGTGCTGGGCGATCAGCCAGGCTGCGTGCGAGGCCGCCGAGCCCACCAGCTCCGTGCCGGGCCAGCCGACGCGGTCGACGGCGGAGGCCAGGAAGGCGGTGTTGTCCGCGTCGACCTCGGCCACCCGCTGCCACTGCCGCGGGGTGGGGGAGCGGGGATCCAGCTGGGCGCGGGCTGCCTGGTCGACCTCGGCGCGGCGCAGCAGTTCCCGGCGCAGCACCGCGAGGTCGCCGCCGGCGTCGATGTCGTCAGCCATGGGCAGAGACTCGCGCCGGATCGGGCCGCCGCTCGGCTTCCACGATGAGAGTTCCCAGCTTCCCGGGCTCCGGAGCGGCCTCGACGCGCGCGTGAATGTTTCCGAAGCCGTGGCGGCGCAACAACTCCGCCCACACGTCCGGCTCGTAGGACCACCGGTACACCCACAGGGGATCGGCCGTGAACGCGGCGCCGTACATCCCTTGGATTCCGTAGGCGCCGGGCACCGGCGGAGCGTGGGAGAACACCAGTTTCCCGCCGGGAGCCAGGCGCTCCCGCGCGAGCGGCAGCACCAGGGCGGGATCGAGAAACCAGATCGCGCCCCAGATCGAGTAGATCGCGTCCCACGTCCGGTCCGTCGCGGCCAGGAAATCCAGCACATCGGTGTGTTCGAAGCGGGCGCCCGCGACATGGCCCCAGCGGTGTCGCGCCTGCTCGCACTGCGTGCCGGACAGGTCCACGCCGGTCGCGGCGACTCCCCGCGCGGCGAGTGCCGCGACCGCGTCACCCCGTCCGCAGCCCAGCTCCACACTGGATCGGGGGTCGCCGAGCAGCTCGATCCCGGGCCCGTGGGAGGGGTACTGCGTCCACCTGAAGGTCGGCGCGGACTCGTCGTCGGCCGCGGCGTTGGCCGCGCCCAAGGCGTAGCGGTTCCAGTAGGTCGTCGTCATCGGCCGGCGTCGCCCAACCCGGCGGGACCGGCGGTGACCTTCTCGACGCGGGCCCGGCGGATCAGCACTTGCGAGGGGGCATCGAGGGCCAGGGCAGGGCAGTCGATGGAGGCGACCGGCTCGGTCGCGGCGTGGGCGCTCACGGGCGCCACGCTAGCGACGCCCACCGACGATTTCTGTCGCCCACGATCCCCGGCGTCACCTGATCAGGCAGCTCGTTGCGGAGAGGGAGCCGTTCTTGTCGGTGGTCCCGGCGACACTGGGCCGGTTGCCGACACCCCGCGGCGATAGGCCCGTGGAACCAGGAGCGCCAGTGATCAAAGAGTCCACCGCGACCGTGTTCGTGTTCGCCCAGATCGACGACGCCTGGAACTTCGGGTTGATCTACCACCCGCGGCTGAAGCAGTGGATGAACGCCGGCGGGCACGTCGAGAACGAGAACACGGCCGAAGCGGCGGTGCGCGAGGTGCTGGAGGAAACCGGCCGTCACGTCGAGCTGCTGCGGCCACCGGGCTTGCCGCTGCCGGCGGGCTACCCGGTCCCGGAGGTGGCGCGGCCATGGTGGATGAACGAGCTGGCCGTGCCCGCCGACGGCCACACCCCCGAGCCGCACATTCACGTCGATCACCAATACCTCGCCATCGCCCAAGACCCGATGACGACGGTCGCAACGCCGGAGCACCCGTTCCGCTGGTGTCGCGAGGCCGACCTGGACACCCTCGACATCATCGCCGACACCAGGATGCTCGTCGCGACACTGCTCCCGCAGATGACGCAGATCGTCGCAGCCCACGGCCGCGTCCTGCGCGCCGACGCCGCGCGGCCGACCGCGCAGCCCGCGCGGCGAGCCGTCTGATCAGCAGATACTGTCCCGTCGCGAAGTGGGAGCACCGGTGTGCCTATCCGTCGGGCCGGCCGCCGCAGTACGCAGCCCGCCGTTGACATCACTGACAGTGCCCGTCCGCCGGGCCCTCAGGCCGAAGCCACCGATCTTGGAACAGTCCAACTCGGGCCCGCGAGTAGCATGCGCGGGTTATCTCGATCAGGGGTGCGCTCATCCCGCCGTGAGCGCATGGGGGTGCTGGCGTTGGGCTGCGGCGACGGTGGCCATCACCAGTAGCGCGCATGCGAGCCTGCGGACAGGGTCGGGTGCGAGGGCCGCCGTTGCGGTTTGGGTGAGGACGACCTCGTCGAGGGACAGCTCGGGAAAAGGCAGCAGCGTCGCCAGAGAGGTTGGGTGCACACCGTCGACGTCCTTCTCTACAGGAAGGTACGGCGCGATGTCGGAACGCAGCGACAGTCCGTGGGAAAGCGGGGGCGGGCAGATCACGCCATGGACGGACTCGTCCTCGGTGAGCGCCGCGAGCGCGCCGGCGACGCGGCCAACCCGCTGCTTGTGCACCCACGCGCCCAGGGCCAATCCATGCTCGGCAGGCCCAGGTGCGCGGTAGCCGCAAGGAGGCTGGGAGTGCCCGTGCAGGGCTAGGAACTGCGTCAGCTCGGCGTCCATTTGATGCGTCAGCATGGCCTGGAGCCCGGACTCCATGCGCGCGTGTCCCGCGTCCCATTCCCAGGCGGAACCCAGGGTGTCGAGTTCGCGCTGCACCTGCAGGGGCAGGCGATGGTTGTCCTGTGCCTGGCTGTCAAGGTCAAGACAACGGACGTCGACGCCGGCCGCGTGCGCGGCAGAAATGACCTCGGCGAGGAATGAGTCGTCGGCATAACTGATGAGGACACCCAGCAGCGGCGTGACGCCACGGCGCCGCAGATCGATGGCACCCTGAGCGGTGAAGCGCTCGATGGCTGTCTGCACGCGGTTGAAGGGAAAACTCACTCCTGCTCCATGATGATCGTCGCTGTGATCGGGTGAGGATCGCGGAACTCAGCCGCCGACGTCGAAGCCGACGCGTTCGATGTAGAGGCGCAGGATGCCCGCATTCGTGAAAACACCGTCCAGGTCAAACGATGTGCCTTCACCCAAGGCTGGGTGCACGCGGGTGCCGGGATGCTTATTCATTTCAGAGAGGAATAACTTCCACGCGTCGCGGGTGCTGTCGCCGTGGTCAAGCGATTCATAGGCCTTGGTCTTGCAGCGAGCCAGCCACTCGTCAGGTCCTGGACCGGAGTGGTCTGTCATGGGATCGGATCGTACCGACGTGGTGCTGTTGGTCGCAGCGGCCCGTCGAAGCGCGCGTTCATCGTTGACACGCGTGCGCGTAAGCCACCGACCCGCAGCTGCCACCGTCCTGACCTGCCCGACCCCGGATCCTCAACTCGACCCACGCGGGTACCGTCCGATCAGCAGATACGGCCCGGCGTGAGGGAGAGCACGGGGATGCCGACCGTCCATCCAGCCGCCGCAGCACGGCCTGTCGCCGTTCCCGCGGCGCCGGACCTGCGGGCTCACCCGCGTGACGACATCCTCGACCGCGTCGAGCGCGCACTGGATGTTCGGCTGGACCGGACGGCACCCGTGCGCAAACGCCGCTCGCTCGGCGCGGCCACCGACCGCGGCACGTGGATCCGCATCGAAGCCCGCCCGCTGGCGAAGATGGCCGGTCAGGGCTTCAACGGACCCGAAGCCGCGGCGACGCTGGCCGGCGTCGCCAAGCCCGCCTGGCACGCCAGTCTCGCCTGGACCGAGACCACCACGAGCCTGATGTGGCGGGCCGACGAGTCCGATCTCGTCACCGACGCGCCGATCAAGCCGGGCGGCATCCTCACCACCGACCCGCAGCTGCCACCGACCTGGTGGACCGCACTGGGGAGCTCACTCGACGCGCTCGCTCAGGCTCACACCACGCGGGTCGCCACCTTACACACGGTTCTGATCAGCCAAAACCGAGTGGACGAGGAAATCCGGGACGCCTTCGGCCCCGGCCTGAACACCACGATCGAGCGGTGGGTCTCCGCGCACGCCGACTTCGCCTGGACCAACCTGACCGGCCCGGCGCTGGCGATCCTCGACTGGGAAGACTGGGGCCTGGCGCCCCGGGGACTCGACGCGGCGATGCTGTGGTCCGCGTCCCTGGCCGTGCCGGGTCTGGCCGAGCAGGTCCACGCCCTTCGCCAGAGCGACCTCGACAGCCGCGACGGGCATCTGATGCAGCTGCTGTGCCTCGCCGCCATCCTGCGGACACCGGCCGGCGCGCACGAACCGCGGCTCGATGCCGCCCGCGCGGCCGCGGACCGATTGCTCCCCGCAATGCGGCCCTGAACCGCCACGATCCACACCGAGCCCGACTTCCCTGATCGCAACCCTCGGCGGCTACCGCCGCTGCGACGTTTCCGCCGGCGAGTGACCTTCTACGATGCCGGGATGGGAGCGCGGTGATGCACGGCCAGGACACGCACGTCGGGTTGCCGTCGTTGACGGTGACCGACCTGCGCGCGGTGAACCTGATCCTGCCCGCGCTCGAGCACGCCACCGTCACGGTCTCCGCCGCCGGCGGCGGAAAGCGGCACGTCCCTGAACCCAGCGACACCAGGCCGTACAACCGTGCGTGCCGCAACTCCCCAGATGGGCCCGGCGTCGCGGCGGTGCTGATCACGGTGCTGCCGGACGTGTGCAAGCGTTGTCGGCACCGGCTCGACGTCCCCGCACCGGTCGGCGCGCTGTGGGCTGTCGCGGTGCGCATCGTGGCGGCCCACGCCCGGCTCGGGAGGTTGCGTACCTCGACCCGCGCCCACAGCTGGTCCGGCTACGCCGCCGCGCTCGCCGCGTCCCCTCGCCACGAGAACCCCACGGTGACCGCGCTGCTGGACGCAGTCGCCGCACCGGATCCCGTCTACGGTGCTGATCAGGACCGGCTCGCCGAGGCGTGGGCGAGGATCGCCGCGGACTGGGAGATCTTCCTGGCCGACTACCGGCGGGCGTCGCCCGATGCCGATCTCACCGCCACCGCGTCGGCGGCCTGCGACGAGGTCATCAAGAACCCCGCGCTGCGCAAGGAAAGCGACCTGCTCTCGCGGATCGTCGGCGACGTCGACCGATGGAACCAGGCGCACTTCCTGGCCGGGCTGGTCCTCGAGGCCTGGAAAGTCGCACGCGGCCGTGGCGACACCCCCGACGGCTGCCGGGCCTTCGCCCTGGCCACCGCCGCGCAGCACCTCGCCGGCCGCGCGGTGCGGGACGTGTCCTTGCTGCCGGTTCCCTCGCACACCGCCTACGCGGGGGAGTGCTCGGTCGGCGCGTGGGCGGAGCGGGAGTTCGATCATCTCTGGCGCGAAGTCGCCACCGGCTGGGTCCAGCTGCTCGAAGACGTATACCGCGGGCCCGGCGGCCCAGGCAGTGATGATCAGCGGCTGGTCATGGTCGCCAACTGGCCGTTGACCCGGCCGGTGGACCGAGACCTGGCCTATCTCGCGCAGTACGAGCAGCACGGCCCGGCGGTCCCCGCGGGGCGGCGGCCACTGGTGGGGGACTACGGGCCGTGGGGATGGGAACCGGCGTGGTCGGTGGCCCTGGCGGTTCCCGCGTTCGCCGCCACCCACGCCGTCGAGCTCACCTCGCGGCGCCGCGATCAGCAGATCACCGTCGGACCGGTCCTCGCCGACGACCCGGCCAGCACGATCGAGCAGGCGCTCGCACTCGCCCGCACCGCGTACCCGTACCTGGTCGAGGACGCCGCCGCGGACGGCGTCCGAGCCCGACCGACCCGCGCGGTCATCCGCGCCCGCGGCGAGCGACGCCCCGCCCACGACAACGTGATCCGCCTGCGCCCGGCCCCGCACGTGTCCTCCGGTTCCCGGGACGAGGCGTGGGCGTGGTGCGAGGGGAGGATCAGCTGGATCCCCGACGACGGCGCCACCGAGACCGCGGCGGCCGCCGCGCTCACCGGCATGCTGGCGCGGATCTACCGCATCCCGCCGGTGCGGGTGCTGGTGGAAACCGGCCGGCGCCCGTCGACGTCGACGCACACACTGGCCGGGAACCTGGCCGACGTGGACCTCGCCCGCCGCGACATCGGGTTCCTCCCGCTCGGCGAGCACGCGGTGCTGCGGATCCCGCTGCGCCGGATCATCGCGATCATCGGAGACAACGACCGCGGTGAGACCGCCGAACTCGACGCTGGCTGGGAGCCGCACCCGCCCCCGGCCGACACGGATCGGCGCGCAGCCCGCCCGATGCCGTGACAGCGGCCCAGGGATCCTCGCGACGCGGATCTCGCGGCGGCTCCGGGGGTCACCCGGGCGTGCCCAGCTACGTCGGGCGTCACCGCTGGGTGCGGCAACTAGAGTCCTTCCTCATGGTCAGCGCCGAAGCGAAGCCCGGCTACTGGTCGACACTCACAGTGCCGGGCAACTGGACACGAGCTCCGATGGACTCACCACAGGGCATCGCGAGAACTGCGGCCGACAGCCGGCTGCTTGTACCCGGCTTCCTCCGGCTCGCGAACCGACGATCACGATGACCGCACATCGGATAGGCGTCTTCTACGACGGCACCTGGTTTGCCCACGTCAGCGATTTCTACGCCACCGAACACCTGCGACAGGCACGGATTTCGTTCGGTGGACTGCACGACGCGTTTCGGCAGTACGTCCATGTCTGCACCGGAGCTGACCTCGACAACTGCGTGATGACGGAGGCGCACTACATCCGCGGCCGCAGCACGACACCCTCGACCGTCTTTGACAACGTCCTCGACAACGCTGGCATCACACGCCACGACGTCGAGCTGGCCGACGGACGAGAGAAGGGCGCCGACGTCTACCTGGCCCTCGAGGTGTGGGAGCGCGCCACCACCACGCCTCTGGAGTTCGTCGTCCTGATCACCGGAGATGCCGACTTCGTTCCGCTCGTCACCCGCCTCATCAGCCGCGGCGTGAGGGTAGTCGTTCCAGTGATCAACGCCGTGGCCGATCGACCGACCTCGGGCCCCTCAACGCTGCGCACCGCCCCGCAACTGGCGAGCGCGACGAAGGACCACCCCACCTTCGACGAACTGTTCCTGGCCAGCGAGCACGATGACTACCCGCTGCGATACCCCTTCGTGCGCAACCCCTCATCGGCTGCCGCGCCGTCGACGAACCCGGCAGGCAGGTGGCGCGGGACGGTGACCGGCTGGCGCCAAGGACAGACCAGCGGTTTCATCACCGACAACCGAGGCGGCTCCTGGTTCGTCTCACGCGACGAGCTGCCCGACGGGTACGACAACCTGGACGTCGGTACACCGGTCTCGTTCACCGGCTCTCCGAAGCCGGCGCCCGGCAAGAAGTACCCGCAGGCGTACTCGATTCACATCGACTGATCCGTTCACCCCGCCGCCGTGCCCCCCGTGCCGCGGTGATCCCCGGGTGTCGCCGCGGTGGCGTCCGGCGAGGTGGCGTGCGGCGCTGTGTGGTCAGCCTGAGACCCTGTGTGCATGACCGACGACGCTGGCTTGGATCGTAGTGAGCAGGACGCGAGTCCGATGTGGACGTTGTGGAGCGCGGCATACGCCTACGCGCAGGTGATGCGCGACCTCATGGCGGCCAAACACGATCCTTCTGGGGAGCGGTCCGAGTACTTCGACGCGCCGACCATGCTCATCGCCTACGCGCTGGCGGCCTACGCCGACGAAAAAGGCATCGACGCCACCAGTCCCTCCGACCTGGCGGAACTGTCGGGAATGGAGCTGTGGGAGCGACTGGAAACTCCGCGCCTGCTCGCGTCGGTGTCGACGTTGTCACCGGACAACCGGGCGGTGATCCCCGCCGCCGGGGAGCCGGCGCACGAGCTGTTCTTCCGGATGAAGGCCGAAGTCGACCGCGCCACCAAACCGGGAGCCGCGCTGCCCGACGACCAGCGTCGAGCGAAGGCCCGCACCGGCGCCCGGACCTGGTACGAACGGGGCGAAGACGGGCAGGCTTTCGTGGCGAACATGCTGCTCACCTGCGTTTCCTCGGCCGATCGAGCTCGCGGTGTCACGTCATTGCAGGTCATCACCGGCAGGGCTGAAGGTTCTGCGCAGGAGCCCCTTCCACTCGTCGATCCGAATCCTCGGCCGTACGAGCTGTCCGAGTACATGGCCGCCGACGAGCCGTACCCCCCGCGTGAGAGCAGGCAGTGGGCGCTGCGCGTCGTGCAAGGCGCGATCAGCGGCCAGACGCTCCTGCTGCACTACCTCACCTCAATCCTTGATCGCCACATCGACATCCCGGATGCCCTTGCGGGGCCCCGGAAAGCCGGCGAGTCGGCGGAGGCCTACACGCAGCGTGAGCGCCTGGCGAAGAAGTTCGTCGACGTGCACCTGCAGCTCGCCGACCACGCACCCGACGTCGCCGAGGAACTGCTGCACCTGCGACCCTCGGACGCCCCAGACGCCGTCGAAGCGATCACCCGCGAGGCCCAGCAGTGGTGGACGGCCGCCCGATACGACGCCACGATCGACGATCTCCTGCCCTCGATGACGACGCTGCTGGACGGGCTGGTCGCGCCAGAACGACGGGGTGACGTGCAGGACCTGCTGAAGGTCGTCACCTCGACCAAGGGCCTGCCCCTGGCTCGTGCCCGGATCCGGATCACCGGAGCCGCCAATGAGCAGCCGTTCGAGGCCCTGCACTTGGCAGCGGCGCTCACCGCCGCGCTGTGGCAAGAGCCGGCCTGCGTCCCCGACCCGGACGCGGAATACCTCCGGCTGGCCACCGCGGCCCTGCGACTGTCGCAAGGCAAGCTCGACTCACCCCGAGCCGCATCGGCGCCGTCGCCCCAGCCGTCCACCCCGGCGCGGACAGCGGACGCCCGGAAGAAGGCCGCACGAAAGACAGCTCGGAAATCGCGGCGGCAGGGGCGCCGATGAAGGACGGGAACTGAGCCGCGCTCTACCTGCCCAGCGGCGAGGTCGTCCGACCACACCGCATCCTGATCACGGGCGCTGAGCTTCGGCGTAACGCCCGTGACGCTGTCGCGACATTGAGTAGTCCTACCGTGTCGGTGCAGCCCGCCGAGTCATACGCTCCGCAAGGTGAACAGATCGAACCTCCCCGCTGCCGATCCCGCGTCGATCGCGGCCGACGCCCGTGTCGTCCGACTGACGACCCGGCTGCTGATGCTCATCCCCGCGGGATTCGTTGGGTTCGTGGTGAGCAGCTTCCTGCTGATGGGCGCCGACTCGTGCCGTGCGGACTCGACGACGCTGCTCTGTTCGACGGCCGCGCAGTGGTGGATCGTGTGGCTTCCGCCGATTGGCGCGGCGATCGGTATGGCCGCTGGGGGAACTCTGGGCGCGGTACTCAGCGGCCGAGGCCGGCCGGTCGGTGCCGGGATCGCGCTGGGCTGGTGGGTGTTCGCCGCAGCCGAATTCACCACGTGGATCTTGCTTCGGAACTGAAGCCGCCTGCAGACCCGCACCCCGACAGCCGCGGGCAATGCCGCCGGAGATGACCGTGCTCGGGGCGACAGCACGTGACTACCGACCGGGCACCTTCCGTCCAGAGCGCTGCTTAGCCGATACGCTAACCGACATGGCGAGCACACCGCCGCAAGCGCGGACCGAGGAACTGGTCCGAGCCATGCGGGCGTTCGGGTCGGCCTCCCGGCTGGAGTTGCTGCGGGCCATGCTGGATCCGAGACAGCTCGACGCCGCGCCGGGTGAGGTCAGTGAACACGGTGTGTGCCTGGCACTGCTGGCGCGCACGGTCGGCATCGCCGGCCCGACCGCGCTGCAGCACCTGAGCAAGCTGGTCGAGGCTGGGCTGTGCGTGAAGACCGCCGACCGACGTGGCGGCGGGTTCACCTTCTACCGCCGCGACGAGAACGCCATCACGGACGTCGCCGACCGGCTCCGCCACGTGTGATCACCAGTCTCAAGCAACCCGCGAGCGGCTCACCACGCGCGCGGCGGGATCTGGTCAGTTCGCCGCGAGGCCGGTCTTCGGCGGGTTTCGCTCCAGCCAGGTCTTGGCATCTTGGTCGCCCAGCCTCGCGGCCATGTCGTACCAGTATCGGGCGCCCTCGATGTCGTCGGTGTCTTCGCATACCTCGCCGGCGCAGTACGCGGCCCCGGAGTCGCCTTGCTTGGCCGCGATCCCCAGGTGTTTGAGGGCCGCGTTCTCGCGACCTGTTCGTGCGAGCAGGAGGCCCAGATTGCACGCGCCATCGACGTCCCCGGTCTCGGCGACCCACCGGTACCACCGCTCGGCGTCACCATCACGGCCAAGTCGTTCAAGGGCGAGCGCGAGGTTGAAGGCGTCCACCGGGTCTCCGGCCTGCGCGCCGGGCTCAAGTCGCCGGACCTGCCAACGGCTGACGAGCCTGAGGGCTCGCCACCCTTTCACCACCTCGTCCACGCGACCCAGTATTCCGGTACCGCTGCTGCTCGGTGGTCCTGCACGTGCGGACTCCGCGACAGTCGACCTGGGCGGGTGGCGAATAGCGGGCTCCAGCAGAGTTGTTGTCGCTGGTCACAGGTCGTCCACGCCACAGCCATCGTCTCGAACGTGTGTTCTAATGGCGGGGTGTCAGGACTGAAGACGATCACGGTGCAGGGCCCGCCGGTGGTGGCGGCGGGGTTTCCCTCGCCCGCCGAAGACCACTACGACGGGCCGCTCGACCTGGACAAGCACCTGATCCGCAACCCGGCTGCGACCTACATCCTGCGGGTCACCGGCTGGTCGATGCGCGACGCCGGGATCAGCGACGGCGACGAGATCATCGTCGACCGCAGCCTCCGCGCCGCCGACGGCAGCATCGTCGTCGCGATCGTCGACACCGAGTTCACCGTCAAGACCCTGCGCACCCGCCCACCGCGGCTGGAACCGGCGAACCCCGAATTCCCGAATATTCCGATCCCGGAAGGCGGCATCGAGATCTGGGGCGTCGTGACGACCGTGATCCACCACGTGTTCCCGGGAGCGTCCGGTGCCCGGTGAGCAGGTCTACGCCCTGGTCGACGTCGACTCGATGTACGCATCCGTCGAGCGCGTATTCCGCCCGGACCTGCGCACGGCGCCGGTGATCGTGCTGTCGAACAACGACGGCTGCGCCGTCGCGCGCAGCCGCGAGGCCAAGGCCTTGGGCGTCGGCATGGGCCAGCCTTGGTTCCAGATCCGGGACCGCCCCAAATTCCGCACCGTCGTGGCGTTGTCGTCGAACTTCGCGCTCTACGGCGACTTCTCCGCCCGGATGCTCGCCGTCGTCGAGCGCCATACCCCGCTTGTGGAGCCCTACAGCATCGACGAGTGCTTCCTGCGGCTGCCCGCCGGCCGCGCCGGCGAGATCGCCGCGGCCCTGCGCGAGCAGATCGGACGGTGGGTCGGGCTTCCGGTGTCGGTCGGCATCGCCGGCACCAAGACCCTCGCCAAGGTCGCCACCAAGATCGCGAAGACCACCGGCACCGGCGTCCACGACCTGAGCACGACCAGCCCCACGGCCCTGCACGAGATCCTGGACTCTCTGCCCACCAAGGAGATCTGGGGCATCGGCGGACGACTGTCGGCCCGCCTGGCCGCCCACGGCGTCACCACCGCCGCGCAGCTGGCGGCCCTTGATCCCGGCTGGGTCCGCCGCTCCTACACCATCGTCGTCGAGCGGACCGTGCGCGAACTCGCCGGAACGGCGTGCCTGCCGCTCGAGCACACCCCGCCGCCGCGCCGGCAGCTGCTGCACTGCCGGATGCTCGGCCAGCCGGTGACCAGCGAAACCGACGTCGCCGACGTCGCCAGCTCCTACGCCCAGTCGATCGCCACGAAACTGCGCCGCCATCAACGCGCCACCAACACCCTGTGCGTGTGGCTGTCCACCGGCGGCGACTTCTACACCGGCCCCTCTCGCAACGCACAGGCCACACAGACCCTGCTCGCCCCGACCAGCGCCACCGTCCCGCTAGCGCGCACCGCGGCGAGGCTCGCCCGACGCCTGTGGCAGCCGGGCTACCAGTATCGCCGGGTCGGGGTGATGGCGCTCGACCTCGTTCCCGACCAGCGCCACCCCGGCCTCTGGATACACCCGGCCCGCGACGACGCCCTCGCGGCCACCCTCGACGCCGTCACCGCGCGCTTCGGCCGGGACGCGATCGGCCTCGGCCGGGCCGGGATCCGCCAACGCGCCGCATGGGCGATGCGCCAGCAGCGGCTCTCCCCGGCCTACACCACCCGCTGGGACCAGCTGGCAACCGTCCGCTGACCCACGTGAGATGAATCCGACGAACGACCCCCATCTGGACTGGCCGCTCGTGGGCTTCGACGAGCGCGCTAGCCGGGAAGCACCGCGAGCGCGGGAACTGTCAGTACTGCCCGATACTCTGCTTGTCCGTCGTCGTGAACGCGACGCCAAAACCGGCCGCAGCTCAACGCACCGAGGACGTTCCAGTGGACTTCACAGCCCCCGCCAACCTGCATCTCGCCTGGTTGTCAGCCCTGGACTTCCTGCGTCTTAACGCGACCCGCGTATGGACGCACCTGATGGACAGCGGCGTGGGCTTCACACTGCCGACCGCGGTAGCCACGCTCACCTCCAACGAGGCACGTGCCCGGCATCTCGCCGCCGCCGAGCGACGGCGGCTCGGCGCCGCCGCGCTTTACCACCTCAACGAGGAAGCCACGGCAGCCGCATTGGCGACCGACCTGGTGCCATGCGACCTCGCGGGGATCGTGCCTGCCCCGGCCGGGATGGTGATGTGGGCGACCCCGCCCTGCACCACCGACACCGGAGTGCCGATCGTCGCCGCGAGTTGGGGCGAAGCCGAAGACGGCGGCCTCTGGATCACGTGGTGGTCAGACAACGCAGCCGCGGCGATTCGGCTCGGAGACGACGTGGACGCCCTGCTCCAGGTCAACGGCCACCTCGGCTACGACCGCGAGACGCACATCGTCCCGCGGAGCTGGCCAGCCCAAGCCGACGACCCCGCTCACCCCCTCCACGACTTCTACCAGGCCGTGATCAGCACCTGGGCGGCAATGGCAAGCGGCAGCGTATCCGTGACCGCTGAGCTCGTCGCCCCGAAACCGCTGCGCAAGCAAGGCGCCCGAATGAACGTCACCATCCCGCCCGTGTGCTGCCTCGGCGCCTCGGCCCCCGCTGGGGTCGGCATGCATCACGGTAGCGAGACCGAAGGCCAGGACGAGGCCTTTGCGCGGATCCGCGATGGTGAACTGGACAGGCAGTACCGCTGGATCCCCGAGCTGTACCGCGCGACCGCACGACGGCTGCACACACTCGAACAACAACTCGAGACCCGGGTTCCCGGAATGGTGGAACACCTTCTGCAGGCTGCCGCTGACCGTGGTGACTGGCCGTCCTGGTGCTGGATGCCGATCACCCGGATCCTCGAGCTCCTGGCCGAGCGCCTTCCGCCAACAGGGTCGATGATCGACCTGCTCGAGCAATCTCGCCTTGCCGCAGTGCTCGCCGCGGTCGGGTCGTGGCGCGCCAGCGGTCGGCCTCTGGTCAACATCCACGACCAGCTCGTTCCGCGCTTCGAAGCAGCAGCCGACACGCTGCCCGGTGATCTGCCCGGACGCTGGGTGGTGCCGTGCATCTACCTGACCTCCGAGACGCCAAGCGGCGCGGCGGGGCTCTTCGTCCACCTCGAGTGGGACGCCGCGGAACGGCGCACTGAACTGCGCTTCCTGCTCGACCACGACCCTGTCGGCGGACTCGACTCCCTCCAGGTGCAACCGGTGCACCTAACCGGGCAGACGGTTCGGGATGCACTCGCAGCCACCTGGGCGGCCACGGCGATGCGCGCGAATGTCCTCGCCGGCAGCGATGCCGTCCCGGTCACCGGACCTGGAACGGCCTTCGGGGACACCGTTGATCGGCAAGCGTCGCACCTCGGGGTGTTCGTCGCGATCGCCGATTTCGCTGCCTCCGACTCGGCGCTGTTCACCGATGCCCGCGTGGTGCTCGGCCGTGGCGACGCTCGTACTTGGCCCCCTGCACCTGGTACCAAGCAGGCGCCCCAGCTGTGGCTGGCAGCTGACCGCACGATGTCCTCCTGAACACTGGCCGGCTCGGGCGGCCCGCGGATGCGTAGCCACTACGACCGCGTCGCGGTACGAAGGGGACACGATGACAACTGACGGTGATCAGGGCGAACCTGACCTCAAACCCGGCAACGTTGCCAGGTTCGTGGTGTTCGGTGCCTTCGGCGAGCTGCTCGCGCGCTTCCAGGTCTTGGAGCTGACCTTCTGGGGCATACTGGCGCACCGCCAGAAGCGCGGCATGACGCTGGATCAGCGGCTGGCGAAGATCGAAGGCTGGAACCGCGGGGTCCTGGGCAACCTCGTCGCCGCGGCTGACCTGCCGGCCGAGCTGGAGGAGGAAGCACGCCGCGCGGTCGAGGCCCGCAACTACCTTGTGCACCGCTTCATGCGCGACAGGATGCCGTTCCTGCACGACACCGCGTTCTGCGAGCGGGTCGGGACCGAGCTGGCGGAGGTGAGCGGCCGCCTGGACGACTTCGAGTCGGCGCTCGGCGAGCACACCCGGGCGCTGGGCGTTCCTGAGGTCACCGACGACGAACTCGAGGAGCTAGGGCTGGCCAACCCCGACCCGAACGAGTGGTTCTCGTGAACCGCGGCGTCCGGGCCTGGGTTCCTCTGCTGCTCGGTGCGGTCGCGGCGACCGTGCTCGTCGGCGCCGGCCTGCGCCTGCTGGCCTTCAACGCGCTCGGTGCCGGCCCGGCGTGGTCACAGCAGCCCGTGCCAGACCTGGGGCTGCTGATCCTTCCGGCCATCGGACTCGGTGCCATGTTCCTGCTGATCAGAACCGCTCATCAGCTCTGGCGCCGCGCGGGCCTGGCCACCGGCATCGCCGTGCTCCTGCTCGTGCTCGGCGGCTGGGGGCTCGTTGTCCACTCCGCGGCGACCGCGGCTTCCGGCTGCCCGGACCGCGTCGCCCCGTCGACGCGGCTCACCCGCTTCGCGCTTGCGCCGCTCGACCTGCCGATGTTCTGCCAGCGGCTCTACTACCAGCCCGCACTTCCGGCTTGTCCCTGCCGTCCAACCGTCCCGGTGGTGTTCCTGGCGGGGGACCAGCACCGTCGTTGGGTGCTCGACCCGGGCGCCGGGCTGATCATCGACGTCAGCCAGGACGACGTTGTCGGTCAAGAACTGCTGATCACAGCCTCCAGCGCGGGTCGATGACAAGCAGCTGTGGCAGGACCGGCCGGGCTTCGCAGATCGGGCCAGGCCCGTTGCGGTAGCTTGCTGCTTCGTTCCGACGGTTCGGACGTGAACTGGCCGAGTTCAGCAGGTCGCTTGACGTCGGCCCTCGGCGAGCACACTCGAACTTGGGGCATTCCCGAGGGCGGCACCCGGCCGAGCATCGATCATCGCCTGCTCTGATCAGCGGCGATCGCGGCGGCCGTCGCACCGCGGCCTGCGAACAGTCCGCGGTAGAGAACTCGTTTACACGCGAGGAGACCGGCGCGCCGGAACGCGTTTTCGGACTCGAAGCGCTTGAGATCGGCGTATTCGTTTTGCTGGAGAATCCAGGAATTCCATTTCTTGCGCAGAGTGTCCCAGGCAATTCCTTGAGCGCGAGGTCTGGCGACGAACCTGGCGAGCACCAGTTGCCGGACCGATTGGGATCGCGCGCGGTAGTTGCCGTCGGTGCGGCGATGATCGAGTCGGGCCCGGGCCGCGCGATAGGCGTCCGCCACTTCGTCGGGCGCGGCCGCCGGATGCACGTCGAGGGTGATCCGCTCCGACCACGCCGTCCAGTTCTGTTCGCGGATGTTCTGGGCTCCTTCGGTGACTCTGATCAGGCCGATCAGCGGCGTGACGCCGGTGAGCACCCAGGTCGCGGCCTGCGCCGGCTCCCAGCCGTGCGACACCGCCAGACCGGTCGCCAGCCGATGCAACCGACCCAGTGCCGTGCCCGGCGCCACGACGACTTTGCGGACCCGGTCGTACCCTGGGGCCACGTAGGCCAGCCTGTCGACGAACACCTCGATCACCTCGCCCGGCAGAGGCTGCCCGGGTTCCCAGCCCGGCGGGATCCGCACCTGCGCTTGCTGGGCGTCCTCACCCCGGCCGGTGCGCTCGGCGATCCAGCCTTCGACCTGATCGAGCTGGATGAGTCCGCCCTGTAGGAACTTCTTGCGGAACGCGGCGACCTGACGGTCATGGTCGGCCTCGGCCGCGACGTTCTCGCTCAACGCCAGCGAGTACGCCGCCGACCGCGCGCCGACGTCAGCTGAGCGGGAGCTGACCGAGACCGGCGCCAGGGTCTGCTCCGGGGACGTAGATCCGGCCGGCTCGACGTCGGGATAGGTCGCCCGCATGTCCTTGATCAGCGAGGCGCAAGAGTCCAGTTCCTCCTGCAGCTCGTCGTCCGCCGCCTCCTGCAGCTGCCCGACGACTCGCTTCTTCTGCAGGAAGGCCCACTCCCGCTCCGTGACGGCGCCGCGCAGGTGCTTCGTCAGCCACTTCCGGATCTCGACCTCGTCTACCACGGGTTTTGATTTTAATACCCACGGATGTGCAGTCATCACACTGTGGGCATGTCGATTTTCACTCGCATCACCCAATGGGCCCGGGCGGCCTGCACCGTGCTCAATGCCCTGCGGTCGCTCGCGGCCGCGATGTACCGCTTGATCATCACCGTCATCCTGCTCGCGACCGCGGCCGCGACGCTGTGGAACGAGGTGATGCCTCCCGTCGCATAGGGCCGCGGAGCCTCCCAGCCACCGAGCCCGGTGCCGGGTGTCTCCTGATCAGAACCGCACATCTGCGCCCGGCACCCCAACGGCCTGGCCCGTCGACCTCGCTGGCCGTGCTTCGGGCTCGGCGAGGTCGACCGGGGGACTCACGCCCACTCCGCAGCGGCCGCGGCGTCCCCCAGGGGGCGCGGCCGCACCCGGTCGACCTGCCGATGCTGTGCAAGCTGATCCACCACCAGCGAGTCCTGTTGCCCTCCGCCGACCGATTCGACCGGCGATGAGCACCACCGCCGCTGGGACATCGATCCGAGTGCTGGGCCGACTGCCGACGTCGACCAAGACGTGCTCGTCAGACAGAAGCTGCTGATCACAGCTTCCGAGCGGACCGAAAGGTGCGGCATCGAGGCGCAGTCTGCGGTCTGGGCCAGGGTCAGGACAACCCGGCGGACGGAGTTCACCGCCGTGCCGTGTGCCTCACGAGGAAGCTCGGTCGCTAAGGTCGCCGGATGCGTGTCGGGGTTTACGTGGACGGCTACAACCTCTACTACGGCGGCCGGAAGGCCTGCGGCCGAGGATCGGCGGGCTGGCGATGGCTCGACGTCCGCGCCCTGGCCGCCACCCTGGTCGCCGAACAGGCCCAGGTCTGGCCCGGAGCGTCAGTCACCCGGCTGGTGTACTGCACAGCCAGGATCAACGGCGCCGCCAACCCGAGCGGCGCCGCTGATCAGGACGTCTACCTCAAGGCACTGCGCTCGTCGGGCAGCGTGGACCACATCGAGTTCGGCAACTACATCAGCAAGGTCATCAAGCGGCCGTTGGCCACTGAAGGCCGCCGAGGCCGGCCCATCCTCGTCACGCCGCAGTGGCCGATCAAGGTCCAGCGCCACGGCATCCCGGAGCCCGACGCGACCTTCATGGCATCGGTGGGCACCTGGGAGGAAAAAGGCTCCGACGTCAACGTCGCCTCCCATCTGCTGGTCGACATCCTGACCAACGCCGTCGACGCGGCGGTCGTGATCAGCAACGACAGCGATCTGCGGATGCCAGTGCACCAGGCGTGGAGCCGGGTGCCGGTCGGAGCGGTCAACCCCGGCAGCGGATACACCGCCGGCGATCTCTCGACCGCACCTGCCGGGGGCGCCGGGCATCACTGGTGGCGGACACTGAAGGCGCTGGACTACACCGCCCACCAGCTGCCCGATCCCGCCGGCACCTACACCAAGCCGCTGGGCTGGTGACCTGATTTGAAAGCCGCTCCCAGAGCGGCTACACTATTGCCATACCCGCCCGGCCCCTCGTGGGCCGGGTTTATTTTTGCCCTCAGCACCGCATCCGCCGCGACTCTGCGAGGATGACGCCGCTGATCAGAGGCCCAGAGCACACGATCCGAACACCTCGGTTGATCGTCAATCGTCGCGCTGCTCAACATCCCGCCACGGGGCCGGCCCACCCTGCCGCACCTGGGCGGCGGCGTAGGCGCGCGTTACGACCCAGGCGGCGTCGACGACATCCTGGACCCATTGCGCACCGAACGACTGCGATCGCCACGACCAGACCCCGCCATGCAGCTGCGAGGGCAGCGCCCGAGCACTGAGATCAGCCATGTGCTGCTCCACCAGCTCGGGATCATGCGACGTGAACCACCAGCCGACGATCTGCGCCAGGTCGAACGCGGCCGAGGAGTACGGGTCCACCGAAAACGCGAGGTGCGCCTTCTCCAGCTGGTCCACCTCACTGCCGCGCCGCCGGGCACCTTCCAGGCTCGCCACGTCCTCGTCGCGAGGGGGAGCGGTGCGGGTCAGCTCGAACAGCCGCTGCCACCAGCTCGCATCGGTGGTCGGCGGCACCATCGCGAACAGGTCGGCGAGCCGGCGGACAGCCTCGCGCGCTCCGGGCGCGGTCAGCCAGTCGGCGTACTCATCAGCAGCAGAAGCGGACAACAGCAGGCACCTCCAGTCGACAACAACCAACAGCACAGGGCTCAACTCCGCCGCGGTGGCGCAGGTTCCCGGCGGACGATCATCCGAGAGAATGACCGTCCGCCCGCCACCTGCGTGATCAGCTCTTGCGCCTCCGCGACCGCATCAGAGGTCGACGCGTAAGAACCTCGGAACCTGCGTCAGCCGATGGCTTCGACGTAGGCGCTGAACGTCTGCGGCCCACCGTCCGGCGTTGGGATGCGAAGAACGTCACTGGCCTCGTATGCCGATGCGCGAATCCGTCTCGCTATCGCTTCTTGTGATACGCCTCGACCACTTCGGAAGGAATTCTCCCGCGGTCGGAGACGTCGTACCCGTTCGAGCGGGCCCACTTGCGGATCGCCTGGTTCTGCTCCCGATCAACATGGGTCGGGGCTTTCGTCGCGGCCGCAACGGCAACCGAAGGACGGGTGGCGGACCGGCGCCGGCCGCCCATGCGACGTGCGTGCTCGACGTACTGAGCCAGCGCGTCACGCAATTCGGCCGCGTTGTCCTCGCTCAGGTCGATTTGATAGCTGACCCCGTCCAAGCCGAATTCCACTGTTTCCTCGGCGTCGCTGCCGTCGAGATCGTCAACAAGTGCGACCTCCACACGCTGTGCCATGGGTCGGTTCCCCCTCGGTATCTGAAAATGGTTCAGGACATATGGGCGAGCAGTTTAGAACCTCGCCCCTTTCCGACGCAGGACCAACCCCGCTCGGTACGCGGACCGCGGCGCAGCGCAATCGTGAACTGCGCCGCCCACCCTGATCAGCGGAAAGTCGGCCCAGGTGGGAAACGACGCACCCGCGCCGTTATCGGCGCGACCTGTTCGAACGCCGGCCACCGATCGGCGAACCTCAGCCACCCGCACTGCGCCTGTCACGGCCGATGCGAAGCCCCCTAGATCAGAAGGAACACGAACAGCGCCGAGCTGCCCCGCCAGCAGGTGACAGCTCAACGGACCTCGTGGCCCCCGACGAGGGGCGTCGGGGGCCACGAAGTCGGGGACCGCCAGATGGTCAGTCTCCGAGCGCACGCTTTACCGCGCTGTCGGTCTTCTCCGCGTGCATCTGGTAGGCGCCGATCAGGACCACCAGCTCGTCCCACAGGCTCCGCCGCGGGGACCCAGCATCCTCCACCACCATGCACCCATCCGGGCCCTGCACGTAGTGGACGGTGGCGCCGGTGTTCGCGCACCGCCAGGTGTGAGCCACCGTGCCGTCGGGACCTTCGTCCATGTCGTACGTCAGCTCCGTGAACGTCTCGCTGATGAGCGCGCGCACCTCTGGCGTGTGAATACGTCCCAAGTTGACCGCGCGACGAGCCACCTGGAGGCCGGCCAGCTCGGCGAGGTCGGCCAGCGCCGCGTTGGCCGCGGCGAGCCACGCGGCCGGCATCCACTCGACCGCCTTGCGCAGCTGAGCTCGCTCTCGCTGCTCCTGCTCGTCGACGACGGCGTGGCGGGGTGCGTCCAGCGTGAGGGTCATCCGAGTTCCTTTACCTGGGGCAGCGGAATTCCCGGCAATACTCGTTGCTGCGCAACGGCTTCCGGGACGTCGCGGACCTGGCAGGCCCGCAGCGGTGACAACGAGGTTCATGACGTGATCTCCCGGCGCGGCCGCGCTGCGCGCACGGTGTTCACCGTGGTCAAGAGCAACATGTCGTTGCAGCGACGCACGTCCTCGACCTCGTCCGGCGCGATGTGCCACATGGCCTCCCCCGCGATGGTCGGGGATGGATACAGCGGCACCGCCGCGGCCAGCATCAGCACGCCCTTGGGGATCGGCGCCGGGATGTTGGTTCGCTCGACGATGAACAGGAGCTGATCGGGCAAGGTCGGCAAGGCCAGCACCGGCGGCTGCGCCCTCATCGGCAACAGCGCTTCCCGCACCTGCTCGCCAAGAGCACGGTCGAGGCTGATCACCACGACGTCGACGTCTGGACCCGCGGCCAGCAGGAGCTGGCCGTCGACCTCCGAGACGGGCCAGCCCAGCTCCCGGTAGTAGCGATCCCAGCCCGCCCAATCGGCGTGCGACGTGCGGTCCGCCGGCGGCGGCGCGATCGGCACTGGCGGCGGAGGGGGCGCCAGCATTGCCTGGCATCCGAGACACGGCTGGCCCATCGGCTTGCCCAAGGCGGTCTCGAACTCGAGGTCGTACCACGGGAACGGCTTCCTGCACACCGAGGTCAGCGTCGGCCCGACGCCGTTGCCCGGGTGCACGACGAAGATGTGAGCGATCCGAGCGGTCTCGCCGATCAGGCCCTTGCGAAGGCGGGCGGCGAAGACCGCCGCGGCCGCTTCGGCGTCGACGACCCACGACAATTCCCTCGCGTTCGGGTCGTCGCGTAGCCAGTTCGCCAGCAGAGCGGCAGCGTAGGCCGGGGAACTCGTAGAGGTCTTCTTCGGCGAGCCGCTGACCGAGCCGCTCACCACGAAGACGCCAAGCTCCTGGCCACTGCGTGTGTGGCTTCCCATCCCGGTCCCCCCGGACGCTGCTGATTGGAGACGGTGACCGCTGTCAGGTCGGGGGTCCGCCAGCGGCCACCGTCATGGACACCAGTGCCCGGATTCCCGAGGGGGCAGGGCGTCCATGCACTGGCTGCACTAGGGTTCATAGGTGCTCTGACCAGCAGGTCTTTGAGTACCATTCGAACAACAGTAACGTTACAACGTGGACGTTACTGCCGGGATAGTTCGATTGGGTGAACCTGCCGTTGCTCTCTTGCGCGGCACGGCGCAGACATGCGAACCGGCAGCGATAGGAGATGCTGAATTCATGGAACTTCTGGATCTTCCTGAGGATCCGGCTGACTTGCCGGCCTCGCTGACTGAACTGCCGCCTGCAGTCTTGAAGCGCTGGATTGGCTTTGCCCTTCGGCGCCAACGGACGTCGTCAGCGCCTCTCGGTCGCAAGCTGGTGCAAGAAGACATTGCTGAGCTGCTTGGTTGCGGACGAGAGAAGGTGGCTCACCTCGAGTCTGGGCGCAACATGCTGAACAAACTCGAGGTGCAGGCTCTTTTTAGCCTCTACAAATGTCCTCAGCTTGTTGACTCGTTCCTCGAACTGGTCAAGCTGGCAAAGAAGCGGCGTCCCGTGTCTCCGGTGGTGAACGGCGACCCGACGCGGTACACGAGCTATGCCGGGCTGGAGGAAGGTGCCACCGGAGTCGAAACCGCCAGCCTCCTTGTTCCCCACGGCCTATCTCAGACAGCTGGGACTGCCGAGGCGATCATGCGCACCGGCGAAGAGGAGTACACCGAAGACGAGATCCAGGAGCGACTGGAGCAACGCCTGGAACGCCAGAGCGTTCTTCATCGGAAGAGCAACCCATTGAAGCTCTGGATGGTGATTCCACAAGCCGTTCTAGAGGATCTTCCCGGCCCACCTGAGGTGCAGCGCGAACAGCTCCAGCACTTCGTAGAACTAGCCAAACTGCCCCATGTTGACATCCAGGTCCTCGCGAAGGGCACCGGTGTGCATCGGGCGTCGCACGGGCCGTTCACGATCATGACCTTCCCCATCCCTGGTGACTCTGGCTTGGTGTACGTCGAGACCTTGATCAAGGGGCTGTTCTTTGAAGAGGCCGACGAGATCATGCGCTACAAGCGGATCATGGACCATCTTCGTGCTCGAGCGAAGAGCCAGGAACAATCGACTCGTCTGATGAAACAGCTGTGGAAGGAGCTTCAGTGAGAGAAAGTGACGCACTGGCCAGTGTGATCTGGGAGAAGTCCCCAGAGAGCGCTGAAACTGGTGAGTGCGTGGAAGTTGCCATCACTAGGTCCGAAGCCTTGATACGCACGTCGCGGTTTCCCGCAGGTGGGCATCTGACCGTCGGCGCTGTTGCCTGGGCGAGGCTGACTGCCCGGATTGGTGACCTTCGCGTCGCTTAGTAGATCTGTCCGAAGGCCGAGCCTCGAACCTCACCCTGGGAGGTTCGAGGCTCGGCCTTCTGTTCCAGCCGTTGCTTATGCGTTGCCCTGGTCGCGCTGGGCCGCTCGTAGTCGCTGCCGTAGGGCATTGCCCCCGTCGACAAGCTCGCACAACTCAGTTAGTTCATCGCTCGTCAGCCGGAGCCGACTTGACGCTCCCGACTTGAGACTCCCAATTGCTTCGGCGACGTCATCAAACACGGTCCATAGCAGACCAATTCCACCGCGGGTCAGGCTCACTTCTTCGTGATGCAGTCCGGCTTCTTCAAGCCATCGCAGCCAGCTGTCGAGTTCCTCGTCATCAGCAAGTGACCTGTGGTGCTGGAGGAGGCCAGCTGCCACAGTCCGCAGCTCAGCCGCGGCGCCTGTATCAGGAGTGCTCCGGCTCGGCTCCGAGGAGTCACTCTCCTGGACGTGGTAGCCAACGACTTCATGGCGTCCTCCCGTGCTCGAGTTCCGCAGTCGTCGACGCGCCTTCCATGTTGCGTGCTGGTCTCTCCGTCCAAACGGCTGCCCAAGTAGCTTGTTTGGAACCTGGTGGTTGCGGCCGAGGTCTAGAAGTGTCAGTTCGAGGTCATCAAGTTGACGGCGTACAGATACGACGATGCTCAAGCAGGCAAGGATGTCTTCGACGAAGACTTCGACTGGCACCAGCCTTTCGTTTGCGAGGGCGTAGCTGACGACTGAGATTAAGTCGGCAGGATCGGGCAGCCGCTCGACTTCGTCTTGGGTCTCTTCACGGCGATCAAGTACTTCGGTCGCGAGGGCTACTGCGGTCTTTGTGTCGACGCGTGGAGTGCCTGGCCGAACCTGGACGGGGCTGCCGGATGCGATCTTCTGCGGGAGCCGAGCTCGTCGGTTGGTTACCGCTGAGACGCTGACTCCGAGCCTCTTGCCAATCTCGGCTTGGGATATCCAGCCTCTCCAGTGCTGGCCTCGCCGGAGAAGCCGGACTTCGAGGTAGATCGAGACGTTACGCAGAGCTACAACCAACTCGAGTGCGTCGAGAATGTCTCGATCGCTTGGTCGACTGGTTGGGCCACCCCGGGCGATGTACTCCAGGACCCCGAGTGGGTATGCTGGCACGACGCCACGGTCGCTCGAAGTCAAGCGACCTATGATGGACGCCGTGATTTCGACCGGCCGCTCCGTCAAGTTTCCAGCTAAATCGCGCACCTGGTCATAGTGTGGCCAACTTGTGAAGTTGGCAAGCTGTGGCTCTCTTACCCCGTCTGACCTGGGGTTTTCTAGCTGCCGATGATCATGGAATCTCATAGTTGGCCAGCGCTCATACAACTCGGTGGGCAAATTGCCGGCGTTCAGGCGGGGGTCCTGACGGCATGCCGACACGTGACCAACTCACTCCGAAAGCCGTCGTGCGCCGGGTCGTTCCGGACGGGAACGACGTACTTGGCTGGGTGATCATTGGGGCCGGCCCGCCAGTAGGCCGCGGCAAGCGCTTCACTGTGGGCGATCGGGATCCTGGGTGCGTCGGTGCCACGGACCGACGCGAGCGGTGCGACAGTGGCGGAGGCGGGGAGCATCGGGCTCGCGGTCGGGCCGAGCAGCCAGTCATGCGGATAGTGGCCGCTGCTGTGCAGCGGCGAACCGGTCGGCGGGGCGTGGACACACGTGAAGTCCGTGGGCGGAGTCCATGCGACGGCGGGCGACGACGCGGCTCGGCGGACTAGCGATCCGAGGTTGCCTTCGAATCCAAGGTCATGCGCCGTGACGGCGTGTGTCGCGGCGAGGCCCCGCAGGGGGTCCGCCTTCACGCGGTAGCGCGGCCGAAGTTGAGTTCCCGGCACGGTGGTCGTTCCGGACGGGAACGGCACGGTGGTCGTTCCGGACGGGAACGGCACGGTGGTTCGTTCCGGACGGGAACGGCACGGTGGTTCGTTCCGGACGGGAACGGCACGGTGGTCGTTCCGGACGGGAACGGCACGGTGGTTCGTTCCGGACGGGAACGGCACGGTGGTCGTTCCGGACGGGAACGGCACGGTGGTTCGTTCCGGACGGGAACGGCACGGTGGTCGTTCCGGACGGGAACGGCACGGTGGTTCGTTCCGGACGGGAACGGCACGGTGGT